>JAYUVP010000124.1:0-35541 GCA_043753995.1 Fibrobacterota bacterium
CCACGAAAACTTGGCGCGTGCCACGCACTGGGTGGAGTCCGAAATGAACTCGGTGAACGACAATCCAATTGTCGTTCCTGAGCACGAGCAGGTTTACCATACGGCTAATTTCATGGGTTACTATGTGAGCTCCGCATGCGACATGCTGCGCGCTGACATCGCGCAAGCGGCCACCTGGATTCACGCGCTTCTGGCGATCTTAGTGCATCCGCGTAAAAACCGAGGCTTGCCGGTGAACCTGATCGAAGACCCTATTAATTATAGCGGCTTTCGCCCCATTCAAATTCTGGCAGCTTCACTGACCGTTCAGTGTCGCAAGCTCGCGCAGTCCCATGCGTCCTTCGTCATCCCCACCGAAGGCGACAATCAAGACGTCAATAGTCTCGGCACCCACGCAGCCTTCGATCTCCGTGACTCCGTCGGACATTTGGAGCAACTCACCGGAATTTTACTGATGGCTTCGGCGCAAGCGCTGGAGCTACGCGGCCTCGACAAGGCGAGCCATAAGAGCCGCACCATCGTCGAAGAGTATCGTCAGACGGTGCCCTTCCTAAGTGAAGATCGCCTGGTTCACAAAGACCTGGTCGCCTCCGTGGAGTTGTTGAAGCGTATGGATTCTCTTGGTGGACTGGAGGCCAACACGGAAGCCATCCTAAGCGACGAGTCGGCTAGGCACAACGCGGCTGTGTTTATGCAGTCCGATGCCATGATGCAAGCGGAACCCTCATTGGTGTCAGCCAATGGCCAGGGCAGGTGAGCGACCGATGAATGAGACTAAGAACCTAACCGGATTGATTGGCAAGCACCTAATCTACACCTATGACAATGGCTGGCAATACGAGATTTACGTGAAGAATGCGACGTCTTTCAGTTATCGCATTCACAGCGGAATCGTCGGCGGTCGCTGGGTCACGGATCAGGAAGCCCATATCATCGACATTGGTGACAATGTGTATAAAATATCTTGGGACGAACCGACGGGGACGACGGTCAGCATCGCCATCAACCTCACGCGTCGTAAGCTTTATGGCACCATCTTCTTCCCGAAATGGATTGCAGACGAGCCGACCAAGACCATTTGCTACCAAAACCAGCACCTGGATCGAATGCGCGAATATCGGAATGCTGGGCCGACATACCCAAAACTGGTCATTGACGAGGCGGCCACCATCACCTTCGTCGAGGACTGTGGGCCTGACCGCAGCGACGTGATAGATCGACCGTCTTTCGAGCTGCTTCCCGGCTATACCGATCGCAAGAACTAGACTGACCAGCCCCGTCGTGGAAACACGGCGAGGCTATAAGGGTTTGTATGGGGAGGGGCAGGAGGTATAATTAACTGATAAGCCGCCCGGAGCATAGATTTAGGGGCGGCCTTTGGTTAAGGAGATGCCCGTGAATCGATATTCCTTCTTTGGAGGAAGGAAAAAAGGAAGGCAGGTTCTAATCGCCGGGCTATGCCTGGCCGCGATTCCTACCTTCGCGCAAACGAGTATAGACACCGCGAAAACCGATGCATTTTTCCGGCGGCATGAGATCCAGGTGACTGCTGATGCGAAAAGCTTTATTTCCAAACCGACCGTCTATGCTGGCCATTACGATCTATTCATAAGCCCGAGCGAAGTTCTCCTCTTCATGGGAGATACCTTGGTTGAGGAATTACTGGATTTAGACGGGGCAATAACAGTGTCCTTGAGGAGAGCGAGGCCTCATCCTATTAGGCATCGTTTCCTCGCTTCCCGGCCAATGGGGCAAAGGGTTTTGGGGAGGATGATCGGACCGCGCCCGAATGCGCTGATAATAAACCGCGGGAGAGGAAACTAATGCGACCCTTGATGATTATTTCACTTTTTATCTGGCTATCCATTGGAAAGGCTTTTGCGGCTAAAGATGTTTTCCTAAGTGGATATTATTTGGGTAAAGACGCCATTCCATTCTTAATATTACCCGCGGCCATAGAAGATGGCGATCAAGTACTATGGGTGGATTTAGGTCTATTCGCAGTATTGACGGTGCCCGCATCTGGACAATAATTGCACCCAACCCCGATCCCGAAGGTTATTCCGACATTGCTGGAATTTTGGGACTATTTTATTCCGGCATTTATGCAACGACTTTATTATTGGATAGAATTCCATTTTCTAAAGAATCATCACTCGTTTCGAATTTAACGCTTCAGCCAATTTTTTCTGCCCATTCAAAGCGAGCGGGCTTGGCCCTTCAGTATCTTTTTTAAGTAATATGATTACAATTTCGGCATTTATAGGTGAATTATTTAGCGTGTATGTACAAAGAGGCCTTCTTTTTCTGATGCATTCAGGGAGTTTTAACCCTTTCCTGCGTAGATTTTCTTGTCCTTCAGACTATCGAGTCGGAAGCTAAGGAATTGGAGTAGGGAGTGAAGGCATCTTTCAATCAATTATTTTTTCGCGCCCTGCCATTTTTACTCGCGGTTTCGATGACAGGACATGCCCAATGGGCTGCAAATTGGATTTGGCAAACTACCGCCGGGCCACAAAACACATGGATGAGCTTTCGGAAAACCGTGACCTTGGCTGCCGCGCCTAGCAGCGCAACCGTGCGCATCGCCGCGGATTCGAAATACTGGCTATGGATCAATGGCAAGCTTGTCGTATTCGAAGGCCAGCTCAAGCGCAGTCTTCCGACTGGCACTTATTATGACACCTTGAATCTGGCTCCTTACCTGACTCCCGGAGCCAATACCATCGCCGCCTTGGTTTGGTATTGGGGGAAGAGTGGCATGTCTCATCGCACCAGCAGCGGGGGCGGATTCCTATTCGATGGGAATTTCGGAGGGACGGCCGTGCAATCTGACGCCACCTGGCGGGCCCGCGTGCATCCCGGCTACGAAATTTCCACCGGGGGTGGGCAGCCCAATTTCAGGCTTTCCGAATTCAATGTGCGGTTCAATGCCCAAGAAAATTCCATCGACGGATGGCAGCAGCCCGGTTATGATGATTCCGCTTGGCCCGTAGCGGTTGCGAAGGGAATGCCGCCGGGAGCTCCTTGGGGCGCTATGACTCCCCGACCCTTTCCGCAATGGAAAGACAGTGGACTGAAGGCCTATACCAATGCCTCTTCCCTACCGAGCACTTCGACCAGCGCCGTGATTGAGGGACGGCTGCCTTATGGAGCGCGCGTGTCCGCGTATTTAAAAATCAATACGCCGACCGCTGGACAGGTGATTCATATCCAAGCCGACCAATACGACGGATGGGAGGACTTTGATGGAGGGCCTTCGGTGCGGGCGGAATATGTCACCCGTGCCGGTAGCCAGGAATTTGAAACTCTGGTGTGGATGAGCGGTCATTCCGTGAAGTACACCCTTCCCGCCGGAATTACCATCGAGTCTTTACAGTATCGCGAAATCGGATATCCCGCCGAGTTCACTGGAAATTTTTCTAGCAATGACCCATTTTATACCTCGCTTTGGCGTATGGCGGGCCGCACCTTATATATCAACATGTTCGATGACTTCAGCGACTGTCCCGATCGAGAGAGAGCGCTATGGTGGGGCGACGTGGTTAATCAACTGGGTGAGGTCTTTTACACCTTGGATACCAATGCACATGGCCTGATACGTAAGGCCATGACTACTCTCATCGCTTGGCAGCGCAGCGATAATACGCTCTTTGCACCGCCCTCCACCGCATGGGATCAGGAATTGCCCCAGCAAATGCTGGCCAGCATTGGTTGGTATGGATTCTGGAATTATTTCAAAAACACCGGTGACAGCACGACCCTTCGCGCCGCTTATCCCGCGGTGAAGAAGTACTTGAGTCTCTGGAGCCTGGGCACCAACGGATTAGTTCAACACCGCGATGGAGGGTGGAGCTGGGGGGATTGGGGAAGCAATATCGATATCGCTATTCTGGACAATGCCTGGTATTATCTGGCTCTCCAAGCGGCCATTCCCATGGCGGCGATGAGCGGTAACGCAGCCGATACCTCCGGATACCGCACCCGCATGAATAGCCTCGAAACCAATTTCGTCCCGGTTTTCTGGAATGCCAGTGGCCAGCATTTCCGTTCCTCCACCTTGACCACCCCGGACGACCGGGCCAATGCCATTGCTGTGGTGGCGGGCTTTGCGCGTCCGCAACATTATGCCGGCATTCGCACCGTGCTCCAACAGAGGACTTTCGCCAGCCCTTATCTTGAAAAATATGTGCTTGAGGCCCTCGCCCTAATGGGTTCGGATTCCCTGGCACTTGCGCGCATGAAAAGCCGCTATACCCCAATGGTCAACGGTCCCTATACGACTTTATGGGAAGTGTGGGCAGGTTTGAGTGAAGGCACCATCAATCATGGATGGAATGCACCCAATACCATTTTGTCCCAATATATTGCGGGTATTTCTCCGACCGCGCCCGGCTGGAGTAGCTATCACGTTTTACCGCAAATGGGAAATTTAACGGCTCTATCCCAAACCGTGCCTTCGATCAAGGGGAATATCACGGTGAGTGATTCGCTCTCCTCGAACCGTTTCGTGATGAATTTGAAATCCCCCCAAGGGACGCAAGCTCTGATTGGGATCCCTAAAAAACGGGCTTGGCAATCGGTTATGGTGAACGGTCAGACCGCTTGGAATAATGGCACCTTTCTCACCAGTACCGCGGGCGTTACCGGAGCAGGTGAGGATAGCCTATACATCAAATTTTCAGTGGCTCCCGGAAGTTGGCGGTTCGAAGCCCTGATGACCTCCTCTGCGATCGAAAATCTTTCTGTACCTGAAGTAAGGTCTATCACCGGGTTCATCCAATTCCAAACCACTCCCAGCGCCTTGACTTTGGTCGCGCCCAACGGAATCGATTTCGGGGTGGAAATTTTCAACCCGGCAGGCGAGAGAATATCGCCAACCCTGCGATCCCAAAATCATAGGGTCCTCCTCCCCTATCACTCCCTGCCTCCAGGCATGATTTTTATCCGTATTTCCACCAAAAAAGAGCAGGTTGTCCGGAAAGTTCTCCTTCCGCTCTAGTTCAAACCTTGTTTTAGATTTTTTTAAAAAACATTGTCGATCTGAGCCGTTTCCTTCGACAAAGGATCAAAAGGAGATTCGGCCCATTGAATTTTTCGAGGTATGCGAGGCCGTGAAGGCTTGAATTCATGGGGGACGCACAAAATCCAGTGGCCCAGGTCACCCCTATCCAAGTGGACGAAATCTATCGCCAGGAATCGCGTCGGGTCTTGGCCACCTTGATTCGTCTCCTAGGAGATTTCGATCTCGCCGAAGACGCCTTGCATGAGGCCTTTCGTGCGGCCTTGGAGCAATGGCCACAACAAGGCCTGCCGGCTCATCCTCGCGCCTGGCTGGTCTCCACAGGACGCTTCAAGGCTATTGATGGTCTGCGCCGGCGCGCCCGCTACCACGACCATGCCGCCGAGTGGATGCGGCAAATGGAATTGCAAAATGAACCGATCGAGGTAACGGCAAGTATGTCGAACCGCCATCCCCAGCAGCCTTTGGGTTTGGCTAACGGTATGGAGGACGGATTAGAGGATGACCGGTTGCGTCTCATTTTCACCTGTTGCCATCCGGCCTTGGGCATAGAAGCACGAATTGCCCTGACCTTGCGCGAAGTTTGCGGCCTCACTACGGAAGCCATAGCCCGGGCCTTTCTCACCGAAGCCACCACGGTGGCCCAACGCATTGTTCGCGCTAAGGCAAAAATCCGAGAAGCCCGCATTCCCTATGAAGTGCCAGCGGCGGATCAACGCCCAGAGAGGCTCGATGCGGTTTTACGCGTCCTCTATCTGGTTTTCAATGAGGGCTATTCAGCGTCATCGGGAGAGGCGGCTGCCCGGCCCGATCTCACCGATGAGGCGATTCGTTTGAGCCGAACTCTAGTGAAATTGTTGCCCGATCCTGAAGTCAATGGCCTTTTAGCCTTGATGCTATTGCACGAGAGCCGACGTCATGCGCGTAGGACGGTCACCGGCGAGTTCATCTTGCTCGAAGAGCAGGATCGCTCCCGGTGGAATCAAGATCTCATTCGCGAAGGAAAGGCCTTGGTCGAAGCGGCCCTATTATCGCGTCGCTTCGGTCCCTATACCTTGCAGGCCGCCATTTCCGCCGTGCATGCGGAATCGACATCCTCCACAACGGACTGGGCGCAAATCGTCGGCCTCTACGATTTGCTTTTGCGCGTTGACCCCTCACCCATAGTCGCCTTGAATCGCGCGGTGGCTATAGCCATGCGCGATGGGCCTGAAACTGGCCTTCGCCTCATCGACGCTTTGCTCCTTCCCGAGACCTCACCTGATTCTTCGACCGAAAATCATTTGACCGACTATCCCCTTGCCCACTCCGCACGGGCGGATTTGTTACGTCGCCTAGGACGCAAGCCAGAAGCGACGTTAGCGTATCGCCGCGCCCTGAGTCTGACACGACAAGATTCCGAACGTCGGTTTTTAGAGAAGCGACTTGTTGAACTTGAATCATTACCTTAATCCAACCTCAAGGAGTCCCATGAAATTTCTTGCCTTAGCCTATTATCATGAAAAAGCGTTCGAAAAGATTTCGGCTGAAGAGATGAAGGGCATCGTCGCCAAGTGCGAGCCTCTCGATCAAGCCCTAAATGCCACCGGCAAAATGGAAATGGTGGCCTCCTTGTCCGCCACCAAGGACACCGTTTCTGTGCGTCCTGGCCAAGGCAAACCCATGGTCACCGACGGGCCTTATGTCGAAACCAAGGAACAATTGGGATCTTTTTTTCTCTTGGAAGCTGAGAATATGCAAGAGGCCATTCAACTCGCCTCCATGCATCCCGCCGCTAACTTCGGAGAAAACATGGGTTGGGGCATTGAAATTCGTCCTATTGAATTTTGTCGCGCCAAAGAAATTGCGACGAAGACATAGAATTCGGAAAAGCGGCTTGTCCCAGTATGTTTTAACTTCATGAAGGAGTAATAAAATGGCTACTAATACCATCAAACTACATCGTGTTTTCGCGGCAAAAATCGAGCGCGTTTACAAGGCCTTTACCGACGCCGATGCCAAGGTCAAGTGGCTGCCGCCGAATGGATTCACCGCCAAGATGCATCACTTTGACCTCAAGGTGGGCGGCACCTACAAAATGTCCTTCACGAATTTCACCACGGGCAATAGCCATTCTTTCGGCGGAACCTTCACCGAATTGTCCCCGCCTCATCGCATTCGCTATACCGACAAATTCGACGATCCGAATTTGCCCGGAGAAATGCAAGTCACCGTCGAATTGAAACAAGTTTCCGTGGGAACCGAGGTGAATATCATGCAAGAAGGAATTCCCGACGTGATTCCCACGGAGGCTTGCTTTCTCGGCTGGCAGGAGTCGCTTCAACTCCTGAAAATGTTGGTCGAACCGGAGATTCCGGACTAAGGAAATGGTGCGCCGGCAAGGCTAGGTGAACCGGCTAAACCTTCAATACCCCGCGAAACCCTCGGGCGGCATAGTAAGACTCGGCTCCATTGTGATACAAAAAAACCGTATCAAAACGGCGATCACAAAAGAGAGCGCCGCCCAGCTTGCGAATGCCCGCCGGGGTCTTTACCCAGCTCGACGTCTTCAAGTCGAATTCACCCAGCTTCTGCAATTCGCGGTATTGCTCTTCGGTTAGCATTTCAATGCCCATGGTCTCTGCCATATTCATGGCACTGTCCTTGGGCTTATGCTCTTTCCGCGATTCCAGGGCCTCGGTATCATAGCAGACGCTTCGGCGACCTTTCGGAGTTTCCTCCGCGCAATCGAAGAAGGCGAATTCATTCGTCTTCTTGTCATAGCCGACTATATCGGGTTCACCACCGGTATTTTCCATTTCATTCAACGACCAAAGTTTTTCGGTATTCGCCGTCAACTTGGCTTCCACCTTGGCCCATTCCATACCTTGATGTCGATGCGCATTCTTCTCGAAGCGGGTCTTTAAGGTTTTGAGTAATTTCTCTCGCAGATCCGGTGCCAAGTTTTTTTTATTGCTTTTGGTATTTGCCATGATTTTCTCCTTTAAAAGGCAATTAAATCTTTCGCTCCGCAGGTCTTAATGCCCATGAAATCACGGTCAAGGCGAGCAATAACAATGAAGGAAATATTTGGCTCACCGGACTGCCAGAAGCCCAATGTGAAATAGCGGCCCCCGTCATGTTAAAGAAAAAGCCAGCATAGGCCCATTCCTTGAGCAAAGGCAATCTCGGCACCAAGACGGCGACCACGCCTAGCAATTTCCAAATACCCATCAAGGTGAGGAAGTAGACCGGATAACCCAAGGCGGTGATTTGCTCGACTTCCTTTTGCATGCGCATGAGCTGCACCACGCCGGTCGAAACCATTCCTAAGGCAAGCCAGCAGGTGAAAAACCAATAGGTGATCATTTTCTTTTTGGTCATATGGAATCCTTTGAAAGAAGGGTCGCTAATTTACCGTGCATGAAGCCCCAACCATAGCCGGCGCCGTGATAGGCCGCGTCGACATCAAAGCCACTATGCTCAAAATGAACCTTGGTGCCATTGCCCTCGGCTATGAGATGGTATTCCACCACGGTATCAATTCCACCAGCGACCCATGAAAAGGCCAGCTCTTGCGGTGGATCGCATTTCAAGACTTCGCAGTGAACAGTCAATCCTTCGAATTTGACTTGCGGATTCGGCGGCACCTGAAAGGTGAAGCGATGCCCGATGCGTGGCTCGAAATCATTTGGGTACATCCAATCGCTAAGGGCTTCGCGACTGGTCAGCGCACGCCACACCTCATTTGGCGATTGGGCAAAGCGAAGCTCTCGAATAACACTCTTCTTGTTCACCATTTTCACTTTTGACTCCCCTTCATGAGGTGGGTATGCAGACGTTTGAAGTTGTCGTCCCAGAAGTGCTCGTAATGGGCTATCCAATCGCGAACGGCGCCAAGACGCTCGGGCACGAGGCAATAGTGATGCTCGCGCCCCTTCCTCTGCTCCGACACCAAACCGGCAAGCAGCAGGATGCGCAGGTGCTGGGAAATGGCTGGGCGGCTCATTTCAAAGTGACCCGCAATTTCCTTGACGGGCTGATCGCCCTCGGCCAATAAATCCAAGATACGGCGCCTCGCAGGCGAACTGATGGCGTCGAAAATCTCGGGCTCAGATTCGGTAACCTTCGGAATGGCTTTAGGGAAAGACATATCCTCAATAATAGGTAAGCATTTGCTTACCTGTAAAGCACAAAAAAAGCCCCAAAATCAACATTTGGGGCTTAGGCACTGAAGCCCTGAAAGAGGGATAAGCTTAAAATTCGAGCTTGCGACTGAACTTCAGCTCAGGAGTTTGCAATACGACAATGGCCGCGCCCGCCGGCAACGCACCTCTCGTCACAGCAACCTCATGGAGGCCCGCGGCGAAGTCACCTTGGGCCAACACGGCCAATTCAGCACCTTGCAACGAATACGCCTTCAGCGACACCTGGGCGCGCTCGGGGATTTCGAAAGACAGAACCGAACCCGTATTCCATCCGCCCATTGCGCCATTCGTTCGCACCAAGGCGAGATCATAGCCTGCACTTCCGCGATAAGCCGCTATTCCCGTATTCGGTTGCTTGGCCAAAATCGAAAGCATGGTTGACGCGTAGCGCTTCCCTAATACGCGATAACCTTCTGCCGAAAAATGAACGGCATTGTTAGCACCGCCATCGGGGGCGCCTTTCGAGGATATCGAATAAGCATTCGGTATGGTCGTAGGTAAATTAGCGATGGTGGCATTGATGCCCGTGGGGGTATCCCCGGAATAATTGCCGGTGACTTGGCCCACGAGCAAAGGCGTTTTCGCGGCATCGAGACCCAAGTCTTGAATCATATTATTGTAAATGAGTTTCACTTCATTGGCCCATTGGCCTGTCTTGGAACCCGATTCGCCTTGGTGCAGCAAAATGCCTTTGATGACGCCATCTTTTTGCGCCAGCTTGGCCACTTCGATCAATCGTCCATAAGGGTTACCACCATATTGGTCTGCGATCGTTTTCATCCACGAGGCTTCGCCCGCGACATAACTTGCGTATTTGTCCTTGTCGAACATCTCAATGGCACAGCCAGCAACCGATACATTAATCACACCGACCTTGATGGTGGCGGGCAAAGTGTCAACCAAGGTACGCCCGAAATAATCCGTGGGGGTGAGGCCGGTACCTTGGCGGCATAGAGGTGGGGTGGCGGTATACCACGATCCTTTTTTGCGGCTCGGGTTGGTGAAGTCGACAGCCGCCATCATGCGGAAACGCTCGTTCACCCCGGTTTTATCCACGGCCTCAGGCTGGGCATTCCCCTCCATATTTGACTGCCCGAACGCGAGGTAAATGTGAAAGTTCGGATCGGGAGTTTGCGCCATAACCTGCGAAACCCCGCACAATAAGCCAGCCACTAGGGATATTCCTGTCTGAATTCCCCAATATTTAGTCCAAATTTCTTTCCTCATAATTCGTCCTTCCCGGCCCATACAATACCCCACCCAAGCCCAAACGTGGGGCAAAACTTGCGTTGACGCAAAGAATGGGTATGGTCAACGAAAATTTGGATAGGACAAATGATTGTTTACTGAAACCGCTCATGGAATCGGCTTCGCGCCGCCGTGGAGTAAATAATCCACAGTAAAATTAGTGCCTTCTAGGACCTTTAAGCTTATATCCACGGTTTTTGGGTTTGGCGATAAATGCAATTGCCTAAGTCGCATCACTCCGCCTCCCCAGTCTCCTGCAAAATAGTCAGAGAGGGTATCTAAAACCTTTCCGTCAACCGTGATTTCAACCAGGGAGTTTCCGAATTTAGAGACATGATAGCCTAAGGTGAGCTCCTTGCCTGAAAATCGAATCTCCAAACCCGATCCAGCATTTGCAGCAACCCAGCCGATTCGCCCAATCTCCCTTTCCATTCTAACCCATCCCGTCTGGTTCTGCACTTGCAAGGAAGAATCACCTAAATGGAATATGCCCGCTGTATCATAGATGTTACCATAAAGCGGAGAGGGCAGAACTGTGCTTAATTTCACTTGCTCTTTAAGTGCCTCGGCTTTAATAAAACCAAAAAGGCTATACGCTCCCAAAAAATGCCCTCGGTTGGTAGGATGCACTATGTCGACCAAGGTATCTATAGCAATAACGGAGTCTCCGATCCATGGAAAAACACCGCGCATTAGACTAACCATGGGAAGTCCATAATGCAAACCAATAGGAACTTTGAATCTCTCACTGACTAATGATTGCGCATTATTCATTGTGAAATACACCAGCAAAGCAGATTCAGTTGAAGAAAGGCATTGTCTTATTAATCCTTCAAAGGAAGGTGGATACAAAACCGAATCATAGGGATCATCATTCACCGCAAACTCTACCAAAATAAGGTCCGGTTTTTGTATCAGCAAATCGTCCTTGACTCGTGAAACCGCAAATCGACTATCGGTTCCACTTACTCCAGCATTGATTTCTTTAAATCGGGCCTTGGGAAAAAGGCGTTGTAGAAACCGACATAATAATGACGAATAACGCAAAGATGTAACAGTGGCATTGGCACCCTTCGTTACCGATCCACCGATAAAACCAACTCGAACGTCCCCACCCCTTCGACATTTATCAATAAAAATCGCAAGGCGTCCATCCGTACCTTCGGAAACCAGAGTCCGCGCCAGAAACTCCGGCGTTAGCATAGGCATCCCTTGGTAAGCTAAAGTCGTATCCCAGTTTGTTTCGGCATTAAGGGTGACGGGAGTCGTCGCATTGCCGCAATTCATTCACCTCGGTCAGTTCACCTTTAATACAGAAACCGCGGGGCTATTCCAAGAGACCAAGGGCGGTTAGACTTTTCCCATCAATCGAAAATAGGCGGCCTTTGACTCTCACGCGAATACCCATATGGGCATCTCTCGCCTTGAATTCGAGTCTTGATGATTCAGCGAGAGGTGAAAATAGGTTGTTTTGGCTAAAGACAGAAACCGGAGGAGTGAGAGCGCGGTAAATAGTTTGCGCCAGGGTGTCCTGCCCCTTGGCATTGGGATGCACGCCATCAGCCACATAGCTTTGCCAAGCCAGCATGGGCGTATTGACATCGATGAGGGGCAGCCCCTTCTCCTGGGCAACTTGCCTGATGGCAGGGAGCACGGAGTCGCGAATCAAATCATTGCTAATGCCATTGCCCGCGACGCCTTCGTCGAATTGCCAAGCCCCGTTCACCTTCCACGACGGCATAGGCAACCCCAAAAAGATTTTCGGCTTGGGGCTTATGGAATTATTCAAAGTGTCTATAAAGGCCCGATAGTCGGTAGTGAATCGAGCTGTATTCCATTGCGTGGCACGCGCATCATTGGTACCGAGCATAATGGTGACAATAGAAGGCTTGAAGGCGAAAACCTGGGCCAAGCGGCCATTGGTCCAATAAGGCGCGCGAGCCATTTTTTGCATATAAGCGCCCGACACGCCAAAATTGCGGACATAATGGGTTTCGCCTAATAGCATATTCAATTGGGACGGATAGGAATCAGGTCCCAGAGCTCCGCTGATGGTGCCCACATATTGGGTAATGCTATTGCCGATACAGGCTATGCGCGTAGCCTTGGCCTGATAAGCTCGATAAAAAATGGCGGCAATGGAATCGGCCCCAGCCGCTGTGGGATGGACACCATCAGAAAACAGGTTGGAGTGATTTCGCAAAGGGGTGTTAACATCAATCACATTCAGTCCTTTAGCCTGGGCCACTTGCTGAATGCGCGGAATGATGAATTGCGTCAGGATAGAATCGTTGATGCCGAAGGAATTGGTGAAAATCGGACAGGGCAGACATAGCCAAATTTGCGGATGCGAAGGAATAGTCCCCAGGCTATCGACCATAGCCGTCAAATCCTTTACATAGTCGGCTTCATTTCTCCAATTACCGGACTTGGTGTCATTGGTACCCAGTTTAATGGTAATGATGTCGGGATTGAAGGTGAAGACGTTTTTAAAGGCCGTTTGATTCCAATAGGGATTGTCGCCCTTTTTCAGCAGGGTGACCCCGGAAACTCCGTGATTCTGCACGGTGAATTGCGGCCCGAGCTGGGCCGAAAGCCGGGTCGTATAAGTCAGGTTCGCATTGGGATAGCCAGCCGTAATGCTATTGCCAATGCATGCCCAGCGAATGGGCTTGGCGACTTGGGCCTGCAAGGGAAGGCCAGCCAGCACCAAGGAGGCGATAAGGACGAAAAAACGCATATGGAAAGGCCCTTCTGAGACCTTTCAAAATAACGCCTATACCTGGAATTGAAGTGCGAAATTCTGAGCTACCACTGAAAACTCAAACCAGCGCTTTGACCCCAGGTCAAAATGGAATTGGAATCCAATTCCAGCCCATGCGCTTGAAGGGAAAGGCCGAATTCCAAAGAGAAGCTGGAATTAAAATTAAACCCGTTGTTGAGAAATAAACCCTGAGCATTAAAATCAAAGTTATCGGAACGGGTGATCGGCCATTTGAGCGCATAATTCGTGGTTGAGTACAACCGATCGGTCCATTGCAGTCCCAAGCCTGCGGCTCCGGAGATATTTAGCAGATCACCTTTATCAAATGCGACCCCGGTTTGACCAAGAGCCCACCATCGTTGAGACATTGGCAGCTTAGCCTGCAAACCCAGTTGGTAGAGGAGATACCATTTATCTTGGGTGAAAAGTAAGGCCGAAATACCGCCGTCCAGAGCCAAACTTAGATCGGTGACGATTGGCCTAGACCCATTGATATTGTTGCGCGTCAGCAAATAGGTGAAAAAGGGGGCCGGCACGGCTGTCCAAAGCCAATTGTCGCTGATCGCATAGGCGGGCAACCCAGGGAGAAAACCAAGACCCGAGCCTTCTTCAGACTGAAGCTCCTCGCCATTGTCTATGACATAACTGTTTTGCGTTAATTTCTCTTGCCACATTTTTGCGGGCAAGATAAGCGGCCTATCGATTTGCCGTAGGGGATAGCGCGACACGTCGCGAGCGCTTACAACCAAAGCGGATACAAGCAGGGCCATCAGGGTGATTCGCATTATATTTTCCTATTTGTGATGCTTATTTTTCTGAGGATGCGGTATCAGAATCTGGCGAATTGGTTTTACGAAGGATGCGAATGCCATTCACGACATCGAATTCAATGCCTATAGCATGAGCAGAAGTGCTATCATTATTTTTATCACGTTTAGACACCGTGGGATTGCCCATTTCTGAGCTGCCGCCCGCAATGGGTTGTCCGCAATGCATTAACCCCAAGCAACTGAGCCATCCGATTAGAAAAAGTCCAAGCAAACTAAGACCCTGTGCATACGGAGATTGGCTGCTATTCATTAGGGTTTTCGCTGGTGGGAAAAAATTGAAAGTTGATGTGATAGACCCTTTCCGCCGGGACATCTTTGGAAATGATTTCAATCAGCTTCTTGCGAAAGCCTTGGATTTCGGATTTAATGGCAGCAAAACCGGCAACCGATAAGCCAGCGACCAAACAGCTTATATCCCGCTCAGCCGCCGGGCAGTCCGTCACTGAGGCGGCAGCCAAAGCCATGTTTTGCTGATGAAATTGTGTGACGGCCAAGGCCTTGATTTCGTCGCCGGTGGTAAGGGCTTTTTCGGTTTGTTCATAACGAGCGCCGACCTTGACCAAAAGCCCAAGACGCAGCATGAGACGAACCGATGCCTTGGCCTGGGAAGGCTTAATGGCCGGTCGCACGCGCCGCGCAAGCGTGGCATAATCTTCCCGGAAATCCACCAAGGTCACTAATTCACGCAAGGTATTGTGGTACCACTGGGAATAAAATTCGAATTGATCCTGGGTGACCATTTGCGACTTGCCGCGCCTCTGAAATTGCGCCAGGCGATGAAAGCCATGATTCTTTTCCGCTTGAGTCTTGGCCTGAGTGAATGTCACAAGAGCCTCAAAATAGGCGAACGCATCCCCTTGCAATTCCAAGGCCTTGGCTACGGAGAATAGCGAGGCGGACGAAAGATTTTTCTTCCCGGAAATAAGCTCATTGAAAAAGCTCTTGGAGCGAAATCCGGCCTTCCAGGCTAATTTTTGGAAGGAAAAGCCCTTATTTTTCGCCTTTTGCTCGGTGTAATAATCGCGAAGGTATTCGCGGTAATTCAGGTAATGAAAGATGGGCTTCATCATGGCACAGCAAGAATGTACCCGAATACCTTAAAGTTTGGACTGATCAAGAGTGGAATCTCGTTCCATTTTGGCGAACGCCGGAGGGGAGGCCGAGGCCGACAAGGCTGCGGGGCAAGGCGGGCCGAGGCCGGGGGAGGCGGAGCCACCCCCGAAGTGGTTTCCCGTTTTTCTGAACTGCTTATCTTTAGCGCCCCCCTAATTTAAGGATGACTTATGCGCCTGATTCGCATTCCCCTGTTTTTGCTTTTCACCACCGGCTTGGCCTTGGCCCAGACCGACAGCATTAACGAAACTGAACCTGCCGCCAAGACCTATTCCGGGCCTCATGTCGGCTTTGGCGTGGAATTGGGCATGAATAGCCTCGCCAGTATCGCCGGCGTTACGCTCTCGATTTATCCCATCCCTCATGTCGCTGTGGATGCTGGCATTGGTTTTGGGTTGAACAATTGGAAATTCGGCCTGCAAGGGCGTTATGTCTTTTTGGATGGCAGGATTTTCCATCCCTATGTCGGCGGAGCTCTGAAATACACCACGGGTTGGGGCGATGAGACCCTGAGCATGACGGTCAATTCAACTGACAACGGTAGCACGGACACGAAAAGCTTTGAAATGGCAACCGATCCGGCGACCTTCGCCGATATTTCAGGCGGCATCGAATTTCGCTTCGGCCACTTCATCTTAAGGCCGGGCGTGGGTTATTCGATTTTGCTCGGCGGTCGCAATTGGAAATTCGTCGAAGGCGACGAGCTCACTTCGACAGAAAAGGATGCCCTGGATTCTATCGAAGGTAGCGGAATCTCAATGTTTTTGGGCTTAGGTTTCGCGTTTTAAAGCAGTCCTAGCGAGGGGAGGCGGAGCCACCCCCGTATCGTTGGAGTTACTGAAACCTACAGGGAACCCTTGGTCGATGGCACACCCGTGACGCGGCGCGAGGGGCTGATGGCCATGGCCAGGGCCCGGGCGAAGGCTTTGAAAATGGCTTCGATGGCGTGATGGGTATTGCTGCTTCGCAAAAGATCGACATGCAAATTCATGCGGGCATTTTCGGCCACGCTGCGGAAGAAATGGCTGACCAATTCGGTGTCGAGATTGCCGATGGCGGCTTGGGTGAAAGCGGCATTCCACACAAAGGCATTGCGGCCCGATAGGTCGAGGCAGACACGCGCCAAAGTTTCGTCCATGGTGACGTAGTAGAAGCCATAGCGTTCAATGCCGGCCTTGTCGCCGACGGCTTGGGCCAAGGCTTCGCCGAGGCAAATGGCAATGTCTTCCGCGCTGTGATGCATGTCGATATGAGTATCGCCTTGGCAATTCACCGTGAGGCCGATGCCGCCATGCTTGCGTAAAAGGTCAAGCATGTGATCGAGAAAGCCTGAGCCGCTATGCACGGGTCCTTCGAGGGCCTGATCGAGATCGAGAGCTAACTCGATGGAAGTTTCCTTGGTCTTGCGTTGTATGCGAGCTTGACGGGTCATTTCGAATCCTTGGTACGCAGCAAATTATCAATCGATGCCGTCAAAGTGTTTTCCCGATTGCCCTTGGCTTCGGCTTGTTTCGACTGGGGTTTTTCCTTGACGATGGGCTCCATGGTATAGCGGGCGTCGAGAACTTGGCGGAAGGTTTCCATTTTCTTGGTGAATTCATTCACGCTGATGGCGACCATGGCCATGCCTCCAATCAAAACCACGATGGCGATGAGGGCAATTAAAGCGAACATGGGTCGCTCCTAACGAAATCAATACGGTTTGTAATTAGTGCCGTAGACTTTGAAGCGCTTGCGCGTAGGTTGCATGACCTTGCCGTCAAGAGTCAATTCGAGAATGCCTTTTTTCGACAGGGCAATGCGCAGGGTATCGCCATAGTTGATTTTCAGGCTTTTACCCTTCATCAAGAGACGTATATCGGGTGCCCGGTCTTCATTCAGGACCTTGATCCAAAGGCTGTCGCCGAGGGCATGAAATAGGGCGACATGATTGCCGGTTCCCAATCGTTGTGGCTTGGGATCTTTTTCCGAGGTCGAGGACGCTTTTGCGCTATCCACCTTGGCTGGCATTGCCGGTTTGGCCTCGGTAGGGGCTACTCCGGCGGGCTTGGCATCGGAGGTATTGGCGGTCGGTAGAGCTGGGGCCGGTAGCGCAACGGAAGAATTTGACACCGAGGGGGAAGCGTTTGGAGTCGTGAGCTTGGGGGCCGTACCCTGCGCGCTACTGTCGCGGAGACCTTCGATGGAAGCCACGGAATCTCGGGTGGTATCCGGCGCCAAGGAGGGGCTGACCGGGATACTGTCGGCTGCGAGAGCGGCCAAGGTGTCGGCGGTTAAAGCCGGGGCGACAGCGGGTACAGCTTCCGATTCTGGGGCATTAGGGCGATTGAGCTGGCGCAAAACAAGAACAAAGCCCACCAAGAGCAAAACCATGAGGCCGATGAGGATTTGACGATGCGAGCTCGTGAGGCTTTCACCTTTGTCCTGATAGGGCGCGACCTGGCCTTGCACCGGGGCCATGCCCATTTCCTGGATATAGGTCTGCACCACTTTTTGCGGGTCGAGATGCAATTGGCGGGCGAGGCTGCTGAGCAAGGCGCGCACATAGGGATCGCCGGGCAAGAGATGGTATTGCGAGGTTTCCAGGGCCTCTAAGGCTTGGCTGGAAATGCGTAAATCGGAAGCCAGCCTGACAGCATCCAGGCCAGAAGCCAGGCGTGCTTCGCGCAACATACTGCCCGCGCTAGTGCGGCCCGCGGCATCGGTTTCACGCTTATCATTGCGGCCCGTACGCTCGTTTTTATCGCCGCGGTCGCTGCGCTCGCTTCGGTCTTTGGAATCGCCTTCGGACATCATGTCAAATTAGTTCCATCTGGGACTATGCCTTGCGCGGCCAAAAGCCGAAGGGTGGCTTGCACAGGCAGGCCCATGACATTATAAAAGCACCCGCGCAGGCCTGCCACAAGAAAGGCACCTATTCCTTGAATGGCATAGGCTCCGGCTTTGTCCCGGGGTTCGGCATGAGCGGCATAGCGTTGCAGAGCCGCCTCGGAAGAGGGGGCGAAGTCGACTTCGGTGCGCACGACTTCACTCCCGCAAAGCCTGCCGTCACGCGCCACAGCGACGCCGGTGAAAACTTCATGGGTGCGTGCATTGAGTCGACGCAGCATACGCAAGGCATCGGCGGCATCTTGGGGCTTGTTTAACACTTCATTGTCTAGCACGACCACGGTGTCCGAGGCGAGCACGACTTGCCCAGGAGCCGCTTGAACGGACAGGGCTTTGCCTTCGGCGAGGAAGCCGGGCACCTCGAAGGGCTCCAAAATTTGCGGCCATATCTCTTCGAAAGGCGGAGTGACCGTGGTGAAGCGAAAGCCCAGCATGGTCAGGATTTGACTGCGGCGGGGGCTTTGGCTGGCAAGCAATAAAGGCATGTTGGAGGCTTTCACAGGCGGCGCTTAGCGCCTTTGCCGCCCTGATCGGCGGTTTGCAGCTTGATATCGGGTAAATCAATGATACGGATCACGAAGCTCCAGCCTTCGGAAAGGCCGACCGGCGTCCAGCGGAAGTCCATGTCCCAGCAATGCAATTTGCGGTGAATATTGAAGTTATGCCTGGAAAATTCGCCGTCGGCGAAATTGTAATCCGTGTCATAACTGAGCTGCCAATTGAAGGTGGGATTGAATTTGAGGCTGCCCGAAGCCTGATGGGTTTTGGTCACCTGATACACTTCGGAAAAACCAAAGAAGCGCGATGCCGGGTCGCCGTCCATGCCCGCCACGCGACTGGCATTGAAATCAAAGCTGTAGTTCAGGTCCATGGACCAGGGGGAGGTGCCATAACGTTCGTCGGCGAAGCCCGGCGCATCTTTCATTTTGAGGCCGCTGGAAAAGTCGCCTTGCAGGGATAAGCCTTTGCGCCAGCCGAAGCGATAGCTTTTCAGCACGGGGGTATTGATGGCATTGATGTCGGGGGCATAATCATCATAGAGCCCATGCACGAAACTCACGGTAAAGGCGATATTGCGTGTGACATAGAGGCTTAAATTGCTGTTAATATCGCCCCATTCGCGCTCATCCAGGGCGAAGTTATAGCTAGTGCTGGTATTAGCCGTCAGCATTTTATAAGGCTCGGTTTTTTTGCTCGAATCGGTCGAGGCAAACTTCAAATCAATATCATTGTCCAAGCCCAGGCCCAAAGTGCGCTGCTCGGCTTGATAGGGCAAACCTCCGACCTTGGGGTTGGCGGCGAAATGGGTATTGCTGTCGATTTCCGGCGCATAGGTAAAGCCCGTTCTAGGCGCCAGGGTATGGCGTATGCCCTGCAAAACTCCGAACCATGCCTTTCCGGGTTCGGCTTGGGCAATGCCGTAGAGGCGGGTGTCAAAATTGGCGGCGGTATTCCAGGCGAAGAAATAATCGCCGACTTCCCCATTTTCGGGGTCATAGGCCACCTGGGTCGGATTCTGGGGGTCTCCGGTCTTGGAAGTAAGGCTCCAGAGCTGGCTCATATTTAAGCTGGGGGTGAGGTTCAAATATTGCAGCAAGTTGTATTTGCCGGTAAAGGCGAGGTGATCGGCATAACCCACATAGGTGCTGGTGTCGCCGGGAGGCGCGACCTTGGCGGGTCGGCTGACCTGATTCACATTGAAGCGATTGTCATAGTTCCAGGAAATCTTGCGGTAAAAAGGCTCATCAGGCAAGGAGCCGCTGTCGGGCAAGTCGTCCTCATCGAGTTCAGGCACGGGAAAGAGCGGACCGCCGACGCGAAAACTGAGATCGGGGATACTGCGATCGACGAGATTGTCGGTGAGGTTATTGTCCTGCTTCAAATCGACATTGAGGGAGGCTTGATTCCAATTGAATTGACGACGATAGCCAAGGTTCGCATTGGCGGTTTGTTTCACCCTTTCCTCTTCGGTCAAGGCATTGTTGGCCACGATATTGGGATCGCTTTGAAACCGACCCGACCCTTTCACGGTTTGTTTGCCGTCGGGAGTCACATTCCAATCGGTATTGAAATCGACCAGCCAGCCTGCCGTGCTGGGATCAAATTCGCTGATATACCATTTGCCGCCCACGGAAGAATTGAGCACCGAGCGCTTATTATAGCGGTATTGCCAATTGACATTGGTATTGGAAAAAGTCCCCTGCGCGCCTTCGATGACGTCGCCCGAAAGTTCAGCATCCATATATTCGTCTATGGCCCAGTAATAGCCTAGGCCGGTGATATAAAAGCCTTGCGCTTGGTCGCCGCCGAATTTGGGCTGCAAGAGGCCGGAGCGCCGCCCGGACCCCAGGGGCATGACCAACATGGGCAAAACGGCCACCGGCACGTCGCCGATATTCATGACTATGGGACCCGAAAGCACCTTGCTATTGGGTTCAACTATCATGCGACGGCCATAGAAATAAAAGTGCTGGTCGGGTTTTTGGTCGCACGTCGAGAAGTCGCCGCGAGCGATATAAATCGCACCGGATTTCTGGCGACGCACTTCAATGCCATTGAAGACTTGATTGCCTTTTTTCGAACTGCCCCAATAAACCTCGCCTACACGCTTTTTGATGTTGTAGCGCATGCGATAGCCCAAAATAGGAGGGTTGTCCTTGTCGCTGATGAGGGGGGCGCCGAAGGCTTCGACCAAATTTTCTTCATGGAAATAGACAATGCTGTCTGCTTCGAGACGCGATCCCTTAAAGGTCAATAAAGCCCCGTCGGCGAGCGAAAAGCGATCATTGCGATAGCGAATTCGGGCCGCTTGGTAATCCACGGTGTCGTCGGCCACGGCCAAGGTGTCGTCGAGATTTTCATTCGATGGCTTGGCGAGGCGACTGCTGTCGGGGGGTTGGGCGTCCTTTGCCTCCGAGGCGTCCCCACTTTCCGAGGTGTCCGTGGCGGAGCCGAGCAAGTCCACGGTATCGGGCTTGGCCTTGCTCTTGCGCAATAGTTCGAGCTTAGCCAGGCTGTCTGCCCGCAAAATCGAATCAACCTTGGCCGGCCTGGGCAGGGCAAATAAAGGTCCGGCACCGACTCGGGGGACGGCCAAAAGGAGAAGGCAGCCCAGCAAGCCGAGCCATAGGCAGCAAATAACGCGAGAAGGCATGGTCGAGGGTGGGAAGGGTAGAAAATGGCGATTCACCGCATCGTCCGGCATGCAATAATGATGGCATGAGAATTCTCTGTTTGGGCGACATTCAATTGGCCTCTCCCCTACGGGCCCTGGGCCATGAAGTCAAGGTTTTGGGCGGACCCGACCTCGAAGTAAAGCAACACGAAGACAGCCGGATTTTTTTCGCCAAGCCGCAAGAGGGGAAAACCCTGCTGCGCGAGGCCATCGCCAAGCACAAGCCCGAAGCCTTGCTCATGGGCGATGACTCCTCCCCTATGATTCACTTGGGTCATGAAGAGGTGGATTTACCCCGCCTTTGGTGGTCCATAGACACGCATTTGCACTCCGCCTGGCATGGGCATTTGGCCCGTTCCTTTCATCGCGTCTTCGGAGCGCAAAAGACCCACTTGCACCGCCTGCGCGATGCGAAAGGCCGGGAAGCGGCCTGGCTACCCTTGTTTTTCCCCGAAGCCCTGGCTTTCACTCCCTGGAGCGAACGTAACACTCCCGTGACCTTTGTCGGCACCCTCGACGCCGAGAAAAATCCCAAGCGGGTGGCCTTTTTCGAGGCCTTGGGCAAACGCCTTCCCCTGCAAATGGCCAAGGGCCATTATCGCAAGTTTTACACCCATAGCAAGGTCGTGATCAATCAGGCCGTGGCCGGCGATTTGAATAATCGCGTGGTCGAGGCCATGGGCTGCGGGGCCGCCTTGGTCACCGAAGCCTTGCCCCAGGGGTTTTCCGGCATCGCCAAGGCCGGCAGCGACTTTCTCACCTATGCCCCGGGCGATGTGGAGGCCGCCTTCAAGGCCATTCAATCCCTGTTGGATGACGACCCGGCATGCGAAGCCATGGCGCGAGCGGGCCATGAACAGGTGCATGCGCGCCATTTGGGCATGCACCGTGCCGCCGAAGTCGACACGGTTTTACGCGCAGGTTTTTCAGAGGGAAGCGCGGCGGGCGGGGATGGGGGGCTTGGAGTGGCTACTCCGGAAGCGCTAGATAGGCTCGCTTATGCTCATGGCCTATTGTCACGCCTAGGTTACCCTGAGAATGTGCGCAGCTTCTTCGCGGTCGAGGGCAAAAAACGCGCTGAAGACTTGTTGAAGCGCGACGATCACGCCTATCCCTGGTCGCGTCTCGCCCTGGCCGAAATGGCGGTGCAAACCGGAGATTGGAAAAGTGCCGGGCCACGCATGCGCGATTTCGAGCCCGTCGAGGAGCCGGAATACATGGAGGCCTTCTCGCCCATTCGCGCCGTCATGGCTGCGCAAACCGGCGACGGCGTGGAGGCGCTTTATTGGGTGCGGCGCGGGTTACGCATTACCCCGGACAATGGCATTTTGCTGCAAATGCAGGAGAAGCTGAAATTGGGGTGATTTACGGCTTCACCGTCAGCATTAGCAATTGCCCACCCTGCACAAGGTTTTGCGAGGCCGGAAGATTCTGAAAGGCTCCTGCCTGAGAATTCGAAATGCTATGCGCCTGAACATTGACCAGCCATTTGCCCCGGCCTAAAACCGAAGAGGCATCGATGATTCCAGTCGTTTCCCAATAATCACTTTTTCCGCTCGGTCGCGATTCCGCAGGAACCGCAGAATAATTAATTTCCGCAATTTTACGCAATCCCTTGGATTTCAAGTCCATCATCCATAGAGCGGGTAATCGAGGCATAGCGAGATTCAAATCCTCACAAATCATCAGATGACCTTCGGAGTCCAAGTCCATATTATCCGGGCTGACAAAGCCGTTTGCCGAATCACCTGCCATGATTATCTCCAATCGTGGCGGCTTGCTCACCGACAGAGGTTGGGTTGGGTCAAAGGCTAATTTGTAAATACGGCCAAAGCGATTGCGATTGGATTTGGGATCCCCCGTAGTGGCAAAATAAAAGACGCCTTTTTCATTTCGGTCATAGGTTCCGTCTTCTATGCGATCGAAGTTGAAGGAACTGTCGTGCCCGTCCTGGCTGACTCTGCTCCAAGTATCCAAATCTTCCCGCGAAACTTCGGACAGTCCCTGCATCAAATTGGGTCTTCCCTTAATGGGCTCTACCCATTTACCCTGTAAGACTCCCTTCGTGAATTCCCCTTCGTCACGTTGGTCCGATGTAGCGAAAACATAAAGTTTACCGCCAAGCAAACCATTTCTTAAAAGCACATGATCGTTTCGATCGGAAATTATTTTTTCGCCGACATACATATAAAGCTGGCTGCCATGCGAAGGTCCGTCTTCGAGGGCAAAGGCCACGGTTTGCTTGGGATTATTAGTTGGTACCACGACAATGTTTTCAAAGGACATTCGGCCGAAATCCGGCAAGACATAGGCCTTGTTATCTGCAACAGCCACGGCATGCCCCCCTTTTTTGGAAAAGGTTAGGCTGTCTTCCTTTGTTTCCTCACCCGTTAAATAAATGGGAGTCGTTAAGCCTTCGGCAGAACCACCTAAAAATCCGGAGCAAAAATTGCCAAAGGTGGGTGTCAAGGCAGCATTCCAACCGCCTAAATGAATTTTGTTATAAGCGATTCCTCCTGAGAGAATATGCGCGTCTTTGCGATTGAGCAGAAATTCTGAAATGTAGGCGCCACGATGCGCGGGTCCCGGGATTTCGGCATGAATCGATTCAAAGGAGGCGATTTCATGATTCATGAATAGTTGAGCGACTTGATTGTTTATGGCTCGCAATCCAAGACCATCGGGAATTCCGCCCATGCGATAGGCGCGGCTGGAATCTCCGGTCCTGGGGACGCTTTCTCCTGTGGTCAACAAGGCGAGGATTTCAACTCCGGATCCAATGGCTTTGAGATATGCGGAATCGTCAGTCCGCCAAGGCAGAATCTTTTCAGGGAAAAGAATAATTTCAGGCAAAGTATCGGAATGCATGAGAACGGGAAAGGTGGCGGTTCTATGGCCCGCCTTGGAAATCACCAAGGTGTCCAAGGGTATTTTGACAATCTTGGCCATCTCGGCTTGGGACATTACTTCTGGAAAAAGACCGGGACGGGCTTTTTGCTTGCTGAAAGGAATTCGATGATAGTATGTCTCGTGACCAATCTCGAATCGAATACGATAAACGCCGAGCTTTAATTGGTGGTATAGGCTCGCCAGGGGAGAAAGATGAAAGCGCCCCCGCGAAAGGGTGCTGTCCAAGATGGTGAACACCTGTTTGCTGATTTCATCGAATACCTGGATTCGCACCGGAGCTTGGCTTCGCAAAACCAAAAAACTGATGCCTTGATCCTTGACTTGAAAAAGATCTTCCGTATTAATTCCGGCCTTTAGGGAATCCGGCTTGAATTCGTATTGGAATTGCCCATGGGCATCAGTGACGGTGGAATAGCCGGTTTGCTTGAAAAGCACTTGGGCGGAAACGATGGGTCGACTCGATGCATCGATGATTTTTCCAACGAGTGGCAATTCACCTTTTGCGTGAATGATCGAAAAGCACGCGAGTGACGCTACCAAGGCGGTCAGAATTTTTTTCATAGTATGAATATTAAGACTCAATTGACGGCAGAAACGGCTTTATGATCCTCAAAACCCCATATTTTACAGCCTTTGGGCCCTTCATAAATGCTCTGCACAAAAAATAGGCGACGCAATTCATTCGTCTGAAAATCCTTGACACGAATCTCAACATCTTTATGAATCAGTCCCCCGCCCTTCAGCTTGATAGGAGTGGACATGGATCGCCAGGAAAACAGGACGAACTTTTTCCCCCCATTGTTTTTCAAAGCGCGAAATAAAAGTTTTTGATTGTCCAGGTAATAAAACTCTTTGACGAAATTGGTTTGTGCCTGAGTGGCTTTTTCGCCCTCTGGGGTCTGTAAATACAATTTTGAGAAGAGCTGCGGATCGGGCATCATCAGAAAAAGGTCAAGAGTGTCTTTGGCCAATAATCGTTCTAAAGCATTCCGAATCAGGGCGTCGGGCGATTTCGCCACTCGGCCCCATTCGGGAATACTGTCTTCGACAATGGAATGCTGCGAAGGAGAAGGTTCAACATTGGGCTTTGCCCAGGGCTCAGTAAGGAAACCCAGAGCCGGTAGAACCGCCCAAGCCAGTCGAACCCTCTTTTCACGCAAGCATTCCATGGGATTTGTCCTTATTTCCTATTTCCAAAAATGGCGCGGTATGAACGTGAGTTTTTGCCTTCACGCACATTCACGATATGGAGGCCTTTCACGTCACCAACGGAAACCAATTGGATTCCAGCCTCAATGAACATGCTTTGGGAAAGCACACGGTTTCCTCTCATGTCGGTCACGGTCAATTGAACCCGGGTTGGTTTCGCATAGTTGAAAACAATGTCATTTCCCTGGACGCGAACCAACTGTGCTTTACGCCAGTTCGAGGAAGCCACGGGGGTCACTAGCAGTGTCGTTGCACTGATCGCAGCGCTGGTGGCGTAGTTTGAAAAATTACCGGCGGCATCACGAGCAAATACCGCAAAGGAGTATTCGGTACCCAGAGTTAAGCCGGAAATGGTATCCAAAACAGCTGTTTTGCCTAGGACATGAGCCAAGGTTCCGCTGTTATAGTCAGCAGGAGGAGTCGAACCCAGGGCATAGCGAACGAACAAGGAATCCACATCGGTGGAAACCGAAGCCGTCCAAGCTAAGGCGATTCTAGTGGTGGAAAGGGCGGTGGCTGCCAAAGCAGTAATTGCTACAGGCTTGGTTTGATCCAAGGTAGTGGCCTTACCCGAAGCGACCGTGGCGAAAGGAGCAAAATTGCCAGCCGAATCACGGGCAAAAATGGCAAAGGCGTATTCGGTTTTTTCATCAAGCCCGCTGATGGTGTCTACCACAGCACCTTTACCGAGTGCATGAGCCAAAAGCCCACTGGTCGGATTCGCAGGAGGGGTTGCGCCCGCAACGTAACGCACGAACAGGGAATCCACATCGGCAGTTACCGAAGAAGTCCATGCCAAAGCAATTTTGCTGATGGAAACCGGAGTTGCGGATAAACCAGTAATTGCCGCCGGACCCGTTTGGTCCAGAGTCGTGGATTGAGCCTGAGCACCTGTAGCTACAGCTGAAACATTGCCTGAGCTATCACGCACGAAGAGGCCGAAAGAATAGGTGGTCTGTTCAATGAGCCCGGCGACGGCAAGTGTGGTAGCCGTGTTGGCCATACGGCCTGCCACGGTTCCATTCGATATCCCGGTCGGATAAGTGGTGCCTGACGTGTAGACGACAAATACGGACTCAGCATCTGCCGTGACCGAAGGAGTCCAAGTCAAACGAACGCTATCCGCGGTAATAGCCGTTGCAACCAAGGCTGTCGCATTGGCGGGTGCGGTTTGGTCAAGGGTGGCTTTATGAACTTGCGCCGCTGCCACACCGGCCGATGCATTGGCCGACGTATCCTTCACAAATAAGCCAAAAGAATAACCCGATTTTTCGGCGAGACCCGTGACGTTGTATTCGGTTACGGAGGAAGCAAGCCGAGCTGCCACGGTGCCATTCGCAATGCCGGTGGGATAGGTATGGTCATTACGATAAACAACCAAAACCGATTCCGCATCGGCGCTAGCCGAGGCTGCCCAGTTCAGGCGGATGCTGCTGGCTGAAAGGGCCGTTGCCGTCAAAGCAGTGACATTGGCTGGGGCGGTTATATCGAGAGTCTTGGCCCGGACTTGAGCCGATGTTGCAACAGCCGAAACATTATCCGACGAGTCGGAGACAAATAAGCCGAAGGAATAGCCAGTCTTTTCCGTGAGACCCGTAACCGTGAATGTCGTGACGGTGGAAGCGAGCGGGATCACGGTGCCATTGGCTTTACCCGTGGGGTAACTGCCGTCATTGCGATAAACCACGAATACCGATTCGGCGTCAGCACTGGCCGAGGCGGCCCAAGTCAGTTGAACGCTGGTGGCCGTGAGAGAGGTGGCTGCAAGCGAAGTGACATTGGCGGGCGGGGTGACATCGGCAACAATTTCGACATCGCCGGAATCGAATTTTACAGTATTAGTCAGGGTCCAACCTTGATACCAAAGGTCGTTACCGACTATGGCTCCGGCCGAATCCGCAGCGATTTCAGGCAGAGAGGGCTTGAGGTTTTGATAAAGACCATAACCGCCGATGCTGCTGCGGGGACGTTGCTTGATGGTGGCATTGACAACGGCAATTGCATTGTCAATTTCACCCTGAGTCGCGCCACCATTGGGTGATCCAGCCGGATTGGCGATAAAATTAAAAGCGTTTTTCCATTTGCCGGTTAGATAGGTTTTTTTGAAATCCAAGTAGGAACTATTGGGGTCAGAAATGCCGACTATGGTTTCCTTGCCGTCGAAATTCATCATCCAGTCGGAACGGGAGGTGTCACCGCCGCCACCCACCAAAACCATTTTTTCATAAAATCCACCGCAACCTTGTTTGGCTTCAAATGGCCCACCACTGCGGCCATTGTCGATGAAGGTCAAATTTTTCCAAGTGGGCTTGGTCACGGGTTCATTGGAAGGATCGCCATTACTGCCACATTCCACTCCACGATCACCTACGGTTTCAATTGGAGTGGCACTGGTACCACCCCGTTGCCGAGGCGGTTCGACGCTTTGAATGGCAATCATGTATTGGCTATTGCCGGAATAGCCGAAATCGGTGTCATAGGAATCATCGACGGTATTGGTGACTACCAAGTGAGAAGTATTGACCGACCCGCCAAACCATTCAAAGCCGTCATCATCCCCTCGATGCACCTGAACATGGTGAATGACGGTTCCACTCCCCACCGCACATAAAGTTATTCCGTTTAGCTCGCGGTCAACGGCTACCGGAAAGCCAGGGCCATCTAAGCGCACATAGGTTAGAGTTCCAGAATTATCATTTTCATGTGAACCATTTCCACCGTAAATCGCCCAGGGCAAGGCTTCGTATTGGTTATATGGACCTGGGTTGGCTGTTGCCCTTCCCAATAGAACGAGGCCACCCCACATGCCTCGATCGGCGGTCGGACCGCGGAAAGTGATAGGAGCCGCCGCTGTTCCAGCGGCATCAATTCGGGCTCCGCGATCCACTAATAAGGTGCCACGAACGGTGGAATCACCTTGAATGGTGGTACCCGGATCAATAGTCAGAGTCGCTCCATTCGTTACCATGGTGAAACCCTTTAAAATCCAAATTTTATCCGCCGTCAAGGTGATGTTTGTTGAAATCAAATTTGCATCTGCGCCGGACGTGACGGGTATGGGTGCGGTTGGCAGTTGCGCGAAGGCGCTCGCGGCACCCATGGCCATAGCGAGTGAGCTCGCTATGGCAAGGTTTCTTATTCTATTGGACTGAATCATTTCGTGGGCCTCCTGGTGGCGGTTGAATTTCTCGGGGCTCCGAATGCCTTGGTTATGCACACGGTATCCACCTTAAGACCGTCAAATAAAGAAATGCCCTGTTTCTGTTTTTCTTTCAGACTGTTTCGTTTCAATGCCAAATCAAAACTGTCGTGCATAACTCAGTTCTAATCTCAGCGATTCTTGATATCTCTCCACGGTGTGATATCTTTGAACATTGCCAAAGACCTCATCCAATTTGGCCTTAGGAATTGCCTGATAAGTTTTCTCGTCATTGGATTCACGCGCCCGAATTTCCTTGGTCGCCATGAGCCAGTTCTTAACCTTGACATTCAGTTCATTGCGTGACAACCAAGTGAACCGATGTATCGACTCTAAACTTGGAAATGGGGTCTCCGTAAAATCCGGAACCCCCTCCGCACCCAGAAATCGGATTCTTTCTCCCGCCATATTGAAGAGAATGGCATTAAAAACACCCCATTTCCGGAATTCCAATTCATGCGAAACCGTACCATTGATTAAATAGGGCGCCTGCCCCACCAAGGGGCGATTGAAGGAGGTATTCTCCTGTTCCGTGAGGCTATCCCTTACCAGCTTCACTTCGGATTCCATGGCGGCATAATTCCCACTGAATCGGAGCCCATCAAGCCAGGGAGCCTGAATTCCAGCGCTTTCGAGTAAGCGTCTAGGCTCCAGTTGAAATTCAAATTCGAAGCCGCTAACAAAGGCACCGGAGGCGTTTTGAAAAGTCTCTTTCTTGCCGGCTTGAATGACGGGCTCCACGGGATTATTGAAATCTTTATAAAAAAGGGAAAAAGAAAAAGACTGGAGATAAGGGAGGAACCAATCCACTCTCAAGTCATAATGAGTCACCGTGGTTTTTCTCAAATCGGGATTTCCTTGAACGGTACGTGATGTCACGAAATCAACGTATTGATAAGGCGCGATTTCCCGGAGCTCGGGTCGCACGGCCGTCCATGCCGTCTGCAAACGCAGTTTCAGGGATTCAAGCGGCTGGAACCATGCGCCCACTGTTGGAAACTGGCTCCATTCGGTGACCTTGACTGCGATGTCTTCATAGTTTTCCTGCTCACCCGTATAGGGTGCGCTTAGTTGGAGCGAATACCATTCCAACCTCCAGCCACCATCCATACCGAATGGCATACCCCAAAGCCGGGCCGAGTTGGCGCCGGACAGGTAAGCCGCCGCCTGAATTTCAGTGGCATTGTAAGTGTCATAGTCCTTGGGCGAGGTGGCAAAATCGGAATAACCGGTCAGGATGTCTTGTTCTAATAATTTCGGATCGCGAACCTCTTCGACGGTCATATTTTCAAAAGAATTGCGATCTTTGTCATAGGAATAGCGAGTCGCATCGAAATCTCGGCTTTTGGCATTAAAAGCCAAACCCGATCCAAAGGTTGGCAGAGCCAGATGCGAAAAAATCGCATCCTCCAGGAAAAAAGTATCTCTCTCCGAAATTTCAGGAGGGATAACCAAAAAGGCATCGGCTCGGCCAGCAAAGGCATTTTCCTTTAGGTTTTCAAAAACGCGCGTCCCCCAAATGTCATTGTTCGCGAAATTCAAAGGCTGGTCAGGCGAAAGGACATTTTGAGTGTACTGATAGCGCCGACTATCGGGAGTCTCAGCCGTGATGGAAGACATACCGGCGGCCCAGGCGATGGAATCTATAATGCTTTTTCCAAGATAGGCCTCTCCTCCCACTTGGCTATTGATGAGGCTGCGGCGATTGAAATCAAGCAAATACCTTTCCTCATAAACCTTGTCTTGGGAAATGCCTCCCGCTCCTAAGGAATAACTCCGTGTTACCAACGCCTTATCGGTGCCGGTATTGATGAGGAAATTCTTCCACCAAACCGCCCAATCTTCATTCTCATACCGCATATTCAACATGCCATTCAATTGGGCATCATAAGTTCCTTGGTCGGTATGCGAAACCGTACCATCCTGCAATACACGGACCTTTTCCAAACGCTTTCCCGTGTCGGTCTGAACAGTGTCCACCAAGACCTTACTGGTGATGATTTCCTTTTTCAGAATGGGATGGAAAACCGTGTCTTTCACATAAGCCAGCCCTAAGCCGACTTGTTGCCTTTCGGTTAGGAATTGATCGTATTTGTTTTTAAATCCAGCATGAAATAGATAGCCGAATTTACCTTGATTGAAGCCAGGATAAACATTTCCCGCCGAAATGGAAAATTGAATGGGAGGCCTAACCCTGGCCGTGTCGATGCTGTAAATATTCGGCAAGGCACTCGAGAAGGCGGCGCGTTCCTCGGGGGTATAACCGGGTTCACCCTTTTGTTTGGCGATTTCGGCCTGAGCCGCGGAAAAGCCTTTAGGTATAACTCCGGGAAAACCATTGGGCAGGGATCGCGTTCCATCATCGAATCCCCAATAGGTATTTCCACCATTATAGGTCAATTTGCGGTTTCCATTGCCCCATCCGCCGCCAAGAGGCGTCGCGCCACGGCCATTCATTACTGAGATGGCGCTATAATTTTCCAAGTAATCACTGGAATCCATCGGCGAATCATAGTGGTTTCCGGTTGTGAGGCTCACTTTGAAAAAGGCCTTGTCGGGTATGCTCTTCGTCACTAATGCAACGGAACCACCAGCAAAATCAGAATACAAATCGGGCATGAAGGTCTTATAAATCGAAAAGCTTTCGAGAGCGCCCGCCGGAAAAAGGTCCTGAGGGACCACGCGCTTGTCTTTTTCAGGAGAAGGAAGAGGCAAACCATTTAGGGTCATATTGGTATAACGTTCGCCCAAGCCGCGCACATAGACGTATTTACCGCCTATCAAAGAAGTTCCGGTGAGCCGTTTGGCCACGGCGCCCGCATCGGAGTCAGTGGATTTTGCAATTTGCTCAGCGGAAACACCTTCCATCACTCCCGCCGTCTTTTGTCGCTTGCTCACGAGGTCCTGAGAACTGCCCGAACGCCTTTCGCTGCGCGCCTGAATGACTTGGCCTTTTAAAGTCCTTCGCTCAAGCATGAATTCTTTCGTTGTCACCTCGTCAGATGCCACAACAAAATTGGAGTCTTCAAAGGTTTCAAATCCTTTGCGAAAAAGGACTAGGCGCCAGTTCCCGGACGGAACATTTTCCAATTCAAAGAGCCCGTCTGAATTGGTCTGAGCGGAAAGCCTTTGGTTTTCGCGACCTATTTGCACCATGACGCCTTCAATGGGTTGGCCATTGTCGGCAGAGAGAATCAATCCCTTGAATCCAGAGATGTTGGCCAAAGGGGTCTTTTGAATCAGTGGAGGAATGGAGTCGGCAATTTTGGACTGGTTTTGATTGGAAACACGTGATGAATCTGTTACGGAATCCTTCGGCTCGCCCGCCGAAATTTGCGCAGAATCCAGAATCAATGAGTCCAGGTCACGGACGGCAATATCCGATTTCCATTTGGTTTGGGATGGAATGGCCCCTTGAGCGATTGTGGGGGTTTGGCCCAATATCAAAACAAAAACAGAAAACAAAAACAGGATGTTGGTGCACGAAGGACGCATAAGCGAAGAATAAAAACCCATGATTTCAGGTGAATGAATGAGTGCCCTTAGCAGCCCATTGTTACGATTCGAAACGACTCGCACACGCGAATGAAACAAATGTTTCGATTCAAAAAGACCGGAGAACCCGAAGGTCTCCGGTCAGGAAAAATCAACCCATAATCGAAGGCACGATTATTGGAAGGTCGTCCAATAGAAGGTCTCTTCGAGGACGCGACCATCGTTCAAAACCATACGCAAACGCAAATTGTGCGTGCCAGCGGATCCAAAAACGGCACCATTCTGAGCATTCACACGATAAACGCGCTCGCTGCCAACAACGGTGACTGCAGGCCAAACGCCGGTACGGAAAAGCGTTGAGACATCGGCGCCATCAAGGAAGGCGGTCGATGCGGGAATGTTCAAGGCGACATTGACACCTTGGGTGATCACGAAATCCCAAGCGGCGGGACGATACAAACGGGCAGGTGCAAAGCTCGAACCGGCGCCAGGTTGAATCGTGAGGAGTTTCTTGGTGAGACCCATTTGCGACATGGCGGTCCAACCATTCATCCAGTTTTCCGTTCCGAAAGCACCGGCATAGGTCACATTGTCAAAGAAAGCATCATTCATTTGATAGTGAGGGGTGGTAAAGGCGAGACCGGCAGGAGCAGGACGGGGATCAACGGTATTGCGGAGATAGCCCACGCCCATAAGTGCAGGATCGCCATAGACATTCTTAGCCGCCATGGAATCAGCACCCCAGCCGCCAACCATAATGCTAGCGAAGGATCCAGTCCAAGCGCCGATATTATTGAAAATGCTGCCTTCGAAATTCAAGCTATCGCGACCCAATTGGCATACGGCGACATCGCAAGCAAGAGAGGCTTGTCTTTCAAAACGACCACCATTCAAACGCCAGTCCTTGACGATAAAATTCTTGAAATCGCCGGCGGTGCCGTCGCGAAGACGGAAGCCGATATCATTGGCAGTGCTGAGGGTCTGGGGATTGCCGCTGCCGATAAGGGTCAAATTCGACCACATTGGCTTCGAGAACTTGGTGGTGTCAGTGGTACCGGTGGCAGGAACGGAATAACCGTCGCCTTCGATACCTTGATTACCGCTCGCGTCCAAATTGCCATGATGATAAATGGAAAAGCCGTATTGCAACTTACCACGATAGCCGAAGTCAAAGTCAAAGCCATCGTCATTGCCATAAGCCGAAACTAAATACTTGGCATTGACCGTGCCGCCGAACCATTCAAAGCCATCGTCATTATTGGCGAAGACTTCGACGTGGTCGATGACGGTTTTGCTACCAACGCCGCCCATGGTGAGGCCGTTGAGTTCATTGGCAGCCTGGATGATTTTACCGCCATGGCGAATGGACACGTATTGGAATACACCCGAGCTGTCATCGGAAACCGTGCCGCCATATTCAGCGCGAGGTTCAGACGTGACGCCTTCAACGAAAGCCGTGCCTTCGGAAATAGGCGCATTGCCGAGAATCAGCACGCCGCCCCAAAAGCCGCGATCAAATGGGCCCATGTCAGTGGGATCGTTCTCATTGTCCACCATGGCGGTGAACAAAATTGGCTGGGCCGCAGTACCCAAGGCCTGAATTTTTCCCCATTTGGTGATGATAAGAGCTGAAGCATTGATGCTATCGCCTGGCATGCCCTTGATGACCGTGCCTGATTCAATTCGCAGTTCTTGGGGTGTACCAGCGTCTTGGCCCACGAAAACGCGGCCAGCCAGGTGATAAACCGTATCGCGATCGAGCTGGGTCACGCCGGTGGCGTTCAATGCTGCTTGGTTGAAGGTCTTGATCGGCTTCTGTGCGAAAGCGCTAGCTCCCGCGAGAAGTCCGCAAGCCATGTATTTGGCGGATTTCATAGTGTCTCCTTGAAGTGCTTCGGTTCTTTTCCTAGCACGGAGGGGAATAGAACCTTTGCGATGTTTCAAGCGAGTTGTGATTATGTGCGGAATATGATGGGATTCAGTGACAGGAGGCCCGAACAAAAAAAATCCAATCGAAAATAATATTCACTGTCACCCTTCATCAAAGAAATCAAGGTTCGGACGATTTCAGAATCAATGTCCGGACCCTAAGTCTCCCGTTAAAGCACCTCCACTTTTTTCACCTCAACTGCCGCAGGAAAAATGGGTAAGGTGAATCGGAATGGGATTGAAACAACATTGGAATCCAAAAATGCTCGGCTGCTGAAATTTTTCGCGAGCGGGAAAAAGGTTGTACTTCCTATTCTGAAAAGCCGGATCAAGCGTCAATCAAATGAAATTCGTTTGCAATACACCCTTTACTTGATCGGTTCGTTGGACTGCATTTGGTAACTAACAGAGCACTTTGTTTGCATTAGAAACAATAATGCAATTGGCTTGAAGGATCACAAGTGAAAGGACGATCCTACGTTTGTGCCCGATGATAAAGGCTGTGGATAACGTGAAAATACAGGGAATTGGGAAGCCCGTAGGATGGAGACCAGAATGGGAGGACGCAGTCGAGCGTGTCATTGGGGTATGCCTTGCTTCAGCTTTGGCTCCGCTAGCCCTAATTCTCTTGACACCCTTATACCTGCTTTACTTAGTGACCGTTCGGGACGGGGCTGGATTTTTTTATCGGGGTCGACGCCTCGGTAAAGGCAAAAAAGATTTCATCATTTACAAAGTTCGATCTTTGAAATCGGGCGCAGAATCACGCCTCAAATCAAAATTGCATGTTTCCGGATCTTCGGAAGAGCTCTGGTACGGTAATTTTATCCGCAGAACCCGTCTCGACGAAATCCCGCAACTTTACAATGTATTCAGGGGGGACATGGACTTCGTAGGACCTAGGCCTGAGCGCCGAGAGGTATACGAGGCAAGTTTGAGATTTATGCCTGAATACGATTTGCGTTTCCTGGTGAAACCCGGGCTAACGGGGCTATCCCAACTCATCACACCGCATTCCACTCCTAAGCGGATTCGCGCCGCCATCGATAACCGATTTTTCGTACGCCAGCGCAATGTCATGCTGAAATATCTGGTTTTCATGCACACCATTCAGGTGTTCGCATGGAAAATCACCTACGAAGGACTTAAAAAAATCACCAGCCCCGTCCGATTCCTTTTATTTCCCAAGTCGAGAAAATGTCGTCGATCAAAACGGCGATATTTTCCAAAAGACGTGTATTGCAGCATCAATATCCTCATGGATATAGAGCCTGAGTTGCAAAATATTTTTTCAGATATCCTTACCAATGAATTCCGCGTTAAAAACGTGAGTAAGACCGAAGTCCTGGTGGAAGCGAAAAAGGAGGCGGTAGGCGCCCTTCACCGGTGTATCGAATGGAATACCAGTAGGCGATATCGTGAGGAAGGGAATATTGACTTAAAGCTCCAAATGAACCGCAGAAAAGGCGTGAAATCTAAAATCGTGAATTGCTCAGGACGTATCGTCATGATGCGCAAGTCCAAAGGGAAGGCCAACCAACAAATTCTGCTTAGCTACAAAGCGAAATCC
>JAYUVP010000125.1:0-3050 GCA_043753995.1 Fibrobacterota bacterium
CCTTTTTTTCAAGCCATCAGTCAAGATCCCGTGCTCAGCCGCGTCAAGCTGATTTCCGAGCCTTGGGATTTGCACGCTTATGCCATAGGCAAGTTCCCCACCGAATGGTCGGAATGGAATGGGAAATATCGCGATACCGTGCGCCGCTTCATGCGCGGCGATCCAGGTCAAATCGGAGATTTAGGTTGGCGGCTCACGGGCTCGACCGATATCTATGGGGACGATGGACGAGGCAGCGATGCTTCCATCAATTTCGTAACCTGTCATGACGGCTTCACCCTATGGGACCTAGTCAGCTTCAATGGCAAGCACAATGCGGCCAATGGGGAAGAGAATCGCGATGGAAGCGATCACAATGATTCCTGGAATTGCGGTATCGAAGGCGAAACGCAAAACGAAGAGATATTAGCCCTACGTCGTCGACAAGCACGAAATTTGGCGGCCTTGCTGCTACTTTCCCATGGCATACCCATGTGGAATGCCGGCGATGAATTTCTCCGGTCGCAGTTAGGCAACAACAATGCCTATTGCCAAGACAATGCCCTGGGGTGGATGAATTGGTCGGCCTTCAATCAGGACGGCTCTGCAGAAAAGGGCATGTTCGAATTCGTCGCAGGTTTGATTCGATTGCGACAAAGCCTACCGGCCTTTCAAAGCCATCCCCTGCCGGCTCAAGAGGCGCATTCCCCTGAAGCCATTCGAGAATTGCATTGGATGGGTGTAGAAGGGGAGCCGCCTGCCTGGACTATAGCCACTCTGAAGCATTTGGCTGGCTTTTTCGACACGGGCAAGGTCCCGCTTGCCTCTAAATCCACGGCCTCTCCGGAATGGAAGCGCCTGGGTTTGTTTCTCAATAGTGAAGAGCGCGGCATGACCTTCGCCCTGCCTCCCTCCACTCCCGGCTTCTCCTGGTACTTGCTTGTGCAAACCGCAGACCCAACCGCCCATGCCTGCCTGGGATTGGAAAATGCCATTCCCTTGGGTGTCCTTCCCGGCTTACCCGTTCCTGCTCGATCGATCGTCGTGATAGCGGAAAAGGGAATGGGGTAAATTTGAGTCACGTCATTCCGATTTTCCCTCCTTCGGAGAGTTTTTCTCACTATGCCAACTAGGCCCCCCGTCAATCCCATTAAGACCCTGAAGACCTTTTTGATTGGTCGGGCCTTGGATCTTCGAAATAAAGACGCCTTTCACAATATTTCCCTCATAGCCTTTTTTGCCTGGGTCGGCCTCGGTGCCGATGGCTTGAGCTCGGCCAGCTATGGTCCCGAAGAAGCCTTTCGCGCTTTGGGCCAGCATTACCATCTCGGTTTGCTGGTGGCCTTAGCTTCGGCTTTGACCGTTTTGGTCATCTCGGCAAGCTATTCCCATCTCATTGAGTTATTTCCCGCGGGTGGCGGCGGCTATTTGGTCGCCAGTAAATTGCTTGGGCCGAAATGGGGCATGGTTTCGGGATGCGCCCTCATCATCGACTATGTCTTGACCATTAGTATTTCGGTGGCTTCGGGTGCTGATGCCATTTTTTCGTTTTTGCCTCCCGCCTTGTTGACCTATAAGGTCCCTCTCACCTTTACGGTTTTGCTGATTCTGATTTTGCTCAATCTTCGCGGGGTCAAGGAATCCGTCCTTCCCCTGGTGCCTATTTTCCTGGTCTTCATTCTCACCCATGCCTTCGCGATTATTTACGGCGTCGTCATGCATATGTTCGAACTACCGTCCTTGGTACAAAATACCGTGGGGGAAGTGAATGCCACCCATACCGAACTGGGTCTTTTGGGCATGTTCATTTTATTGGTCCGATCTTATTCCATGGGCGCCGGTACCTATACCGGCATTGAGGCCGTCAGCAATGGCATGTCCATTTTGCGTGAGCCCAAATTGCAGACCGGCAAGCGCACCATGGCCTATATGGCCTTTTCCCTGGCCTTCATGGTCTTGGGTTTGATGATGTGCTATGTGTTTTATCACGTCGATCATGTACCGGGCAAAACCATGAATGCGGTGCTATTCGAAACCATGACGGTGACCTGGTCCCCGGGCCTGCGCCAAGGATTTATCTGGGTGACCCTTTTTACCGAGGCCGCAATACTTTTCGTCGCCGCCCAGGCGGGATTCCTTGGTGGCCCGCGCGTTTTGGCCAATATGGCCTTGGATCATTGGTTTCCCACGCGCTTCACCTTGCTTTCCGATCGCTTGGTCACGCAAAACGGCGTCGTGCTCATGGGTGTGGCCGCCGGCCTGACCTTATTGCTTACAGGCGCCTCGGTGAAATATCTCGTCGTGCTTTATTCCATTACCGTTTTTCTCACCTTCGTGCTTTCTACGGCGGGCATGGTCAAGCATTGGTATACCCAGCGCGCCCGCGTCGCCCATTGGAAGCGCCGTTTTATCGTCGCCGTCATTGCCTTATTCCTGTGCCTTTTCATCCTCATCATGATGACCATGATCAAATTCTTCGAAGGTGGGTGGATCACCTTGCTTTGGCTGGGTGCCTTGATTGGCCTTGCCATGGTGGTGAAAGGGCATTATGAGTCGGTGGGCAAGCTCATCAAGCGAATGGATAGCCTGGTTCAAGCGGCCCGACTTTCCGCTGGCGGCGGAAGTATTGGTCGCATCATGGCGGCCGATGGTACCGAAGAGGTTGGGTCCGAAGCCCCCAAATTCGATCCCAAAGCCCGTACCGCGGTATTGCTCGTTTCGGGATTCAATGGTCTCGGCTTGCATACCTTATTTTCCATCATTCGGCTTTTCGGTGGCATATACCGCAATTTCATCTTCGTCGAAATCGCCGTCCTGGATGCCGGTAATTTCAAAGGCTCGGAGGAAGTGGATAACCTTCATAAACATGTCGAATCCGGTTTGAATGAATACGTCGATTTCATTCGCAGGCACGGCTATTATGGCGAATTCATTTCCATGGTCAGCCATGACGTAGTGGAAGGCAGCGCAGAAATCGCCCCTAAAATCGTAGAGAAATTCCCGCAGGCGGTTTTCTTCATGGGCCAATTGGTCTTTCCCGAAGAGAGTTTTGTCTCGCGTCTTTTTTACAA
>JAYUVP010000126.1:0-9919 GCA_043753995.1 Fibrobacterota bacterium
TTCAAAAGGAGCATTTTTCGGAATGGTTTACTCAATCAATAGTGAGTCAAACCAAGTTTGAGAAATGGCACTTCCATCGTCTTTGCAATAGGAAAGCATTTTGTCAATGGGCTCTCTCCCCTGATTCGACTTGGCCGTGAACAGGACATTGGGTTGATATTTTATGCTGATTGTTTCGGTGTGGTTCATATAATGCTGAAGCCCAATTGTTGATTTCCAGGGTATCGCCTAAATGTCGAAGTTCGAAAACCTGTGAGGTGTAGTTAGAGTCGTTGCACGTGTCATTTGTCTCAACTAAAGCGGTATCGGTGAGTTTTTCCACATGGCAGGCTTTCCGATTGAAGAAGACCAGAGGAGTCCGGCTCGGGTGAATTTGATGACGGTTTAGGGATCACCTGTCGGTTATTGGCAGATGATTTATTAAGAAAAAGGAAGCCCTCGTGGGGCAAGGGCTTCCAGGGAGGTTTTAGCTATTGTGCTAAGGGTTCCGAGACGCGCCAGGGTTTTAATGATGAAGTGGTATTGCCGGCACCCAAATTATTATTGCCCCAACAATAGGCTTGATTGAATTGGTTGATGCCGCAGGAACGGGCTGACCCGGAGCCAAGATCAATCCAGACCTGATTTCCGGAAACCAAGGCCGGCGCTGTTTGAGCTGTGCTTGTGGCTCCATTACCTACTTGCCCATAATTATTTATGCCCCAGCAATAGGCTTTACCTTGGGTATCTAGCCCGCAATTTGCCCAATAGCCTCCAAATAGGTGGGTCCACTTTATATCATTGAGAACTAGGGTCGGTGTCGACTGGTTTATAGTACTTCCGATTCCTAATGCACCATTAAAATTAGCTCCCCAACAATAAGCTTCGCCAGCCTCGGTCAAGGCGCAGGCAAAGGTTGCGCCCATTTCAATGTCAGACCACGGTTTTGAAACAAGTAACTTGACGGGGATTGGGTTTATACCTGAACCAGGATTACCATCCCCTAGTTCGCCATAGAAGTTACTGCCCCAGCAGTAAATATTATTATCAACGGTAATACCGCAAGAAGTTTCATGATTAAAGGTATTTGTGAATCCCTCGGTTTCGATTTTTTTCCAAACCAGGCTTCCCTTGACTTGGGATCTCGTCACTTTAGTTGTGTTTGTGCTATCGCCGATTTGGCCGTAAGAATTAATCCCCCAGCAATAGCCCCGTCCATCGGTGGTAACCCCGCACGTTGCGACATTGCCAACACTTAATTGACTCCATAAATCCCCGCCTGTGACTGAAATGGCGGTCGGCACCAGGGCATTGGTCGTTCCGCCATTGCCTAGCATACCGACAGCTCCGTAACCCCAACAATAACCGACGCCAGTTTTGGTGATGCCGCATGAAACGGAATTCCCAGAATTGATGGAAGCCCATTTTAGGCTACCACTCACCAAGGTCGGGCGGGTTTGCGCCACCGCCGTACCGATGCCAAGTTGTCCATAAGTATTGGTTCCCCAGCAATAGGCATCGTCCGACTTATTGATGGCGCAGGTATGATCATATCCCGTTGATATTTTCACCCACTCCATCGAATTGTCGCGATTCACCTTTAATGAAACTGAATCGACGCGATCCGTATATCCCGCCGTCCGCGCTATCACTCCGAAGCGATAATTTCCTGGCACGGTATTCGTACTGACTGCGATAGACATGACCGAAGTGTCTGCGGTGGTGGTTGCCGGTGCGAAGGTGACCGTCACCCCCTCAGGCAGGGCGGGAACCGAAAAAGTGATGGCTGCGGAAACCTTGGTTCGTACGAGTCGGGCTTTCGTTCTCCCGTCCCCGCCCTGAACCACTTCAAATGAGTTCGTATCGAGTTTCAATGTATAAGATCGGAGTGGCTCCGTAATGACTACTGCAAAGGTATCGGGCTTGGTAACGCCTGTTACTGTGGCGATAATATTTGCGGTGCCGGCTGCTTTGGCAGTCACCAATCCCGAAGTGGAAACCACGGAAGCAAGGGTTGCATTCAAACTTCGATAGGTTATGGTCAGCGTCGCCGGTGCCTTGGTCTTCCATGCCACCACTGCCTTTGCCGTATCATCCACCTCCATATTCATATCCGCGACGGAAAATTCTTTTTCCTTTACTGTGACAGTAAAGGTGTCAGGTTGGGTAATTCCCGCTACCGTGGCAACCACATTGGCTGTTCCGGCCAGTCTTCCGAAATATTTGGAGCCTATTATTGAAAGGACCGTGGTATTCAAACTCCGTAGGGTCAATGCCGCGGTTTCAGGTTTTGAATTGCGCCAATTCAAATTCGCGGTGGCTGTGTCACCTATTTCAATGGTGGTGTCGGTGACAGCAAAGCCCGGTGTTTTTGAATCCGCTCCGGAGAGTCCTTTGATGGAGACGGTGACGGAGTCATTCGCCTTGACCAGGACCGAGTCGGTGCCTAGAAATTTTCGCTTGCCGCTTTCGCTGGTGGCAAATATTCCAATGGCAAGCTTTAGGTCGGCTGGAACGAGAACGCTGAAGTCCTTTTTACCGTCGCTACCAGGCTTGAAGCTACCCTTTAACGAATCGGTATAGCTGCCGGTGATTTTCACCCAAGCCGTGTCGAAGATGATGTCGGAAAGTTCACTGGAGTCAGAATTCAAAAAGGTGGCGCTGATTTTCACCGTGCCCGTTTTGCGCAATAGGGTCACAAAGGCCGTGTCCTTGCCTGCCCCCAGAATATCCAGAGTATCCGTTCCACCGTAGTAGGCCGTGCTATCCGCGCTGAGCCACTCGCTTTGAAGGATCAATCCTTTCCCAACGGGTATGGAATCGATTTTAATGTTGGCCGTCGAAGTGCTACGCAGAATGGAGGATTTGAAAACCGTTTTTCGTGCCGAGTCGAGAATGGAGATTCTGCGAATATTGGCTATGGCGGCATATACGGTTTGCGATGTGGTTTCCTTAAGGATGACGCTGGTTTTTCGGTAAGTCAAAGGAATGTTTAAAGAGTCAAGCTTGTCTTTTCCAAGGTCGATCGTTTGCTTGCTTTCGTAAATCACAAATCCAGTGGAATCGATGCCTTGCAATTGCACCGTGACCTTTCCTGTTGAGGGTAGAGAAGCAAGGGTGACGCTGAGGGCGGAATCACGGCCGCTTTCCGAGGTGAATTCATTCTTGTAAAGGGTATCTTTTGCGGCTCCAAAAATGGTGGCCACAAATTTCCCATTGGGTAAATTGGCCGCTGCTCCGGCTAAATCGGGTGAAACAATTTTGGTAGTGGCCGGTTTGGTTGTGACCGTTATTTTTCCTGCCGTATCAATTTGGGTAGCCTTATTGGATTCAACCAGGATGAGGATGTCGTCGAGCTTCGATGCCAAGACGGTTTTATCACCATTGTATATGGTGATGGTATAGCTGACATTGGTGGTGGTGACTGGAACATTGTTGAATGTATAGTCTCCGGACTTGCTGATATTGGTTTGTTGCCCAATCTCATTGATCACGGCATAAGCGTTTTCGGCTTGTTGGACAATGCCACCCTCCATTCTGCCGATGATGATGCCGTTATTGACGAGGGTTAGATTACCCAAATCTTTCTTCTCGTCCTTTGCGAGAGCAAAGGCCTTGGTGACTCCGAGTGTGTCTTTAACAGAATTCAAGACATATTCCCCTTGGGGTACGCCATTGAATTCGAATTTTCCATCGGCCTTGGTAGTAACCTTGCCTGCTAGCGAATCTGCCGCAGCAGCCGAACTTACTGCCTTCTTCGCCTTGGCAACTGTTGACGTTTTTCGGTATATGGCAACTTCAGCTCCTTGTACCGGTTTGCCGTCCCCGTCTAGAATGGTTCCGATGACTCGGGTTTCGCTGCAAACCCCAGTTATACAATCGCCTCCGTCGTCTTTGCCGCTCTTCGAGCAATTCCAGGCAAAAATGGCCATTATCAAGGTGAATAGTATCCGTTTCATGACTGTTTCTCCGTTTGGAATTGATCGAACATTTGGAATTGAAAGTGGAGGACTCGGGTGGCGCTCTCGGCGTCCTTGGTGACGATGGCGCGTATGTCGGAGCAAAGCCTGTCTATGCGTTTGTGAATGCGGGCATAGGCGACTTCGGAACAGGTGAAAGTATTGGTGTAAATGCGCGGTGGCTTTTTGGGTTTGCCGAGTATGGTTTGGCTGGCCAGGTTCAAGGACTTCAGCCAATAGTGCATCAGAATTTCATCATGCAATCGGGCATCCGCGAGCATGGTCTTGCCCTGGGGTCGCCAATGTCCCTGTTTGTCTTTGGCGATGAATCCGAGCTCTTGTAGAAGTTCGACGGAGTCTTTGACTTTTTGTGCTGGAAGCCGTGGAAATATGCGCGAGCCAAGTTCTTGGAAATCATCGGGCTCGCCTTTAAATGGAAAAACGTCAAGCGCAGCCCAAACCGTATTGTGATGCCACTCTTTGTGGAAGCGGAATTCGCTTTGTAATAAGCGTTTTTGCGGCGTGTGATTGAGCGAAATGAGGCGGTCGAAATAATCCTCTTTAACCTTGGCGTCGCTTTCTTCCGTGTAGAGGCAGAGGTAACGGAAATATTCCGCCTCGTCGCCGATCAATTTGAAAATACGGGTCAAGGATTCGATGATGGCCGGAGTGATATTCCGTTCGCCGCTTAAGATACGAGTGAAATAAATGGGATTGCTGTATCCCATTTGCTTTGAGATATAGCGCGCGCTAAATTTAGAGTTCTCGGTTTTGAGCGCGGTCCAACTGTCGCGCATGAAGGCGCGTGCGTCGGTATACCGAAAGATTTGCATAGGTTCGAGTGCTTGATTCATTGTTTGAAAATCTATGGATTAGGATTCTCAGTGATAAGGCGTGGGGGAGGTCTGGAATCAGGTTTCGATCCCGGATTAGGGATCACCTGGTTTGCCTGGCTTGGAGCTTGAATCCACTTAGGATGCTGAAGGAGAAAAGCCAAAACAAACTCCTAGCCTAAAGTCGTTGGAAACGACTCCTTGATTGTGGAAAGCCCTCTCCTTGGGCCCTATGGGTGGGTAACGGCAAACCGTGATGTGATCACGGTCGAATTTGTAACTAAGGAAAGAATATCCCGGTGATCAAGGGAATGGATTAGGGGGATTTACTTAGTAATGCGATTGGAATAGCGATTCTGTAAAGAACATCGACGCGATTGGATGGATCAATTCAAATTTGACAATATGGAACATTTTGTCGATGGCCTACAACACTAATTCCGATACTTCCTATCCACCTCTGCGAAATGTCACTGCCACTACATTTGATATGCAAAGCCAGGATGTTCATGGCGCCTATTTCTGGGCCAAAATGACCTTGTTGCCTTAAAGGGCTCGATGCCCTCACCGCCCCCATCGCTTCACCAGCCATGGGGCGAAAGGCAAGGCCGAGACGCCAAGGCCGATGAGAGCCATGCCGCCATAGCCCTGAGAGGCAAAGGCCAAGCCGCTGGATAGGCTGGTTAAGCTAGACGCCAAATTGATACAGGATTCATTGATGCCCTGCACGCGACCGCGCTCGGCAGCGTCGAGTCCGTCGGTCATGGTTGCCGAGGCGCCGAGAAAGCATAGGCTCCAGCCCCAGCCGAGCAGGAATAAAGCCAGCATGAGGCTGGGCACGCTGTCGGCATGCGGTGCCAGGAGGCATGAGGCTATTAAGGTGAAGGCACCGAAGGCGATAGATCCGGCGCGGCCCACCTTGTCGGCCAAAAACCCCGATACAAAGGAAAGCCCGTACATGCCCACGAAATGACTGCTCAAGACCCAGGAAATGGAAGTCATGGAATAATGGCATTGGCGCATGTGCAAGGGCGTGATAGCCATGATGAAAATCATGGCGACCTGGGCCGCCACCCCCGCCAGCATAGCGGCGGCAATACGCGGATTACGTAACAGGGAAAGGACGTTACGTGTAGGTTTCCCTACCATCCCCGCAGTGGAGCCGGCGGCGGTCTTGGCCGCATCGAAGCGCAAGAAAAGCATTAAGTTCAAGGCGGCCAGGGCATAGAGACTAAAGCCCATGGCCCAAGGTCCCAAGACTTCCGACCAGCCCCAGTTTTGAAACAGGGCTCCGCTGGCCGTGGCCAGCCAGGGACCGATTATGGCTCCTACCGTGCTGCCCCAAACCACGATGCCCATGGCGCGCGCCTTTTGCTCGGGCTCGCTCACTTCCGCCGCGGCATAGCGTGAAAAACCGAGTAGCCCCAGGGCGGGGCCTGTCATCGCATAAGCCAGGAGAAAGAGGCCGAGCTTGCCGTGAAATGCCGCGAAGCCCGCCAGGGCATAGCCCAGCATGCCCAAGGCGCAAGCGCCGAGAAGCATGGGCCGATAGCCCCAGCGCTTGACCTGCCGCCCTGCGAAGAAGGTGGCCAGAGCGGCTGTGCTCAGGCTAATGAAAAAGGGCGTACCGGCATAATGCTGATTGCCATGGGCTAAGGACACGGCTGTCAGCGATCCGATTATGGATCCGATGGGAATGACCGAAGCATTGAGGGCTTGGGTGGCGGTGAGGCAGGCGAGAAGTTGGCGACGCGGCATGGTCGCCTAACTCTAATAAACTCGGTCTAATTAACTGGATATTAACGAAGGCTCGGCTTGGCCTCGCGGCCATTCGGCAGAATGTGCAACCAGGGATGGCCTGGCATTCCTTGGAAGCGGTGGGAGGGCGCGCGGCTGCGCAGGGACCGCTGCAAGTGTATTTGCCTTTCTAAACCAACCGCTTGCGCAGTAAATGCGGTATAAGCCACGCGGTGGCGATCTTGGATCGAGGTAGGAATTCCGGCTAAAAGGCTTTGCTCGAATTCGGGAGTCAGAATTTCGCTACGGGCGATGAAAACGCGGGTGATGGGTAGATATCTCACGGGTAAACCGGTTTGGATTTGCAGCGGTACCAAGCTGTCTATGGTTTTGCGCGGCATCAGCCAAAAGATTTTAAAGCCCATTTCATCGCCCCAATAGCTGCGCTCCCAGGTGCTTAACATGGCCGAGGCTTCGGATTCGTATAGACCCGATCGCGTCAGGGCCTGATGCAAATCCTGCTTCATGTTTTGAAATGCGTCTTCACGGGCCCCCTGATCCTTGGGAAGGCTGGCGCTGTCGAGGGTTAACCTGCGTGTTTCCCCTGGGGCCAAGGCGCCTTGCCACCAAATGGCGCCTGCTCGAATCAGGTTCGAGTAGCTTTGGTCGTAAATCACGGCATGGGTAATGCTGTCGCTTCCGGAATTGCTTAATTCCAGGGTGCGATGGTTGAGAAAGCGGGCCTTGAGCGGCAATTCTTTTTTTCCGGCCAAGCCGCGATAGAATAAATAGCTCTCGATTTCACCGCCCGCCTTGATGAGGTTTGAGCTGGGCATTCTCGGGGCAGTCCATTCTTGGGAATTTCCTCCGTCGGGATGAGTCAAGCGCGTGTCATAGGGGCTGGTTATAGTGTCAGGCAATACCTGCGCTTGCCATTCTATCCAGCCTTCGCGGGCCTGGGCGAAGTCGATCGAAGTGCCGCTGGGATTAGCCTCGCCGCTATCGCGCGGGGGATAAAATTGATGGAGGGTTCCACCGGGAAATTTGGCGGTGACTTTGACTGCGAGCGTGTCCCGGGAGTTTTGATAAAAATACAGGACCGGTGTTTCCATCTTGGTGTAAACGCCTTTCCACCGGTTCGCGCAAGAGGCGTCTTTTTCAGGCGCGATGAGGCCGGCATGCAAAGGCGCGGGAGCGCCTGCGAAGAAAGGCAGGCTATTGACAAAACCCGGCAAGGGGCTGGCATCGATGAAAAGCCCAGGTAGGGATTGCCCATTGCTGGTGGTGAGAGTCGTGATGGTACCCCATTCATGTGCCGTCAAGGTGAGGCCCTGCCCTGCGGCCAAGGTGGCGGAGTTTCCCAGCATGCCGGCTAAGGTGAGAAGGACGGCGATGCCTTTCGCCAGCTCCGCAGCTGAGGCGGGAACGGACGGTTTCGTTTTGGGATGGGTCATACGGTCTCCCGGTGGGTGCGTCTTGACTTTAGCCTTTGCAGGGTCGAAGTCGAACGCAAATGTCCAAAGTGCCGCATTTTCTGTTGTCTGGAGACAACGGGGAATTAAAACACGATCTTAAACCCCACGGCTCCCATCCCTTCTTGGTTATCCGGCACATTCGAGTCCTGGAAGGTATAGGTGTAATACAAGGCAGCCAGGTTGATGCGGCCTGTGAGCAATAAATTGGCCGTGACGCTCCAGGTGCTTTCTTCGCTGCCATCGCCATTCCACCAAATATGTTCATTCAAATCCGTGTATAAGCCCCAGGGGCCAAGGCGACCGACATGATAGCGCAGCAATCCGAATTGTTCGTAGCGATAGTCATGGTTTTGGGCTATCCAAATGCTTCGACGCCCATATAGAAAGGCACCGGCATTCATTTGATAATCGAAACGATTCCAAAACCTAGAGGATTGCGGCAGGGTATAGCGCATCCAGAGGAATTGCGGATAGGCGCCCTTGCTGCCGAAGCCGAATTGAAAGCTATTCCACCAAATCGATCCATTGTTTTCATCGCGGCTGACGGTATGGATGCATTCATGCAATAAAAGGCCGCTGATAATCCAGCCGGGAAATTCATAGCGATATCCGGGAGTCAGGGTATAGCGAATTCTATCCAGACGAAAGAGTGACGTGTCGGATCTCTCAATGAGTGTGCTATTGGCGATGAGCCAATTCGAGATGAGGCCTTTCCAAGAAAAGAAATCGATATAGGCTTGAAAATCTGAGCGATAGCCTGGATTGACTCCGGTGCGTGGTGGCCCGCCATGGACATAGGATGCAAAGGTGATTTGCCCGTGAGTGCGCATGATGACTTCGAAGTCATCGACAAGCCAATGCCAAAGGCCACCTTGATTGAAGCCTGGATTGGCGGGCAGGGAATCGCCTGAGTTGCCTGGCAATTCTGAATTCGCCCACGCGCCAACTGTGCAGCCCAGCATGAACAATATCACACCCTTCGAAAATGGCTTAAAATTCATGGGGCTTTCCATGTGAACGAAATGGGACAGGGTGAAAGTAAGGGTTTCTCATGCCGGTTGTGATAATTGACAGTAAATCCTTAAGGCGGGTTTTTTAGAGGCTGGGGACGCTTTGCGCGTTGCCTCAAAGGGGATGCTTATGGTGATGAAGAGAGAGCCGGCTTTCATTTTCCTTTTGCTATGGGTCGCGGTATTCACCTTGGGTGCCGTCTCGCCTCATGCGCAGGAAAGTCCTTTTATTTGCGGTTCTGACGAAGCTGCTTTAGGTCTCGGCAAGTCCGCCGCCATTCCCGCCATACGCAAAAAGTGGACAGGTACCTTCAAAGCCTTGATTGTACGCGTCAGTTTCACCAATGCTCCCTTTACCATCGACACCACGGCCATAGTCACGGCCAATACAACCATCAATAAACTTTATGCTTCGATGTCCCGCAATACCTTTCAGTGGGATTTCCGAATTCATCCGCAAGTCTTGGCCTCTCCTGGGTTGAGCACCGATTTCGACTCGACGGGCTTTGACAATTTGCAAATATGGATCGCGGCCCAGTTGAAGGCTTTGAATTTGAAGCGTGGCACCGACTACGATGTTTATGTGGCCGTCTTTCCGCAAATCCCCGTGGGTTGGGCGGGACTTTCGAATTTGAATGATGCCAATTGGATCAATCGCAGTTACGGCGCAGGAGTCGTCGGCCATGAATTGGGCCATAGCCTGGGCTTGCCGCATGCGCATTCCATCGAGGCGGGGACGGATGTCTTTGGCGTACCAGGCACCTCCAGCCAGTCGGTGGAGTATGGCAATGTCTTTGACATCATGGGCAATGGCAGCTCAACCGGGCAATTCAACACCGCTTATAAATGGAATATCGGTTGGATGGATACAGCGGAGGTGCTTGAAATCAAGGCTCCGGGAACCTATCGGATTTATTCGCATGATA
>JAYUVP010000127.1:0-19155 GCA_043753995.1 Fibrobacterota bacterium
TACCTTAAACCGGGGTTGGAGGGAGGGGCCGAGCCCCTCCCCGAAATACCAGTAAATCGTTACGAACGCAACAAAATTAAATGTAGGGGATATTGTCCCAAGTCGCCATGAAGTGCCGATAGTCGCAGGTGAGTTCGTCGCCAGCGGCAATATCCTGGGTCGCGACGCCTTGTCCCACTTCGGAAAAGTCGACATTGGGTAGCCGGGAATGATTCATGTATTTGCCCATGGTGGCCTCGTAATAAAACGGACCTCCCTCTTCAGGTTCATACATATGCCATTCGATTTCTTCCTTCACGCTGGCCGGAAGCTTTTCAAATTCTTCGGGGGTGAACTTGATGTCGAGCTTTTCGTGGAATTGCCAAACCAAGGATCCCCGAGTGACGGGCTCCCGCGCGAAAATTCCAAAACCGTGAATGGGACTTTTTTCCAGGTAGGTTCGAACCACTAGCAAGGGGAGCGCTCCTTCTTTCTATAGAGATGCGCGCCAAGATTAGCCAAAGAAAGGCGCTTGGAAAAGAGAGAAAGCGGGGATTTTTTCGGTGGGTGGCAAGTTGCCCGGCTCCCCATCCGAAAAGTCCCGCTTTTTATGGGTGTTTCAGGGAGTCACAAAGCGGTGGATGTCGCTATGGGTGATTCCGCCTTCTCCATCTTGGGCAACGACCTTGAAGAAATAGGTCGTGCCGGGCTTCAAATCATTGCGGGTCAACTCGATGACCTCGCTTCGGGTCTGGGTAAAAACCCAGATGGTCGCTAAGGAAAAGATCAAGGTGGCCATGGTGGCTAGGGTTCGTCGTCGACCCAGGAGAAGGAACCCCAAACCCACCAAAGCTGCGGATATCAAGGTGAAGAAGGCCATTCGCCAAATGGGGCGCTTGAAGGAAAAGGTAGGGGTAATGCCTTCGCGACAAAGATCATAAGTCAAATTTTGACCGGCCTCCCAAATGCAACCCAGATAGGTGATAGGATGTCCTTCCCGATCCGAGCTTTTATTCCATGCGAATCGAGTCGGCATGGCGACGGGCGTCAAAGATTCACTCGGCTCTAGGAGGCCAGGTTTTTCTGGTGCTGCATTGCGCTGCACCGCCTCGGCTTGGAGGTGAGCCTCGGCAAAACCGGCAAAGCCCGTGGTTTGTACATCTTGCTCACAAAAGTCGCGTCGCAAGGGGCTAAAAATTTCGGCGCAGAGTTGTCTGGCTTTTTCTATGGGCATGGGATCGCTGGGCTTTACCGATGGAGTACCGGTATAAGTGGTAGGTACCATGCAAGCCACCCCCTGTTTGCCGGGCCACTCTTTGAGGGTGAAGGTTTCGGTATTCGTCCCTGGCGCATAGTCAAATAAAGAATTGGACGTGTCGACACGCCAGGCATTGGCGAAGGTCTCATAGAGATCGTGATAGCGAGCATCCAGGGTCGTGGGCCTTCTGCCGAGATAGTTGCCATCGGGTAATGCAGGCAGCCATCCCATCGGGCCAACGGTACCCACGAGGCCTTGGGTTCCGCGCGCCCGACGAATATCGATATCCAGAAAATGGATTCGATGTTCCTCCCAAATTCTAGGCGTAATCACGATATCGGTCCCACCTAAGCCTTCGATTTGAATCGTGCCGGGATTGGGCAAGGGTAGTATTCTCCCTCCCCAGGCCAAGTTCATTCCCTTGGTGGGCAGTTTTTCAATTTGCTTGCCATCGACTCGCAAGGTGAGTTGAGGAATATCATTGGGGCCGCGATCGCTTTGATAGGTGATACGATGGGTTCCCAATCGAATCGCCACGGCGGAATTCACGCTAGCGCAACTGACTAATTCACTATGCCGGTCAGGCCCTAGAGGCGCGGCCGTACTTACGGGGATTTGCCTGACCTGAACCTCGAAATCAATGTCGCGCAAAAGGGTGAATTCCCCCGCGGCTTGAAAGTCATAGGGGATGCCATCTAGGGTCGTGAGATGAGGATCACCAATGGAAAACAGGCTGCCCCCATCCATCCACCTGCGAAGGGTTTTGATATCGGCGGGCGTGAGCGGAGGGCCACCACAAGGCATCATGCCACCGGGACAATCTTCGCCGGTTTGGGTGACGCGACGAATAATATTACTGCCCTGATCCACAACGCTACGATAGGCTTCAGTCAACCTATTGTCCCCGGAAGGAGGGGCTTCGTCTTCGGTGAATTTGAGATAGGCGGTAAACCCCAGAGCGTCGGTGGCATAGGGTGGATACTGAAAACCATTGTGACATTCGATGCAGCTCTTGTTCAGAACGCGTTGCACGTCGGTATAAGTCGGGAGCACCGTTTCATCGGGGGCGATGGTCAGGGAGGTATTGACAGCCGGAATCAATTGGCCGCAAGTGTAATTGGTCGTTGTGGAAGGAAGGCCGAAATCATTCCTTTGGCTAAGGCTGCGATCGATGGCGGTCTTTATGAAGGTTTGGTAGTCGGAATCGAAAACGTCGGCAAAATTGTAAGCTCGTGATCGGCCTCGCACGCCCATGCTCCATTTGTCGATCGAAACTCCCAAGGGCTCCAGGAAATAACGCAAAAGGCCAACCAAGTCAACGTTAGGAGAATAGTCTTCTCTATCGATGGAAATCCCCCCCATGATGGAAGTGTCCATATCGAAAACGTCTTGATGCCTTCGAAAGACTTCTTGCTGAAGGCGGGGAGTGTCAACGGCCGTGCCGCCCACGGTCGAATCGCCATAGCGCGGAATAAGCCCTTTCGTCAAGTCGCCTCGGACGAGATAGGGATCGCCCGCGCGATGCATGGCCAGTTTCTCGATATCGGCTTTTCGTCGCGGCAGGTCGTGCATGCGTAGGCGCGTGTCCGCTAACAATTGGGCGAGAGATTTGCCATCATTCAGGAGGTCAAGCTTCGTAGTGGAATAATTCAGAGCCACTGCAGGTAGGCGCGATTGTGCCATGCCGCCGCTGATTTCTATGCAGCCTCCCAGGATGGCACTCACCAGAGGTCGCCCATCGAAAGGAATACTTCCCGTCGCGAAATGCTGGCCATTCACTTCGCTAGCAATGCGCTTTTGGTTGAGCTTGCCTTTATTTCCTCCCAGCAAATCGAAATAATGCACGCCGCGTCCTTCTAGATTGACGTCTGAGGACGAAGTACGATTGGAGTCACGCGTATGCCTCAAGGTCACGTAACTCCCCCCGACTCGTACGGGGTTGGTGGTTGATAAAGGTGGCCGATTATCAAATTGGTAACCGACATTGCGTGTGGTCGTCCCACTAATAGGTGCTTCGAATGTGGTCGGCCTTGTCGCGTCAAAAGCGAACCCAATCGAGGCATCTTGGCGGCCACCCTTCCAACGTCGAATCGAATCCGAGGCGGGCACCGCCCCTGGCAATAGCCGCAATTGTTCGATGAAGGCTCGCACGGTGTCTTGCGCACGCCAATTCCAGAAATTGAAAATACCGCGAAAGGCGGCGGCTTCAATCGAGCCTTGGTGAATGCGGTCGCGGGTATAGGGCAGCATGCCCGCCCAGCTGTCATAGGCATCCCAGTTGGGTTTGCTCTTGAATGGAACCAGGCCTATAGGCAAGCCCGTGGTTCCCGGCGTTATGCCGCGAGTCATGATATTACGCGTCGAGTGACAAGCGAAACATCTGGAATCATCCGCCGACACTCCGCGTCTCCGCTCGGGAGCCGTGGTCGTGGCCGGCTCATTGCTCAAGACGATTTCATGAAAATGAAAATTCGAATCGGCTTCCCGCCATTCCATGTATTCGATGGCATTCGGGTGCGCTCCTGGATAGGAGTCGTGAGGCTTGAGTCCAAAGGTGAAGGTGAATCGGGCATCCTCGCTTGGGAGCAGAAAGCGAGGCAATTCGGCTGTTCCGGGTTGCAGGCTTTCCGATCGAATCATGAGTATCCAATTGCGCTTGAACTCTTCGGGCAAGGCGGAGAGAAAATGGGCGGGAGTATTCACCCTGGGATTGTCACGCAGGTAATTGCCGAGGGTTACGGTGTCGAATCCGGCAAGCATTGGAATTGCAAAGCCCGCACCGAATTGAGCGCGAACCGACCGGGAGGTTGCGGTGGTCACGGTACATTTTTGCGCCGTTCCCGAACAGTCGCCATCCCAGCCAAGAAAGGTGGCCAGGGGTTCGGCGACCAGTATCACGCGGCCTGTATTCGAGAAGTTGCCGTCGCAAGTGGCTCCGCAATCGATGGCACTGGCATGCGCGGGATCGGGCTCGGAATACACCCGTCCGGAGGCCGCTCCCAATCCCAAGCCCATGCGCATGACGCGCAGGTCGGCGGCCCAATGGATTTGATACGCCAGTAGCAGGCAATAGGTCATGCGAAGGAGCCATTGAGCCATAGCGTCTCCGGGGTTGGGCTTTGGGAAGGGGACCAGCCGCTATTAGACACGCTAAAGCAAGGAGGGTAACCTTGCTAGAGATTGGGCGGTGAAATATTCGGATGACGATTTAAAAAAGATCAGCTTTGCTGCGACACCATCACCGCTCACCCCAAGCCAGGCCAAGTCCCAGGCTGAAGCGAGGATGCCATCCCGTGGCCATCAACCCCTCTTGCTCATATTGCAAGTGGACCCGCCATCGGGTGAAAAGTGTTGGCGCGGGCGGCCCTAGGGACATAAAGGCATGAAAAGTGTCGCGCTTATAGTTTTCGCCGGGGTCGTTTAAAAATGCATTATAGCCGATGCCTAGGAAAAAGGCCGAACTGGGTGAAGTGATCATCGGAAGGCTGAGGCCGAAATTCCAATCGCGCTTGCCAGGTGAAAACTGGCCATAATTGACTTGGAAGTTCATTAATAGCAAAACAAGATCCGCTGAAACATTCCACCTGTCAGATTCAGATGTGATTCCAGTGACATAACCCATTCGACGCAGCCATAAAACACTACCCACGGGATAGGTAAGAGAAAAACCGGCTTCGGTTTGTGGATGCTCCCAGTCCGCGGAATCTTGGATGGCCAGGCTCGCCCCGAGGCGATTCAAACACGGATACTTTTCGCTTCTGGGCGCACCGTCTACTTCAAAGCTTTTTCTGCCGTCCCCAAAGGAATGCGAATAGTTCGCATTGAGCAGGGCTGCATGCTCCCTGGGAGCGCTATACCACATTCCATTGCCACCCATGAAAAGCGTGGGATGATCGAGGCGGGATATGCGTTCCAAAGGGACGCGATGGTTCTTGACCCAAGCGACCGTGTCCAGAATCTGGTTAAAGTTTTTCTGCAATCCCTCGCTGAAACTTTTCCCCCTATCGGTATTCATCCGGTTTAACCAAGCATCAAATGTCGAAATCAGGCCTTCGCGAATGCTGGAGCGATCGCGGCTAAGCATGTCTTCGGCATGGGTGCGCGTTTTGAGAATGACCACGGCGCCATGCGCCGTATCGCCTTTTTCAAAAAGCCTCACCGAATGATTCGAGCGTATCAGCCAATCCCCAGAACCATGCACCAAAAGAAAGGGCACCTTGATATTGCGCATGTCTTCGGCGGGCGTGGCCTTATTGCAAAACAAGGATGCTGGCATGCCGAATACAATCATGGAGAGAATGCGCGAAACGCTAGAACGGTCAAGGGCATAAGCACCAGAGAGGAGGGACTCCATCGGCTTGCCCAAGTCCCCCGAAAGCATCATATTGATTTCCCCGACGCGATAGGGAGCGGCCACAGCAATGACCGACTTCAGGGCGCTAGTGGTGGTTTGTGCCGCGGCGAAACGCAAAACGGTTTTGGCTCCCAGGGAAAAGCCCAAAGCATGCATTCCGCGGTCTTTGTGAATGCTGTCTAAACGCAAAGAGTCCACCAAGGTCTGTAAATCTTTGCTCTCGGTATCACCCCAACGGAAAGGCTTGGCTCCGCAGCTATCCTGAGTTTCGCCATGCTGGGGGGGATTCATAATCAAAACCGACCAGCCGGCATCGAGATAATGATTGCGTAATAAAGTGAATTCGAGCGACCGATTGTGCTGGGTGAATCCCGGAACCATTAGCAATAAAGGTGTTTCCTTGCCGAGGTCCTGAAGCTCATAATGAATGCCGCGAAAGGACGAAATTGTGGCAGCAGGATAGATATGGGCCTCAACTAGGGAAAGGCAAGCGACTAAACCCAGCAAAGCCAGGTACCCTAGGCGGTTCATGGCATCACCTTATTGAGCGAAAATTTTAGCGACTTCAGCGGCAGTCAAGGCGCGCTTATAAATCCGAATATCATCCAAGGCACCCGACCAGGGAGTCTCCACCGAGCCTCCGAATAGAAGGTCGGTCAAATCGCCCGTGATCGTCCCGGGTAAGGCGAGGCTGCCTGCGATTTTTCCGTTCACATATAGTTGCACGGTCTTTCCATTGTAAACGCCAGCCGCATGAGTCCATTGATTCGCGACCCAGGTTCCGGACACTGAACTCGCGGTGGGGGCGCTGACGCCAAATTCAAGCGTGGTCATTTTCATTGCGAAGAAAATTTCATTCCCAGGTGTCGCTGCAAAGGAAATGCTTGAGGCATGGGTGCCTGGGTTTAGAAACCAAAACGAAAAGGTAAAGCTCGAACCCGCGGCAACCTTGGGTGACGAGACTAGGGCCGACTCACCCTTCCCACTGAATTCCAATGCCGAAAACTTCGCGCCTTTCCTATCGGCCGAAAAAACCATCCCATCGGTTATTTTCAAAGGTGCCGCATTCAAGCCGGAATCCACGCCATTATTGTCGAGTTTATACCACGATATCGGGCCTACCCAAACGGGCGCGCTTGCTCGCGGCGACCAATTATTGGCGCTGTCTTTTTCCTGCACATACAAAGTGTGATACCCGATCTTTAGGCTGTCCGGCTGATAGGTGGTTAAAGCCGTGGCGGTTGCGCCTGAGGTCATTACCGGGTCATTCAACTTATAACGATAGCCCGCATTGACGCCACCCCCGCCACTCACCCAAGTCCATATCGGCCGGCCTAGAACCGCAGCCGCGCTCGTGTCTTGAACGGAAACCACCGGAGCAGAAGGCGGAACGTCATCGACCTTCATCACGTTCACGGTATAGGTTTTTTTATAGGACGTGTCGGCGGCGACAATCGCGAATTGAAAGGAATTGAGTCCCATGTTCAAGATGAGGGTATCCGAAGGTGTCCCTGAAATCAGCACCTTGTCTTTCAACTTCATATTGGCCGTGACATCGTGAAGGGTTGCTGATAGTCGAATGGAAGCCACCGACAATCCCACGGTATCCCGGTAAACCAAAGAGTCGGAATGGAAGGCAGGAAAAAGCTTGCCTGCAGAAATGCTTAAGCCATCCAATCGCGCCTCGCGGTGAAGCGCCACCGTAATGAGCGCCGTATCCAAAGACGAGAAACCATCGTCGTCCGTCACTCGGAGAATGCAGCTCAAAACCGAGACCGAATTAGGAGCGGTAAAGGCGGTGTCTTGCTGGGAAGCTGTGACAAAGTTCGCGCCTGCAATGCTCCACTCTTTCTTGACAATCACGCCCAAGGAATCCATGCCCTTAGCATGCAGGGTGATCTTGGTGCCGGTGAACACCAGGGTATCCGCACCGGCCAGGGCTTTCGGGGGATCTTGTTTGACCGTAATCCTCGCGGAATCCTTCACCGTGCGTCCCGAATTATCGGTGACTTTGAGTGCCAGTTTATAGACACCCGCAAGGTTATAGCGATGCCCGCCACGAAAGGTCAGCGACGTTTCATTGACGCTGAGGGTGTCATCTTGTGCTCCGTCGCCGTCATAGTCCCAGGAAATGAGGCGCACTTGCCCATCCGAACTCGCCGACTGAGCCCAAAAGGGAATGGAGTCCTTGATGGAAATCACGGTATCACGAGGAGATAGGCCGAATAAAACCAAGGAGCTGCTGCTTATATCGACCAAACGAATGTCGGTAGCGACATTGCCATCATCGTCGCGAGCATACAAAATCGCGGAATAGCGTGCATCCTTGAAATAGGCATGGGATAGATTCGGCGTCGAAGTCGAAGAGTCATCCCAACTTCCATTGCCGTCAAAATCCCATTTCCACATCACCACTCGACCGAAGGTCTGGGTCGCCATGCCCGTGAAAGCCAGGCTTTCGCCCGACTTCGCCGCGGTATCCCTGCCCGCATAGACTACGGGAGGGTCCAGAATGACCCGCACGGATACGCTATCGCGTGTCGATCCGCCATTCTCATCCGTCACGGTGATCCGAGCCCAAAAAAGCCCCGTGTCGGGATAGGCTTGAGAACGTGATTTCTGTACCATGGATTTCTCAAGGGTATCGCGAACCACCACGGAAGTATCCTTGCCTAGTCGCCAAACCACGGTGCGAATCACGCCATCGGCATCTTGCGCATTCAATTGGAAATTCACCGTATCGCGAATGGATACCGTTGTATTCGGGCTGAAGGATTCAATCACCGGATTCGCGTTCGCGAAAACGTCTATCAGGGAGGAGTCTGGTTCGCCACCGGCAATGAAAGCCACAATCCATGTTTTTCCAGGCTTTACGGTGCGGAATCCGCCCAAGGAATCCACCTGGATCACCATGGTATCGCGGCTTTGAAAAGAAACCTTGGCCGAAGCCAAATCCGTGGAGCGAATAATTTGCAAGGAGTCTTTCTTGCCTCCTTCTTTCAGTCGAATAGAGTCGGGACTCATGCGCACTGAACCTAGCGGCACGATTTCCTGAATCACCTCGACTATGGAAGAGTCCCTCTCACCCGCTTCCGTGAAGGCCACCACATAGGTTTTACCCAGCTTGCGCGAACGGACCCGACCCATGGAATCCACCGTGGCCACCGAGCTATCGCGGGACACAAAGTTTACCTTGGCGCCAACCGGTACCACATGGGGTTGTAGGCGGAAGGCTTGCCCATTTTCCTTCAACTGAATCGAATCGGGCAAAAGAGTGACCGAAGGGATAATGTTGACGGTGAGTACCTCGACGATGGACGAATCACTTTGCCCCGCTTCCGAAGTAACCGCAATGACGGTTGTTCCAGCGCGCTGCGCGGTCACCTTTCCTTCCGAATCCACCGTGGCCACCAGGCTGTCACGCGAAGCGAAAGTCACCTTCGCCCCAGTCGGTAGCACGGTGACGCGCAAACTATAAGAGGCGCCATTTTCTGCTATCCGTACCGTGTCTGGATCCAAGGTGACCGATCCGGAAGCGACGGTATCCGTGACAATCACAATGGCCGTGTCGGCCTTGGTGGTGTCATTTTTGGCTTGGGCTATGACCCTACTCATCCCCACCGATTCACCGTAGGCCCTGACGGAAATCCCGCTATCGCCGTTTTGAAAAACCAGATAGCTGGCGGTCCCTTGGGTTTTCCACAGCAACTTTTGTGGTGCCTTGGTCGGTAAGATTGCCGCGGAAAAAATTTCGCTCTGAGCCCCTAATTTTGCCTTGATGGTGTCGACGGAAAGGGATACGGAAGCGGGCGGCGAGGAAAAGTCAACGGTCGTCGTCACCTGAGTGATATTTTTCGCGCCGTCATAATTACGTAATTGATTCAAAACCAACTGGTCATTATTGAAGCCCTGAATGGTGAAGGTGACCTTACCGCCATCATAATCGCCCACGGGCAGGGCGCTCAATCCATCTTTGGAAAGGAGTTTGCCATCAAATAGGGTATCGGGATGGCCGGACTTATTGTCTCGAAAAATGACCAATCGATCGAAGCTCAGCCATGACGAGTCCGCTTCGATTTGGAATTTGTCTTCAGGGGAAGTGCTATTGCATCCTACGAAAAGAATGGCCGCAGAAATCCATATAAAAGCCGTAATCACAATAGCGCGTACAAGTCCGGCGAAGCTCATGAAGTGCCCTCGATTAATTTGCGGAGATGACGTAGGTTTTCCCCTCGCCTTCATCGGATTGCATAAGAAGTACGGCTGTGACCCCCGCGCCTACTGCCACGGCCCCACCGGCGACCCAATACCAAATCGGATTCATGCCGCCCTTTTTTGGTTTTGCGCCCGCCGTTTCCGACATGGGGGAGGCCGACGCGGAACCCGCCTTTTGCGGCAAGCTTATTTGAGTCGTATCGACGCCGAAATTTTTCTGGCGGGTCATGAATTCTTTGCGGACTTTGTCGAATATTCGATCGACATCATCACTGACATACATTTCCACCAATTCCGCCGAGGGAAACATTTCCAACATGCGATACATGAAGTATTTCCCTTTCTCGCGTGTTTCCGGATTGGCAGAGTAGACCACGGCCAAGTGCTTGAACACGAAAAGGCTGTCGGACCGAATATAGGAAGCCTTGCCACTCGTGAATTGATTAGTTAATCGAATCACGGCATCAAAGTCGCCTTCATTATAGGCGCTATGGATGGCTTTTTGATCGATGGTTACTGCGCCGACGAGGAGCGGTGCCAAGGTCAAACAGGCAAACAGGAATTTCGAAAATCCACCCTGTTTGGCCTGATGGGCCTGATTGGTAATACCCATTTCCGTTCTCCAAAATCTGCCAGGAAAGCTAATCACTCCTGGCCGTGACCTTGGTAGGAGACGAACCTCAAATGGCGATGTCGATACTGAGTTTGTGAAAGCTCAGCGGCCTTTGTCCGGGGTAGGTGCCGGTCTCTTCGACGGTGTAGAGATAGGACAAATAAAGGAAATAGCCGCAACGAATTCCGAAACTGGGATAGCCGTCGTTTGCTCCCAGTCCCACGAAAAAGACTTCGCGGCCTGGCTCGGTTTGGCCGGTGCCGGTTTTGCGCTGCAGGTTACCTCGCATGCCTGCGCCCAATTTGAATTGCTTGAACCAAGGCGTGCCGGGAATTAGAAAGTGATTCCAGTCGAAACTTCCCGTGAACCTAGTCACAAGTCCATCTAGAAAATACGAGTCCAGACCATAGCTCACCCCGACATTGGGCTGCGGCTTCAGGAGTTCGCCCCCGAGCACGGCGGGAAAGTCAAGCAGGGAGGCGCCGGCGGTCCAATGCTCATCAATGTCTTTCACCACGCCGAGATTGATTCCCACGCCTTGCTCCGATTTGGCGAGGCTGCTAGCGACGGCGATTTTGTCCTGCGCCGAAGCGAGGCCTTCGTTTTTCTCCTTCATGGTATTGTAAACCGAAGCGAATCTGTCGTCGCTGATACCGATGAGTTGGCGATCCAGGCGGGAACGGTGCAGGTAACGCACGGTCACGCCAGCACTGTATTCCTGAGGCAATAGGAAACCCCGGCCCACGCTCACCACGAAATCATTCACCGCCCCCGCTCCGATGACCGGAGTCAGCACGGCCTTGGTCAGGGTCAAGTCATAGCGAATGTCATCGACCACGGCGAGGGAATAATCGTCATAAGCTCCGGCGAGCACAAAGCTCTGGGCGAAGGGCGCCCACTTATTCGACACCGGCTGTATATGGGCGAGCAGGGAGTCGATGCTATTGAACTTGCTGTAATTTTCGGAGGCCCATTCGGCATAGTCGAGCAGCACGGCATTGAGGCCTAAATCGCCATAAAGTTGGAAGCCGCCGCCTTTATGGCCTTCCAATAATGCGGGGTTGATGAATAGGGCGCCCGTGCCTCGGCTGGTCGTCACACCCGTGTGACCCATGGCCTGATCGTCCCAACTGCGCCAACGCGGGCCGCGCTCGGCATGGACCGAGATTGCCGCCCAGGTCATGACGAGACCTGCGAACACAAGGCGCCTGGCCACCCGGATCCTCCGGTCGGCAACCGATGCCAAAGCTTTCCTGCACAAGCTCTTCATGGCAAGTCCTCGTCAATCCAGCCATCGCCGTCATTGTCGACGCCGTCGAGCTTTTCTTCGTCTATGCCGAAAACCCCCGCCTTCCATTCCGATCGCGGGGGCATGGCCCCAACCCAGATATGCTTGTACCGGCAAGCGAGGCGCAATTCGGTTTCCGTGGGATGCACGGCGTCCTTATAGGCCTGGGGCAGGTTCTCATAATCGTCCAGGCAGTTTTCACTGGGGCCTTCGGTCAAGAAAGGCGAGTAGACTAGGTCGAGTTCGGCCTTGCCCCCATTGCGTGCGAGATAAATGCGATGTTCAATCGAGCCGATGCAATCCTCCCTCTGCAAAGGGGCGGCCTTCATGGGTTGATCCGTGTCGATGTCAGGGCAATTGTTTTTGTGATTCGTAGCATCCTCCCATTGCATGGAATCGATGTCCTTGCCTATCATGTCGGTCGTCAAATTGGCGTCATTGTCATCATCGAGGCCGGGGGCATTGCGTCCGTCTTCATCCTGTATGCCGTCATAATCATTGTCACGCTCATCGATCATTTCCTCGTCGACGCCGAAAGGTCCGGATACCCAGTCGCTGCGCGCCGGTGGGCGAATATTGGGTTTGAGCGTCGAACTGAGGACGTCGCATAGGCGATCGACGGAATCACGAATTTCGCCAGTGAATTGGCCAGCCAGAGGCAGGCCCGCGACAATTTCATGGCAATGCTTTTTCATCAGCGCCACGCGAGAATTGATGGAGTTGTCGGCTTTCAATTCTGGGTGAAGGTTCAAGAATTCGACGAAGGTAAGATAGAGTTCGGCATGCCGATACCGATGGACAGGATGGCCTAGGACCAAGGCCTCGCGAGTGAAGCCCGTGGGTGGATCGGCTTGGTCATAATCCCAACGTATGGCGCCGTCTTTGTCATAGTCATGCCAGCGCATCATGCCGGTGGGTGCGCCGATGCCGGACTGCGCGTCGTAATCATTGTCCTTGCCATCCTTGAAGCGCATATAACCGAGAAAGCTCTGCATGTCGCTCACATTGCCGACCACATCGCTGAGTTCACTGTTCAAATTATCGAGCTTATTTCGATTCAGCGATTCGCTCACCGATTCGAGATTGTAATTGGCGCCCGCCAGTGGCCCTTCCATGGCATCGAGAAAGGCATTGAGGTCATTGGGATTGGTGGAAACGTCACGGGCCTTCATGTCGCGGCTGTCGAGATTTTTCAAATTCACGTTGCTGGTCAAGGCCTGATAGCTGATGAGCCTTTTCACTTCGGAAAGCGGGCCGTTCTTGCATTGGGTGAGATAGGTTATGCCCGTTTCGCAGGCCTCGCCGCCATCGGGGCAAAGGTTGCGGCCGCAAGCGCTATCGATATGGCCATTCCCGTCCAGATCGAGTGGCCCCAGCATACCATTGAGGGTTTGCAATAATCCCAAGTCTAGTTGGGCCACCGCCTCGCTCACACGTCCGTCGCCAGCAGTATCGCCGTCAGGCAAAAGGCTTACGCGGGCGCTGAGTACCACGGTGTCGTGGGAGCGGCGTAAAATGTGATTCAGATCACGAACGGATTCGAAAACGGGATGGTAAATCGAATCGATATTGTTCACTTCATCCGTGGAGTCGATGAAGGGCAGGCCCTTGGCGCTGTCGCCGCGCTTTTTTTCGAATTCGCCATTGAGCTTGGCATAGTCATGGCCGTAGAGCGACATGATAGCTTGGGCATGATAAAGATGGGCCTCGGATCCGCTGGGATTCTTGGCCTTGGCGCGCGCGAATAAATTCACCGCCTGGGCGAAGTCCCCGTGATTGATGGCCTCGCTGCCTCGGGCGAGAAGCCCGTCATAATCGAGATCCCCGGTTTTGTCCCTCGCTAATGGCGAGAAGAGGTTGCATCCCCAAAGGAGCAAGGCGGCCAAAACACCCGTGGCGGCATAACCCTTCATTCGTGATGTCGGTTTTTGATTCAGGGCTTTCCCTGATTCGCCCTTGAACATCGAAAATCCCATAGGAACCCTTCCAATAACTCAAGGACAATTCAACAACAACTCAAGCAAGGCGAACTAATCTAAGGCCAGCAGAGGCAAAGTTAATCCGCGGCTTTACGTGATAGTTGAAGAGTTTCGGGAACTTGTGGGACGCTTGTGCCCGAATCAGGCCGGGGACGTATCGCGTACGAGACCTCGCACCCCATGCCAACACTAAAGGTGGCGTAAGAAATGCCACGTGTTATAATCGGAGCGTGACAACTTGGCTACTCGGATTCCTCATCACCTATATGCTTTGCCTCAGCGGCTTTTCCCTTTACATGCATTTCGAAGGGCGCAAGGCGGGCGACAACCAGCATACAGTCAAGCTTTTGCCCCCGCCTCCGGGATGGAATCGTCAGGTAGAAGGGTCCTCGGCGCGCCTGAATGGCCTTGCCGAAAACACCCTCGTCCCGTCTGGTACGGTTCAGCGCAGCGAAGCGATATATTCCGCTTCGGCGCGCGCATAAGCCTCGGCCATGGCACCATAGGCGCGATGCGCTTCGGCGTCGGGCTTCACCGTAAAGGTCGCTTGCAAATGCGGCTGAGTGAGCGTGGTCCAATCCCAAGTCTTTCCCTGGGCCTTCGCATAGCCGTGTTGAGCACGCACAGCCGCACCTAAAGCCGCCGCCGCGGCGGTTTCCTGGCGCGATACTGGCACCCCGAAAACATTGGCCATGACTTGCAGAATCGCGGCATTATTGCTGGCTCCACCGGTGGCGGCGATGGCTGACGGGGTCTCGCCCATCCAGGCACTATGCAAACGCATCGACAGCATTTGCGCCTCCACCACGGCGCGCACATGCCCCGGGGCATCGCCTTCGTCGAGATTCACGCGTTTCACGCCGGCGCGGTTAATGCGCGGAATGATTTCCGTATCGAAATAAGGCAAAAGCATTTTGCCGTCATTGCCTGGCTTGCCCTGGCGCAAAATCTCCGAGAAAGCTTCCCAGGAAAGATCGTAGCGGTTCTTCACCGCCTCGCGCGCCAGCGATCCATTCTTGTAAACGCAAAGAGCCATATAGGCGCCGGTGGGGCTACCGAAAACATGGGAGCTTCCAGCAGGATCGGTTTTCGGCTCGGACATATAGGCGAAAAGCACATCGCTGGTGCCCAGTGAAATGCCGAGGCGTCCGCGCGAAATGAGGCCTAAGCCGACCAAGGAGGCGGGATTGTCACCCGTACCCGGCAAAATACGGCAGTCGGTATTGAAGCCGAAACGCTCGCAAAACCAAGGGGCGATGGCGCCGACGATGACATCGCTGGCAACTATGGGCGCGAGCTTGGTATCGAGATTCGGAGCCGTCGCCGCCAGGGCCGCGCCACTCCAACGGCCCTTGGCCAAATCCATGAGGCTCATGCCCGCGCCGTCGCCCGGATCAATGCCCACCACCTTGCCAGCCAATAAACTGGGAATAAAGCTCGAAACCAGGAGCACTTGCCGTGTCGCAGCATAGCCCTGGGGATCGGTTTTGAAGAATTTGCGGATTTGCGGTCCCGTGAAGCGCTCAAAACACTGCGAACCCGTCAATGAGCAGACCGTGGCATCGCCGCCCAAGGCCGCCGTGATTTCCCGGCATTCTTCGGAAGTCGAGGCATCCATCCAAATCGGCGAAGTTGCACGGCTATAACCGTTTTCCATTTGATCGACAAGGCTGCGCTTGGGATCCAGGGTCGCCAAGGCGCGCTCCCCGTGGGCATTCAAATACACCGAGGCATGTTGCTGGCCCGAGGTGGCAATGGCAGCGACTCGGGAAAAATCGACGCCCTCGGCGCGAAGGTGAGCGAAAAGGGTTTCTAAGGCCTTGACCCAAAGCTGGGGTGGAGTATGGGCCACACCGGGTTCGGCGGGCAAAACCCCATTGCGAGTCCCGAATTCCGGGAAAAACTTGTCAAAGTTGAGGCTTTTCTCGATCAAAATGCGAGTGGAAGCCGGATCATTCACATCGCCTTGTTCCAAAATCATGGCCGTGAGGCTTTGGGTGGAGCAGTCGAGTCCGAGATAGGTGCGGGATGGGTTGCTTTGAGTCATGGTTGGCTAATATAGCCGCCCCTTTTGCTCCCAGCTATTGGCTAATGGTTCCGTCCTGCCTATATTTGTCTCCCCCTCCTTGGTGGATGTAGCTCAGTTGGTAGAGCAGCGGTTTGTGGTACCGCTGGCCGCGGGTTCAAGTCCCGTCATTCACCCCACCTTTTCCCCGTCCTTCCAATCCTATTTGCGGTTGAAACCAGATGATGTCGTCTAAGCGCGTCTAAAGCGGTGAACTATAAACTTTTCGCCACTTTGTCGCGCTCATTAGATTGCGTAAAGGTTTCATATTTGTTTTGGCTTCGTATCTTATGCCCGTCGCAAAAAGCATACAGTGACGCCGGCAAATACCGAGGCTGTCGTTACTCTTGCGCTGCGGCTGACGTCGAAAGTCGTCGCGTTCGCCATCGAGTATATGAACTCACCTTTCGAGGGCGACGTGGAAAGGGTTATTGAATGGGTTTGCGTTTTGAAAATCCGATATACATTCCACCCAAGGCACGCGCTTGGCTTCTGGAAAACTTTGTCATTGGTGCCAAGAACTATTGGTTTACCTTCTTCGCTGATGCGTCGACCGCGCTTGTTTTGATTTCGGCCGACTTGTTCTGGTTGCAAAGTTCCGCCTTGAGCGTCGTCCTGTCTGTCATTGGCGGGCTATTTCTCTGGGGTTTTAGTGAATACGCCTTTCATCGCTGGATCTATCATCATCCTGACAGCATTTTCGGCGATGGTCATCGCATGCATCATGAAACCCCAGTAGCTCTTTTGGCCATGCCCTGGTTCATGACCACCCTGGCCGTAACCGCGGTTTGGTGGCTCGGAGCGCGCGTAGCGAATATTCCCAATTTCTCTTCTGTTTTGGCGGGATGGTTGGCGGGCTTTGTCTGGTACTCCATCGTGCATCATGTTCAACATCACAATCCCTGGCGTAATGCTTGGATGCGCCGATTGAATGCCTTTCACCGCATTCACCATCATTTTCCCAATACAAATTATGGTGTAACCATGATGATGTGGGACACCGTCTTCGGCACGCGCTTTCGTCCCCCCGTGCGCGGAAAAAGAAAGAGAAACGACTTGACCGATTCACCGATCGAGCCGAGTGTGAGCCGTTTGACCGAGGTCGGTACGCCATCCTAAGGCCATAAGGCCTTCGGCAATCAGAAATAGCGGTGCGGTGAAAACCGCCTGTGCGAAATTGTCTAGTAAGGCCGGTTTTCGGCCTTCAATCGCATGCCCAATCAATTGCAATATCCAGCCGCCGCCGAAAGTGGCGGCGAAAACCATTCCCGAAAATGCCTTGGGTTGAAGGGCAGTCCAATGCGCCAGAGCCAACGTGGGTGCAATCACCAAAAGCATGAGCAAGGCAAGGCCTCGATCGAGTCGCCAATAATGCCATAGACTGCCGAGTACAAAGGGCATGGCCAGGGTGTAGCGCCACCCCTTCCATTCTAAGCCTAGCCAACTCAGGGCCAGTAAAAGCCCGAAAGTCACCAGGGGAATGCCAAAAACATGAGTAGCTCGGCAGCCCCATGTACGGTGATAACCTTGATAAAAATCGAGTTGCTGTTTCAGGTTAGGCATAGGGATAAGCTATCTCAAAAGCGGACGGCTGCATCCCAGTCCGTGAAATAGTCCTGGCCTGGTTTGTCTCTCTCAGGCTAAAATCGAGGCCGTAGAGCATTCGACCGGTTGTTTTTGGTAAAGTTGAAATCAGTCCCTAGCCGGAATATGGGTTTTGAATTGTACTTAAGGCCGAATATGCAAGCAAAACCCATGGAGACATCCCTCAAGACTTTAGGAAAGACCCTCCTAGTTTTCTTTATCGCTTTGCCCCAGCTTGCGCATTCTCTACCTGACTGGGACACCCATTTGCAAACCTCAAAGCAAGACGTGGCCTTTATTGAAATCGAACCGTATCGCGGATTTGGGGATCCCGCGCCTTCCTATTATAGCAGCCGTCAATTTTGGCGCTATGCGGGACAAATCAGCTTTCCCGCGGGCAGCATTTCTGGCCATGACCTTTTCGGATCGGCCAAGTCCACCTTTATCGGCCGGGATATCGGCTATCAGGGCAAGACCCTGAATCAGGGTGCCTTGCAGCGCTATTGGCTGGCCTTCGGCGGCACGGCCTTCACCGCAGGCAAACAAAGCGGTACCGTGGTGATAGGTCTTGGTCACAATAGTGATAATAATGATTTCGGCGCCCCAGGTTGGAATACGGAATGGATTTACATGCACAGCTTTGCCGTGAATGATAGGCTGGAGTGGGGGATAGGCGCTGATGTTCAGCAATACTTCGACAAGTACGAACCCTACCCGCTGTTTTTTTTCGATTGGCGCGTGGCCGCGGCTACCAAATTACGCTGGGACGCCGATTATCTCGAAGTGAGACAATTTTTAAAACCAAACCTTTCTCTGGCCGCCGGGATTCGCTTCAATCTCGAATTTTTCAATCTCGGTGAAAGCGGGACCTACGAATACCAAAGCGTGGGCGGTGAAGTCGGCTTGCAATACGCATTTTCGACTCACGGATTTTTGCGCCTCAACTACAAGCGTCTCTTCGCCGGCCGGGAAGAAATCGGTTTACCCGAAGGCGGTTTTCAAAAACGCAATGTGCCGACGGGAAATAGCTTGCGCTTGAACGCGGCTTTCGGACTGTAAGGGGAGAGGTCTCTCCCTCGGTCGAGCCTCCTCGTCTTTGCGACGGGGGGCTGATGTTCGGCCTGAAAAAAGGCTCGCGGTCCTCGGCCCCCAGGGAAATGCTTCGAAGCGATCGGGCCTGCGGAGCGAGCCTTTTTTCAGGCGCTCACCGCCACCCCTCGGTATAGCCCGGGGAGACTCGGCGCGATGTCGAGCCTTTCCCCTTATGCCTTTCGCGCCAGGTTGCATATCCCTGGAGAAACGCATCGACTGCGGGGTCTCTCCCTGCCCTCTCTACGGGGGCCTGGCCCCCGTAACGCCCCCGTGACATTCTATGCTGGCCTCGAAGTAAAGCCTCCGGCGTGCGTCTCCGAAGGGGCTCGCTCCGCAACGAGAACAGCGAGTGAGGACTGCGAGCTCATTCGGAGACGGAAACGTCAGCCGCCCGCCCCCATCGATTTGACTGTCGGATGACCCATGGAGATCCGTAAAAGCCATTATTAGGAGATTCTCACATGAAAAAAGAATTGATACGACTTGTATTTTATAAATAATTTATTGCCTGCCAGATTATCATGGCTTCTGTTTTGAATCGGTAGGGTGTTTAAAAAAGAGTAAGTCGATGTTGTCACATTCGTATAAGCCGTGATACAATGCTCGCATCCCTTTTCCAAGGAGAATCGATGTACGGCAAACCACTCTTAGGCCTAACGACCGCAATAGCCCTGTCCGCAGGCGCGGCCATGGCGCAGGAGCAAACCTTCAACGTGTACGGCTTTGCC
>JAYUVP010000128.1:0-14598 GCA_043753995.1 Fibrobacterota bacterium
CAAAGACATGCCCCCGCAACCCGAGCAGCCGACCTTGCCCGAGGCCGATGCCAACCTCATCATGCACATCGAGCTACCCATTCTGGGCGGTCATGTGATCATGGGATCGGACGCCCCTGAATCCATGGGATTCAAGGTCAGCATGGGCAACAACACTCACATCAATCTTGAGCCCGATACCCGCGCCGAGACTGAACGCCTGTTCAAGGCGCTTTCCGAGGGCGGCAAGGTCCAAATGCCTTTGACCGATGCCTTCTGGGGATCGTATTTCGGAAACCTCACCGACAAATTCGGCGTGCAGTGGATGTTTAATTGTTCAAGCAAAACGTGATTATTATTACTTATTGATTTTTTTGGGGTTCGGGCTTAATTTCTTTACTTGAGCTTATTCAACAAGGCATAACCCTGCGGCCATAAACCCAATTGGCTGGCCGAATTGATATGTCCCAAAGGTCCCGCGAAATAGGATTCGCAATGCCAATGGCGCGCGCATTGAAGCGAGAACATCACCTCAGCATAAGGATCATTTTCACTATAAACCAAGGTCGCGGCAAAGCCCAAGGGGCCTTGAGGCACAGGCCCGAAATCAGCCGCCGACTCCGGAAAAACTTCCGTATCGGGATTCGGAGGCGCGACCAGCAAAGCCGCATGCACGCGGCTCAGCAATTCCTTTCGCATCTCGGTCTCCGGAGTCCGATCCTTCGAGGACTCGGCTTGTCCCCAATGCGCCACAGCCAAACACGCCAGACTATGTGCTACTAAAATCACAGGAGAAACCGAGGCTTCCACCGCCTCATCAATAGCTTGCAGCCAATCTGCGAGCCTAGGATTATTCCAATCTTTCTGCTGTACTCGGTGAAAGCCGCCATAAGCGTTTTCCCAATGACTCTGCCAATGGTCAGGGCCGGAATTGCCATATCCCGGAAGCAAAAGCACATGATTTTCCATCTAAGAAATCTCATCGAACTCTTCGCCAAAGGCAAGACTCCTTACCCTTCCCGAGACCGATTTTATCTCAGCACTTGTTCTGTTTGTAGTTTCTTTACTTTTTACCTTGCCCTTGGCTAAACGCCCAATCGCCCCAACAAATCGGTCATGCGTCGGCGAATTTCATCGCGGACCACATTGAATTGATCGGGGGGCAAGGCCTTGGGATCGGGCAAGGCCCAATCTTCGTGGAGCTTGCCTTCAATCCAGGGACAAGCGTCGCCGCAGCCCATGGTAACGACGGCGGCATAGCCGCCTTGGGGCACTTCTTGCAAGGGCTTGGAACGATGGGTTTTCAAGTCATAGCCGAGTTCGGCCATGGCCGCGATGGCCTTGGGATTCACCACGCCCGAAGGGCGCGAGCCGGAGCTATATGCCTCGACTTGATCGCCTCCGAGCATGCGGGCGAAAGCCTCGGCCATTTGACTGCGATTGCTGTTTTCAATGCAGACGAAAAGAAGTTTTTTCGTTTCGTTATTCATGTTTCACTTTCTGCTTTCGAATTGGAGGAAGGAAGAAGAGCGACGGGCCCCAGCATTCTGGAAATCAGCAAGGCCAAAACAAGTCCTGCGATTTGGCCCAGCCAAAAGCCCGGCGCGTCTTGCAGGCGAATACCCGCGAAGGTGTTCGTAAAAGCCCGCGCCAAGGTCACTGCAGGATTTGCGAAACTAGTGGAGGCAGTGAACCAATAGGCGGCGGTGATATAGAGGCCAATCAGCATGGGCAATCGCGAGGGCTCTCGCGGAGCCAACCGCAAAATCAGGAGCAATAGCCCAGTCGTGGCGACGACCTCGCTCAGAATTTGCGCCAAGCCGCTTCGCAAATGTTCGGAAGCTTGCAGCAAAGGCATGCCGAACATGGCATGCGCCAAAAGCACGCCGAGCCATGCCCCGAAGCCTTGCATTACGACAAAGCCCGCCGCGCGCCCCCAAGCCAAACTTCCTTTCCATGCGGCGAGGGCACTGACCACGGGATTGAAATGCGCCCCGGAAACCGGGCCGAAAATCGAAATCAATACGGGCAATAAAGCTCCAGTGGCCACGGCATTGGCCAGCAGAGCAACCGCTATGTTACCCCCCGCCAGGTTTTCCGCCATGATGCCCGAACCCACGACCCCGGCGAGCAAGAGGGCCGTTCCCAGCCCTTCGGAAAAAAGTTGAATCGCTAGCGTCGGTTCCAGATGGAGATTTGCTTTAGCCACGGACCTTTTTCCCGGTTACCGTGACCTTTATAACTTTGAAACCTTGAGTCAGCTTTTCGGCATTCAGGCCCTTAGGCAAAAAGGGTGCAATCCATTCCGCGTCCAAGGGCCATTCCTTGGCTTCGGCGAAGCGGCAGTCGCCGAAGCCGGCGTCCACTAGGGCCGCGAGGTATTCGTCTTTTTGCAAGGCGCCGGCTACGCAGCCGACATAGACCTCGGCTACGGTTTTAAGTTCCGCGGGCATATGGCCTTCGAACACAATATCCGATACGGCGATGCGGCCGCCCGGCTTCAGGACTCGGGACATTTCGCGAAAGGCCTGGGCTTTATCTGGCACTAAATTCAGGACACAATTACTGAGAATCACATCCACGCTTTGCGCATCGATCGGGAGATGCTCGATTTCTCCCAGGCGAAAAGTGACCTGATCCAAACCTTGTTTTTCGGCGAGACTTCGCGCCTTGCTGATCATTTCGGGGGTCATGTCCACGCCGATGACCTTGCCCTGGGGCCCCACCGCGGCGGCGGCCACAAAGGCATCATTGCCCGCTCCCGATCCCAAGTCCAGCACGGTTTCCCCTGCGCGTAAATCCGCAAACTGAGTGGGCACGCCGCAACCGAGGCCGAGATCGGCCGAGGCCACATAGCCTTTTTGCCCCGCATAACTTTCATTCATGGCAAAGCCGGTTTCCGGCGACACGGTACCGCCACAACAACTGGGCGCGCAGCAAGCTGCCGCTCCGTCATTGGCTTTGGCCGCCGCGCCATAGCGGGCGCGCACTTCTTCTTTCACAGAGTTCGCGTCTTTCATATTCTCTCCTGGTTGAACATTGGGATGAATTCAGCAACAACGTGGCGCATTCAAAACCCGACCTAAGCCGGCGAGGGCTTCAGCTAAGACCTTGATGGCCTTTAGATTGAGGCAATAACACGATTTCGGTCCATCCACTTCGCCGTCGATGAGTCCAGCTTCTTTCAATGCCTTGAGATGCTGCGACACCGTACTTTGGGCCAGAGGCAAAACATCGACGATTTCCCCGCAAATACAGGTTCCTCGCATGGCCAGTTCGCGCAAGATGGCTATTCGGGCGGGATGCGCCAAGGCCTTGGCATAAGCAGCGATTTTGATGTCGGCGGCGCTAAAAGCTTCGGTTTTGGCTAGCGGCATAAGATCCCTTCCGAGGGTTTTCTCCCGGCTATATCTAATATCGTAGATATACGATTAAAGATCAAGCGATTTTTACGATCACAAGCGTTTTTTCATAATCCCGTGAAGTGATTTTTGTCACCCCAATGAAACTGGAAGGCCGATCTTTTGTTGTTTGGGACGGCTATACTCTCCACTCAGTTAAGGCCTCAAAACCGGACGACTGCAAGGGGAGTTTTGAGGCCAGCTCCATACCGTATTCACACCGAAACACCGACGTAACAATCGGGAGATGTGAAGACGGTACGTTACAGCCATCAAACAGGGACATGAACATGAATGACATTCGCCTTGCTCCCGGCCCCGCCCTAAACCCGGCTCACACCAGCCGGACCTATACCAATTTTCCAACCTTGCATTTGGGCAGCCATGTTTTGCTATTGAGGCAAGCCTGGCCCGAGGATTTAGTCTCTCCCAGCGTCGCGCAGGGAGTAGGGCCTCTGCATGATTTCGGCACTCAAGGTGAGGTTCTCACGGTGAGTGATCATCAAGGCCATACCGTGGCGGCCATGCGCGTGAATATTCGCTTCGGTGAAGCCTTGCCCGATCCGCAAAGCTCGCCTTGGCCGGGGGCCATGGCCTCCTTGCGCACGGCCTTGCGCTATAGCCGATTGGGCTGGCTCGAAACCGGATCCGCCCGTCTGCAAACGGGATCGAAGGCGATGACATCCTTGCGGGCAGCCTTGCTTTGGCATGGCCTCGTGCGTCTCCTGGAGCGCAATGGACTGGGCTTTGCCCTGGGGGTTTCCTTCGCACCGCCTTCCGACGCCGACGCTCCCGTGACCGATATGTTACCCTTGCTTTTGGAGCGGCACGGCCTTCCTCCCGAATTCTCCTCACGCCCCTCGAAATACGCTTGGCGCCCACCTCAGGGCTTGGTCGCCGAAGGCGAACCCGAAGACCGGTTACCTGCCGATTTGCGCGAGGCCTTACGTCGCGGGGCCAAGCTCTGCGGGGATCCCCTGACCGAGGCAAATGGGGATTTGCGGTTTTTTTGGGTGGCGCATCGCACCCTATTGCAACATGGCATGCCCTTGATTTAAGGGTATCTCCCCAGGCCCGATTCAGGGCCTAGCGACTTACTTTTCGGGGAGGAGTCTTCCCCATGCGCACCTATCTGGACCAAATCCAGCAAATACTCGATCACGGCGAGAAAAAAGAGGACCGAACCGGCACCGGCACCCTTTCCCTTTTCGGCCTGCAAGCCCGCTATGATTTGCGCCAGGGCTTTCCCCTTGTTACCACTAAGAAGGTGTTATTCGACGCGGTGGTGCGCGAACTATTGTGGTTTCTCCGGGGCAGCACCAATATCAATGACGGACTCAAGGCCTATACCCCGATTTGGAATGCCTGGGCCGACGATCAAGGTGAGCTAGGACCCATTTACGGCTATCAATGGCGCCGCTGGCCGCGCTTCATTGAAGATCCACGATCGGGATCCATACGCCGCGACTATGTCGACCAAATGCAAATCGCCATCGACACGTTGAAGCGCAATCCCGACTCGCGCCGCATCATCGTCTCCGCCTGGAATGTGGCCGATCTCGATCGCATGGCTTTGCCGCCCTGCCATGCCTTTTTCCAATTCTATACCTGCAATGGCCGGCTCGACTTGCAGCTTTATCAGCGCAGCGCCGACATGGCCTTGGGCGTGCCCTTTAATATCGCCAGCTATAGCCTGCTGCTTCTCATGGTGGCCCAGGAATGCGGCTTTACCCCGGGCTTTTTCGTTCACACTCTCGGCGACGCCCATATTTATTTGAATCATGTGGAAGGCGTGAAGACGCAATTACAACGCGAACCCCATCCCCTGCCCCAGGTGAGACTCCGTAAAAAACCTTTTTTCGATTTGCAATTCGAGGATTTCGAATTGGCTAATTATCAGCATCATCCCTTCATCAAATTTCCTATCGCGGTGTGAACCCAGCTTGAATTGAGGTGAAGATGCGGACTTTCAGCTTGGTGGTGGCCACCGAAAAACATGGCGGCATCGGAAAAGAGGGCGGCTTGCCCTGGAGCCTCAAGGGCGATATGCGCTGGTTCAAGGAATTGACCACATGCCCCGATCGCCTCGCCGTTCAGGCCCGCTATCACTTGGACCGGGCCATCATCGACAAGCATGTCGTCACCCCCGAGCAGCTCATCGCCCAGCTCGGCAAGGACATGGGCATCCCCAAGCCCGCACCCGAGGCTCGCAATGCCGTACTCATGGGACGACGCACCTGGGAAAGCCTGCCCGATCGCTTTCGACCCTTGCCCGGCCGCATCAATGGCGTGCTCTCGCGCCAGCCCAACTTTAAATCCGACGGCACCTTTCAAATTTGGGCTGGTCTGGACGAGGCTTTGAGTGGAATGCAAGGCGAAGAAACCCTACGTGAGATTTATGTGATCGGTGGTGGGCAGGTTTACGCCGCTGCTCTGGAGCATCCGCGCTGCGCCCGCATTTATCGTACCGTCATCGACGCCGACTTTGCCTGCGACACCTTCTTTCCGCCTGCTCCGGCGGACTTTTCGGAAATCGCGACCACGCCCTGGATCACCGAGCCACCCTTCACCTACCGCATCCAAATGCTGGAGCGGGAAATCAAGACCTGAACACAATTCCCAGGTTGCGCTGGAGTTAAGTTTACGGCCCAATCCTAGCCCCGCTAAGCCAGCCAACCTTGCCCACCCCACGTAGGCCTGCAAGAGGAGCGAAGTGGGTTTGAGACCCCTGAAATGGCCTTCCAAAAATTACAGACTCAAATCCTCTACCCTGAGCTGCAAGCCGCCCTGGAGCACGGTGACGATGAGGCATTGTATGCCGTCATCGAGGATTTGACCTCGGAGGACTTGGCCGAACTCTGCGGGGAATTGCCGGGCGAATTGCAGGCCGCCTTTTTCGAAAAGCTGCCTGCCGAAAGATCGGTAGAGACTTTCCCCCAGCTTGAATTGCTGCTGCAAAAGGAAATACTCGCCAGCCTCAGCAATGCGCGGGTGACCGCCATCGTGAATGAGATGGAGGCCGATGATCGCACCGCCCTGCTGGAATCGTTGCCCCAAGAGGTCACACGCCAGTTACTCAGCTTCCTGACTCCCAAGGAAAGGGCGCTCGCCCAAAAGCTGCTGGAATTCCCTGAAGACAGCGTTGGCCGCCTCATGACCCCCGACTTTTTGGCGGTCAAACAGGACTGGAATGTGCAACGCTGCCTCGAGTATATTCGCCGCCACGGCGAAGACAAAGAAACCTTGAATGACATTTACGTGGTCGACGACCGCGGCCATTTGGTTGACGACTTGCCCATTCGCGAATTCCTGTTGGCCGATCCCGCCGAACCGGTGCGTGAATTGATGGAACAGGGTTATACCGCACTATACGCCGAAGATCCTCAAGAAGAAGCCATTGCCGCCTTCAAGAAATATTCCAAGCGCACGGCCTTACCCGTCATCGATGGCCAGGGTTTTTTGCTGGGAATCATCACCATTGACGACATTCTCCACCTGGAAGAAAAAGAAGCCACCGAAGACATTCAAAAAATGGGCGGCGCCCAAGCGCTCGAAGAACCCTATCTAGACACCAGCCTATGGAATATGACGCGCAAGCGCTCCCCTGCCCTGGTAGTGCTTTTCATCGGGGAAATGCTCACCGCATCGGCGATGTCTCACTTTGAAGATGCCATCGCCAAGGCCGTAGTTTTGACCTTATTTGTGCCTCTCATTATTTCCAGTGGCGGCAATGCAGGTTCACAAGCCGCCAGTCTTGTCATACGCGCCCTGGCCCTTGGCGAAGTCGCCTTTAGTGATTTCTGGAAAGTGTTTCGACGCGAATTGGCCATTGGCGCCTTCATCGGCCTATTCCTCGCCGTTTTAGGCTATTTCCGAATCGGCTTTGTTGCGAGTTTTTTCGGAATGTACGGCGAGCATTGGGCTTGGATTGGACTTACGGTTTTCATCGCCACCATTGGCGTGGTCATTTGGGGAACCCTTATCGGAGCCTTGATTCCGCTATTGCTCAAGCGACTCAAAATGGACCCGGCAACGTCTTCAACGCCTTTCGTGGCCACCTTTGTTGACGTCACCGGCATCGTGCTTTATTTCAGTATTGCCATGCTTTTACTGCGGGGTAAGTTGCTTTGATGCCCATGTCGTGAAATAATTATTTGCTAGCCGCCTCAATGTCGAGCGGATGGTTGCACCCCAAGCCGTGCCTATCGAGAATTTTCCCGCGGAATTGAAATGCGTCTGAAATCATCCGGCGAGAATGTGCAAGGCGCTGTGCAGGAGCAAAGCGCGACCACTACCGAAATCGGGCGTAACGTGCACGAGTCGGCAGGCAATAGCCAAAGAGTGCAAGCTTCGGTGCAGGATTTAAGGAATTCGGTTCGCCTTGCCGCCGATTAGGCCGGTCAAACCCGCCAAGCCTCCATCGATTTGGAAACCCTGGCCCGCGAAATCGAAGGCGCAGTCGCCGGCTTTAAAACTTGATCCTTTGAGCTCTCATTCCCCTGTGCGCACATAGCCGAAGCGGCGCACTTGCTTCACCGAGGTGGAACGCACGCGCACTTCATCGCCGGCGGCATTGCGCGTCACGACTTCGCCATGCGTTGTCGCGTCGAGATTCATGATATAGGCGCCGGTCGCCAAGTGACGGCCATTGTGGGCCACGGGAACGAAGGAAATCGCCACCTTGGCCGTGTCGGAATTCCTTCTTATCAACTCAAATTGTTCCGCCGTCAATTCTCCCGCGCCATTGCGAACGAATTGCCCAAGGTTGTCGTAAACCCGATAGGAAAAATCGAATGGCGCATTCACGGGCATGATCCAAGTGGGAAATTGTCCCGGCTTCGCGCCTGTTTGCGTCAAGACTTCGCAACCCGAAAGGCAAGGCCCCAATGCGCCGCCCTCAACCTTCGGTGCCTCAAAGATAAGGATGGTCGGAGTGCCTGGTTTCAGCCCCTCCAGAGTCGTCACGCCCCTGGCAGGTTCCTTGGGGGGCTGCAATGCGCCCACGGGATCCACCACGGGAATGATTTTGCCAGGCAAGGTATAGGTGACCGTCTCACGCGGGTCACGGGGATGGGTCCAGGTCAAGGTCACCGATCCCGTCTGATTGCTTTCCAGCACGGCATTGCCGGCCTTGGGCGTTCCCGAGCGCGGATTGAAGGCTTGATCTTGCTTATGCTCGGCAATGCCCGAGACCATGCTCGGCGCCTTCATGGCTATGCTCTCGCGATCACCCCAGGACGCCGCGTCGCTGCGCGTCGAATCGGAAGACGTCGCCAGAACCGTGACGCCTTGCAATTCGGAAGGAGATCGGGTTAGGCGAACCGTATAAGTCGAAACATCGGCAGTGTATAACTCAGGAGTTTTTCCCGACCCGTCCAGCAGGGTGAGGGTGGGTAAATCGAAGCAGGAATAATTATTGCCATTGCGATCGGCAGCCGCGCCGGAAACATTGAAGTTCACCGTGTATTGCCGCGTCGTTGTGTCATTGAGAGACACTTCAATGCGCAATTGATTTTCCCCTTCGCGCAAGGCGAGCACTGAATCCAGAGTCACCGCCAGGCTGGTATCGGGATTGGCTTTCATATCCTTGGCCGCGCTGACCTGGGGCTTGGACAAACTGGTATTAGTGACCTTCACCGATTTCGGCAGGGGATTGCTCACCACGCTGCGAATGATGGTCGCCATGACTTGGTGCATGGATGTAGTATCGGTGGGAGCCACGCGAAAAAACTTACCGCCGGTGAGACGGGTCAAGGTGTCGAGTTGGTTGGGAGCAACGTCGACTTTTTTATCGCGATTGAGGCGATAGCCTAAATGCAAACCATAGACAGGAGGCAGATCGGGAATCAGTTTTTTCACGTCTTCCCAATCCACGATGGCGCCATCGGAAATAAGTATGATAGCGGGCTTTTTCGCCGCCTTATAAATCGGATCATTTTTCCGCCAGTCAATCGCTTTGCGCAAGGCTTGGGCCCAATAGGTGGCTTGTTTGCGCTCGGTCGCTGCGGTCTTCATCAGTTCGCCGCGAATATTGGCGCAAGGATCGGTTTTGCTTTGATTCTGCCCAGCATCGGCCACGGCATCGCTGACTTTTTTCGTCAAGGTCTCCAACCGGGCTAGGCCCTGGGGCGTCGCCGAAGAAATGTCCAAGGGTGCGCTCACATAGCGGTCTTGTAAGCCATCACTTCCGGCCATAAAGGGAAGAAAGCCCGCTGAACTGTGACTGGCCAATTGGCTTTGCAGGCGCATTCCCTGAATCACCACATTGCCTCGCCGCTGGAAAGGATCGCCCGCACACGAATTGTATTCGTTGCCATTCATGTCCTTGGCGCTATTTTCTCCCGTCCACATGCTCCCCGAATTATCGAGCAAATACAGAATATCGGCTTCGCCTGCATTTTCGGTTTTGAAGGCATTCTGGCAAATCGACAAGCCATCCTGGGCCAAACGCGATACGTTTTTAGGCATGTCCAAGGACTTGCCGTCCAAAGCCGCCAAATCCAGGCATTTGCGAAAAGCCGTTTCACCGAAATAGGCATTTTGAGCATGCCAATCGCATCGTTTGGCGGCAAAGGCCGGAAAAACGCCTAAACCGCACAGTACCAGGCCGGCGATTTGGACTCGCCGCGTGAAAACCCGTTGGAAGCCGTAGAAAGGCATAAGCTTATCTCCTGTTTCGGCTGCTCGGCTCACCCTAGCGAAACAATCTCGTCTTGGGAATATACAGTGTACCGGAAAGTTCGCATGGAAGTCCCAGCAAATCTGGCTCTTGGAGAGCCCCATAAGCGCGAAGAACGGCATATTCCCGGGCTTATTATCCTTGCCGGGCCTTCAGGTTCGGGAAAAACGACCTTGGGGCTTTATCTCGCCGAAAAAATGCGCTGGAGCTTTCTAGACGGCGATGATTTCCACGATGCGCCAGCCAAGGAAAAAATGGCGCTTGGCCAGCCCCTGGAGGATCAGGATCGCTTACCCTGGTTGCATCGACTGAATGCCCGCCTTTTGGAGCAGAAGCGGACTTCCCAACCCACGATTTTGGCCTGTTCTGCCTTGAAAATCAGCTATCGCCGTATTTTGGCCGAAGGATTGCAACCTCCTCCGCTATGGTTTTGGCTCGACTTGCCCGAAAAAGACCTGGAACAACGCCTGAAAACCCGAACCCAACATTTTTTTCCCGCCTCTCTCCTGCCAACTCAATTGCTGGCCGTCGAAATGAGTGGCGATTTGCGTCTTTTGAATGGCCGACTGCCCCTACCCGACCTCACCCAAGAAGTATTGCGACAAATGCGCCTGTGTTTGCCCTAAGGAAACAATCTCTGCATGAAAAACCTGATTTTATGGCCTTCCAAGCCTTACCTTGGTTAGAGTCAAGTCGGGTTTAGGTAAACAGTTGGCGGTTTCATGGTCGATGTATTTGTGTATTCGGATTACCGGCAATTCTTAGCGGATGCCTATGCCGAGAGGCATAACCGTGATCGGCGCTTTTCCTATCGCTTTATCGCCCAAAAGGCGGGTTTCGCCTCCGCAGGCTTTTTCACCAATGTGCTCAAGGGCAAAAAAGACGTGTCCATGCCCCTGGCCATTCGTCTCGCCGACGTTTTCGGGCTTTCCCCTCGTCAGCGCCAATATTTCGAACAGCTTGTGATGTTCAACAAATCACAAACCGAAAGTGAAAAACAAGAGCATCTTAAACGCTTACGTAACCTGCGGGGCCGCGCAGCCAAAAACGTGGATGGCTCTCAGGGGGAATTTTATGCGCAATGGCAAAACACGGCTCTGCGCGAAGTTTTAGCGCTCAAGCCTTTTAACGGAGATTATAAAGCCTTGGGTGCCATGCTCAATCCTCCCCTGTCCGCCGCCGAAGCCCGCAAGGCCGTAGACTTGCTTTTGCAATTGGGCCTCGTGCGTAAAATATCCGGAGGTTCACTAGAACGCACCGATCCCAATTTGACCGCGGGCGATGCGGTGAGCCAAGCGCTAATCGTTGGCTACCAATTGCAAACCATCGAATTGGCCCGCCGCGCCTTGGAGGAATTGCCCAAAAACCAGAGAAATTTTTCAACTCTGACCTTGAGCATTTCCGCGGCGACCTATACTGACATTCTTGAGGAGCTGCGCGTCTTTCGTAAGCGAGTGCTAACCATGGCCGCCGAATCCCAAGACCCCGACCGGGTCATACAGATGAACTTTCATGTATTTCCCCTCACCCACCTTTCGGAGTTGCCTTGACCTTTAGCTTGCGCATGAGACTCCGGAAATCCTCCCTGGGCCGATGGACCTGGCTCGTTTGGCTCTTTTTGGCCAGCCTCGCCTTGGCTTTAAGCGCCTGTCAAGCAACAGGTGGCGGCGGCTCGGAAACAGAATCCATTACCGGTCGCACCCGCGATCTCGCCGGCAATGCTTTGCACAATGCCCGCGTTCACCTATGGACCGATTCTCTCCTGCTCGATCCTGTCCAAGATGGCAGCCCAGAACCCGTAGCCGCGACCAGCACCGATAACCAGGGCCGATTCCGTCTCGACAGCCTTCCCGCCGGGAAATTCCGCCTTCATATCACTGCCGCAGGTGGCAGCCTTTATGTCTTGCGAGATGTTGAACTCGACGGCAAACCCGGAGTCTTGTCCCTCGACTCACTGAAGCTCGAACCTGGAGGGTCCCTGCAAGGCCGATTCGACACGACCTCCTCGGGGCGTTTCGACCGCTATGTCCAAGTTTATGGCATACCCCGCTTTGCCCGTTGCGAAGGCAATGGCCGTTGGAAGGTCGATGGCCTTCCGGTAGGCCAATACCGACTCCGCTATCTCACGGAAGAACCCTTCCGCATGGCCGTGAATTCCGAAAGTCTGCTTGTCCGCTCCAAAGACAGCACGCCGGCGGCGGTCGCCTTCAGCAAACGAGGCGTCAAATTGAATCTGCTGACCGGTGTCCCCGGCCTGCAATTCTCCGGCATTGGCCCAGACAATCCCGTGATTTATGATAATGAGTTTTGCGACAACACCGCCGAGATGGCCTTCTTTTTACCTGCTGTCGCACGGGGCCTTATCAACCTGAAGGGGTGGGTGGTCACCAAGGATTTCGTGAATTCTCCTGCCCGAAGTCTCGATACGCAATTCCAACAATGCAAAGAGGTCAGGGAAATCGGTCGCCTCGCCGGCTTTAAACTTCCTGTTTCTCCTGTGACCGGATCGCCCGAGAAATTGGCTCCGGCGGCCTCCGGCCGACTCCTTGACATGAAGCCCCATCCCTCCGAAGGGGCCTCCCTGATCTTGGCCGAGGCGGCCAAGGCCAGTTTCGAAAAGCCTTTAATCTTGCTCGTGGGTGGAACCCTTTCCACCCTCGCCAGCGCCTATTTGCTAGACCCAACCATAGTGGATCGCATTGCCGTCATCGCGATTTATAGCGATGGCATCAATGGCAAAGACAGCCTGGCTAATTTTTTGGTGGCCCAGAAATTCAAATTCATTCATTGGGGACGCGGTTATGTCCATCCTAAGGACACAGCCCTATCCCTGCTCAATAACCTGCCAACCCATGCCCTGGGCCTTTTTGCCCATAACCAATTGCTAAGCAATACCGCCGGCTTAGGCGATTTGCCTTTGTCCTTTATTTTGCTGAAGCCCACCCTTTTCCAAGGCGCCACAGCTTTGAATTTAAGGGCACCGCCATTGAAAGTTCAAAGCGTCCCCGAAGGGGAAAGCGGAGACTTTTGGGATATAGGCCAAGCCCAAACGGATTTTCCTGGCATGACCCAATTTTTCTACGACAGTCTCTATCTCTGGAAACGTCCCGTACAGCAAATTGGCGATATTGAAGGCGCCTCTTTCGCCAACTCCAAAGGCGTGCAAGTCAAAAAGGACAGCAGCTCGCTTGAATACTATGCGCAGTTGACGGAGAACGACTCGGTATCCTGGACTCTATCCTCGACCCAGGCCAAAACCGCGAGAGTCACTTTTTTGGTACGGACGCAAAAGGCCATGAACCTCGCGGTGTCGGTGGATCAAGGGACGGCCAAGACGCTCTCAGTACCCGCCAATGCCGATTGGCAATCCGTCGACATCGACTTGGCTTTGCCGACCGGCGTTTTCGATTTGCATATGAAAGCCGGCGCAGGTATGGTGGATGTGAGACAGTTGATGTTTAATTAGGGGAAGCCACCAGGGCAGATAAGTTTTCCCTGGCATGCGTATAGGACGAATCCAAGGCCAGGGCCTTCCGATAAAGCCATTCCGCCTTCGCCCGGTCACCCGCAGCTTGCTCTATCATGCCCAGATAATTCAAAGCTTTCGGTTGTAGGGAATCCAACTTCAAGGTCTGCTCCAAATAAGGTTTAGCCTGAAGGCCTTTTTTCATTTGCAATAAAGACCATGCCAATTGAAAAGAGTAGTCCGCATTGAGAGAGTCCCCACCCAAAAGAGCGCGGTATTCTTTTTCGGCTTTATCAAACAGCCCCGTGGCGACATAGAGTTCGGCAACCTCGGGTACTAGGAAGCTGTATTCGCTGCCCGAGGTTATGGCGCTTCGATAGAATTCGATCGCCGAGTCCAATTGACCTTGGGCTTGGGTCCGAGAGCCTTCCAGAAAATTCACATATCCGCTTTTCGGCACAATTTTCACAAGATTGCTGCTTTGATTGAGCTTCTGATTGGCATTCCAGCCGAAAAATTCGGACGCGCCCAGGCCGGCGGCCGCGAGGAAGAAAAAAGCCACGAAAAACCAATGTTTTGCACTTGAAGAGGAGTGATAGGTACTCACGGAGGAGAGGCCCAAATCCGCTTGCACTTTGCCGTCGCGGATTTTCCAAATAAAACCGTCGGTGTAAAAGTGAATCAGGGCGGAAGCCGCGAAGATATTGCCGATTTGATAGAGAAGATTACCGTAAGTTTTCTGATTTTCGTAGGTGTTGACGATGTCCTGGGTAAGCAATCCAATGCTTCCATAAGCCAGGATGCAAATCGAATAAAGCAAAAGCTTACGCCAATCCCATTGGAAAAGAAATTTCTCGGCCGCACTTTGGGAAAGGCCGTTTTTAACACGATTGCGATTGTAATTCCAAACGAAAACATTGTATTGCAGGTCATGAAATATTTCCCACAAAATTAAACCCACAATCAAATGATTCACGCCAATTAAACAATAGGCCCAGAAACCAAAGCTGAAAACCATGCATAAAATCTTGGGGAGGTTGAAGTAATGGTGGCGAAAACCATTCACTGCCGTT
>JAYUVP010000129.1:0-34971 GCA_043753995.1 Fibrobacterota bacterium
CCGACATGATCCGCAGCATGCTGTCGGCTTTGGTATTACTTACATCCTTGGTGCAAGGACAGGGCCAGTCCATCGACCTCATGGGTGTAGTTCGGGACCGAGCCTCAGGCTTGGGTATTTCCGAGGTGGAGGTTACCCTGTTGCACCGGGGACTCAAGGATACCAGCGACTCCCAGGGTCAGTTCCACCTTGACCAGGCGCCGCCGGAGAGGTCCTGGTTGGAGAGGTTCGGGAAGGCCGACAGTCCCGTCTTTCTACTGGGGCGGGGCATCCTCATTCACAATACCGCTCCGGGACCCGTCCACCTGCGTATTCTCGATATCACCGGAAAGATCTATGGTAATGCCTCGGCCAACCTAGGCACTGGAATATGGCTGATGAATCCCGGCAGATTGGAACCCGGGGCTTATTTCGGAATTGTGAATACGATCACCGGCCGGCAATCCTTTCGATTCGTCGCTTTGAATTCCCCCTTTGGCAATGCCAGTGTGCCTCCAACGCTCCTTTTCGATGAGTCTCGCCCCCTGTCCAACGCCACCGCCAACACGTTGGCGGTCGATTCCATCAAGGTGGTCAAAACGGGGTATTTCTCCACCGTATTCGGCATCACCAGCTTCATCGACAGCAATTTAGTGATAGAGCTCGACGCACCCAGCAGCAATGCGGACAAATGGATAGACAGTTGGGCAGCATCCTTCCTATCGACAACAGTAAACGGTCATGAACAGTCCACGCCGTCTTTCAACAATCAAACGTATCGGCTTAGCGTTTTCTCGAAACTCGGCGGCACACAAGCGCGGGTAAAATTCACAAACAAATTCGCAACCAACAACCTCACTATAGGAGCAGCGCATATTGCGATTTGCTCAACCAACAACTCCATCGTCACCGCAAGCGACCGAACATTAACGTTTGGAGGGAAGGAAGGCGTTACCCTTGCCCCCGGCGCAGAGATTTGGAGCGACTCGGTCGTACTCACCATAGCACAGCACGTCACCGTAGCTATTAGTGTTTACATTCCAGAAATTTTCAACCCAACAACATTTCACCCTACCGGATTGCACACAAGTTACCTCTCCGGTTCCGGCGATTTTACTGCTTCGACTACGCTTCCACTTAGCGAATCCAGTAATACGACTACCCAGGTTGTCATGGTATCGGGACTGCAAGTTTGGGCGCCTTCAACAAGCGAGGTTGCTATTGCTTTCGGAAACTCCATTACCGATGGGGCAGGCGCAATCAATGACGACAATGGAACCTGGCCTGACGTCCTTTCCAAACGTTTGCCGGTATTGTCCTCGGGCGCCCCATTCGCGGTAATCAACATGGGTATCGGTTCAAACCGTGTGGTGTCCTCTGACCTTGCAGGGCCTTCAGGCGTACATCGTTTTGCCGATGATGTACTGGCACGGCCAAACGTCAAGTATGTGATCCTGCTCGAGGGTATTAATGATATTTCATACGAACAAGCAAGTGATACTTCCATCACCAACGCATACGCAACCATGATTTCCGAGTCGCATGCTGCGGGTATAAAGGTTTATGGTGCCACCTTACTTCCCATCGGCAACTCAATCAAATACACGGTGGCCAACGAAACCACACGACAGGCAGTCAACGCATGGATTCGCACACCGGGTAATTTCGATGCCGTGCTCGATTTCGAAGCCGTGGTGGGAGATACAACGACAAATCCATTGCGGATCAAATCCGATATGACGTTCGACTATGTCCACCCGAATGCCTTGGGTTATCAGGCAATTGGAAATTCCATCCCAACCGGGCTTTTCAAATAGGGGTGCACAATCTTTCCTGCTCGCGTCCGCAGGGGAAGCGCTGTATTAAAGCGCCAATGACTTGGACGCAGCGACCGAGCCAGGGGGGCGTTTGAAAGGCCCAGAACCCGTGGCCGAGCCCCCCCGAAAAAAGTTTAGAGACTCACTTATTCTCCGCGTGTGCCAGCAAGCAAATCGCGTAGTGACGTGCCACGTCCTCGAATCATGGCCCAGGCCGAGGCAATGAGGCCGACACCTAAACCGCTGAGAAGGCCAAGCGGAAAAAACTCCCAAGGCGGGGCGAAGGCGATATCCCAAAGCAAGGTGTGAACGGCATACGCCGTGCCAATAGCTAAGGCGAGGCCTCCCAGAGTGGCCGCCAAAGCGAAGGCCACATAGTGGCGAAGTAAGGCCATGCGGAGAATACCCTCGGTAGCGCCCAAGGTACGTAAGAGCAAAAGACTGCGACGGCTGTCACGCAAAGCACCTTCGATCACGGTGGCGAGAATGCAAAGGCCAATCAACAAATAGCCCCAGGATAGCATGGCGACCATGCGCTGTAATTGCCCCATCAAATGATCGAGGCGGCCTAAGGCCTCGGCCACTTCCATCACGCTCACATGAGGGTAGGCCTTGACTACGCTATCGCGAATGCCCGTGGCCAAAGGACCGGAGCTGACCACGGTACCCAAAAAGGTCTTGGGAGCCGGCTCGAGTGCGCCGGGTTGAAACAAAATGAAAAAATTAGGGCGAAAGGAATTCCATCGCACGCGCCGAAAGCTGGTAATGATTCCGGAAACCTCTACGCCTTGCACATCGAAGAGCAGGGTGTCGCCCAAGGACAGATTCAATTTGGCCGCGAACCCTTGCTCCATGCTGATTTGGGGGAGACTATCCAGAGATTCCGGGGCGCGCGTCGTCCAAAATGTACCCGATGTAACACGTTCCGAAGGTAATAGCACCTCGCGATAACTCAAATTGAAACCGCGATTGCGCATGCGCGCGCGGGCTTTTTCCTCCAAGGTGCCAGCCTCAGCATCATCGCGACGAAAGCCTTGGCCATTGACGGCTTGCAAGCGGGCTCGCACCATGGGCGAAAGGGTTTCCAGAGGTTTTCCCAATTTGTCCAGCAGGGCTTGCAGGCCCTGGCTTTCCTCTTCCTGAATGTCGAAGAGAAAAAGGCTGGGTAAGACCTGCCCCTGGGGGGCGCGCAATTCCTCAGCGAGAGAATGACGCAATAAAGGCAATAGGGCAATGGAGAAGGCCGTGAAGCCCAAGGCAAAGAAAGCCGTGAGCGAACGGCCCGGACGCAAATGCATGGCTCCCAGCAAAACGCGATCGGCATAGCCAAGCCGGGATCGCATTTGCCACAGGGTTTTTACTAGGCCATAGCCTAATCCATACATGAGGGCCCAGGAGACGATCAATATGCCCAGCGACGCGGAGCCCAGTAGCCAGGAATGCGATATCCACCGTGCGAAGAAAAGCACCCCCGTGGCTTGCAGCATGGACAAAACCAGGCGCCAAGCCCAAGGCAAGGGCTGCGCCGCTCCGGGTCTTAAAAGCAAGGCGGGTGAAGTGGACCCTAAGCGCCAGAATTCGGCGGCGCCAAAAAGCAAGGCGGTGCAGGCCGGTAAAACCAAGCCGAGCACCCAGGTGGGCAGGGGCAAGCCGGCATTTAGGCTGAGGCCATAAACGGCCTTGACCCAAGGCAAAAAGGCTTGCAGAGCGGCCAAGGCCAAAAGCAAACCACAAAGCGAGCTGAGTAGCGCCAGGGCTAGGCATTGCAGCAAAAAAGTCCTTCGCACCGCAGCAGGGGAATAACCCAGAGTGCGCAATAAGGCGGCGCGCGGCCTTTCGGATTCCAGGTGGCGGCTGAAAAAGAAGGTGGCGCCAATGGAGGCCAGTAAATAGGCCCCCATGGCCAAGATTTTGAGAAAGCCACCCACATTGTCGAGCAGACGACCCAAATCGCTATCGCGATCCCCTACCGAGCGAATGTCGATTTCAGGATCGTCGAGGGATTTTTCCAATTGCCGACGCAAGGCATTGGCATCTATGCCTTCGGGAAAGGCGTAAAAGCGATACCGGAAAATGCGGCTGCCATATTGATCAAGTCCGGTGGCGGCCATGTCAGCGAAACGCATGTAGAGGCGTCCGCCCATTTCCCAAAGGTCAAAGCCACCTCCCGGCCTTTGAGTAAAGGCGGCGCGCAAAAGAAAGCGATGGCCGCCAATGGCAATGCTGTCGCCGATTTTCAAACCCAGGGAGGCCAGCAAGGCCGGAGGAGCCAAGACTTCGCCACGACGCCAGTCTTGCAGGGTAAAGCCGGGAGAGGATTTCGGCTCGAATTGGAAGGCTCCGAAAAGCGGATAGGCCGAGTCGACGGCCTTGATTTGCACCAATCGACTATTGCCATTCGTGCCGGCTACCATGGAGAGAAAGCCCGAGGAATAAGCCTCTCGCGTCCCCGCGGGCAAAGCGGTTTGAAGGGTCAGGGATTCGGCCGCCGTTAAGGGTCGACGCGACTGTATTTGTAAATCCGATTCCAGCAAATCGCGGCTTCGGCCGCCCAGGTCGGTTTCGACGCGACGCCATAAGCCGTCGACGATAAGGAAAATGCCCAATCCCAAGCTATAGAGCCCGACAAAGACCAAGACGGCATTGCGGCGATGCCGTAGCAGGCGCAGGAAAAGGGGTAAATGGGTTGTCATCATGCGACAAAACGACCGAAATGCAAATTCAAAATGCGATCGCAGCGTTTGGCCAATTCGCGATTATGCGTGACCAAAATGGCCGCCAAACCGGTTTTTCGGATCAAGTCGAAAAGCAAGTCTTCGACTTCTCGGGCCGTGACTTCGTCAAGATTGCCCGTGGGTTCATCGGCGAAAAGCAAATCGGGCTTGCCTACCAAGGCGCGCGCCAAAGCGACACGCTGCTGCTCTCCACCCGATAGTTGATGCGGAAAATGCTGGGCTCGCTCGGACAGGCCCACGCTTTGCAAAATGGCCATGGCCTGACTACGCAAGTCCGCGGCCCGATTTTTGGCGCTTGCGATTTCCAGGGGCAAGGCCACATTTTCCCAGGCCGTAAGCGAGGGTACCAAGTGATAATCTTGAAAGACAATGCCTATATGGCGCCCACGCCATCGCGCCAATTCAGTTTCGCTGTAATTGGAAAGCTTTTGATCCCCATAAAGCAAGGAGCCCGCATCGGGTTTATCCAAACCTGCCAAAAGGCTGAGCAAGGTGGTTTTGCCACTGCCCGAAGCGCCGACGATGGCCACGCATTCTCCGGCATGCAGGGAAAGGCTGGCATCGGCCAAAACCGATAGGCTGCCATATTTTTTGGCCAAGCCCTCGGCGACCAATAAAGGAGAAACGGTCTTTGCTATGGCCACTACGACACCTCCGAGGGGGAAAGCTTCCAGAAGCCAAATAAAAAATTGGGGAGGCGGGCCACACTAAAAAGTCGAAAAAAAAGCCCCATGGATTCACTCCATGAGGCTTTTTTGCATTTGCTGGCGAAAAGCTTTACTTGGCGTCTTCGATGCGAAGAGGCTTATATCCGCCGATGGTTTTGAAGTACAAGAGCATGGCGAGATAAATGAGAGCCATGGCAAAAGGAATATAGGCGTCGGCCTTCAAAGTCGCGCGGTCGCCATGCTGATCGGCGGCCACAATGGCTTTTTGTTCCTCAGTCGCGGCTGCACCCGCGGCCTTAGCTTCGCCAAGCTTTTTGCCGTCAATGGCATTGACACCTGCTAAGAACAAGAACTTGGACGGTGCTTCGGCTTTCACCTGCTCGTAAACGGCAGGGCTGGTCTGCTGCAAGTGCTCAGCGGCAAAACGGTCCTTGGAATAACCCAAACCAGGGCCGCCGAGGAGACCTGCGGAAAGCATGCCGATACCACCCATGATGGAAATGGCAACGGCGCCAGTACGGGGAAAGCGGTCGGAAGCGACGGCAAGCATGGTAGGCCAGAAGAAAGTCTTACCCAGGGCATAAATACCCAAGGCAATGAGGGCCATGGTGAAGGAATTCATGGTGCTGGACATGCGAAGGCCGATCACGGCCAAGGTGGCGCTAATCAGCAAGAGACCGATAGGCGAAACCTTCAAGTTCTTTTCGATGAAATGGACGCAGAAGCGAAGGCCGAACATGATGGCCGAAGTCCAGATGAAGAGGTATTTACCCTGCTCCGAAGTGAACAAATTGCCGGTGATATTCTGGATCCAGCCATCCGTGCCGAGCTCGACCGCGCCAACCAAGAGATGGGTGACAAACAGAGCGAAGAGCAGGAAAGAGCCAATGGAAAACTTGGTGATAATACCCACGCCAATCAGCATGGCACCCGAAAGAGCATAAGCCGCCCATTGGGGTAAGCCGAGATTTCCGGAGAAGAACAAGGTCAGCAAATAGCAAATGACGAGAGCGCCGATGATGCCGACATCCTTGAACATTTCGCCGAGCTTGGCGCCTTTTTGCGAGGCTTCGGACTTGGGAAATTTCTGGCCGAAAAACATGATGCCATAGCCAATGGTGGGCACGAGATAAAAGGCCAACTGGACTTTCCAATTCACCTTCATCTTATCGTCGAGAATCCAACCAATGATGGCACCGAGCACCATACCTGCGGGCCAGCTGGCATGCAGGATATTCAGGTAATGAGCGCGAGCCTTAGGGAACATGGTAGCCACCAGGGGATTGGCGACGGCTTCCAGAGTTCCGTTGGCGAAAGCGAATATGAACATGCCCCAGGTTAAGAAGGCAGCGGCATTAGCCGGGGTGGAGGCACCGAAAGTCACAAAGGCGGAGATGATATGACAAGCAAAAGCGGCGAGGACCAATTTTCCATAACCGATTTTATCGACGATAATGCCGCCGATAATGATGCCGAAGCAAAAACCCGTGAAGCCAGCGCCGCCGATGGCACCGAGTTGTAAACCAGTAAAGCCGTACTCGGCTCCCCAGTTGTCGAAAATGCCTCCGCGCAGGGCAAAGCCCACGCCAGCGGCAAGAATGGCCATGAAGCCGGCCCAAAGGAGCCGGTTGGCATTGTAAGCGTCATTCCCAGAGTTCTGAGAATTAGAGCCGCTACCAGATTGATTGTTACTGACCGAAGCCAGGCTTTGGGTTGTCATCGTTTACCCTTTGCAAAGAGGACTAAAATGGGGATGAAAAAGTTTCAAATTTACAGCCGCTGCCCTCTTTCCGCGGCCATGAGGGCGTAAATGTACTGCAAGTAACTTTCCGCCGCCATTGCCGGTCAAAAAAAAATCATTAATAAAAAGGGACTCAAAATCGACAGTCTGAGCCCAATTCTAATGGAATCGGCAGTCTTTGGCGTTTTTTTGCGTCAGCGGCTCAAATTTCTAGGGGTTTTTCGTTTCGGATTTGGCTGGGGCGGCAAAGAAGCCTGGTAGGGGAATTAGGAATTGAAATAATTGTTTCGCCATTAAAGCATGCCCTGGGACATTGGGATGTATGCCGTCGCCCTGATTCATTTTGGGATTGCCCGCCACGCCATCCAAAAGAAAAGGGAAATACGGTAAACCATACTGAGAGGCCAAGGAATCGAAGATTCCGGTGAAAGCGCTGGCATATTCGGCCCCATAATTCGGGGGCACTTTTAGTCCAGCTAAAATCACTTTCCAGCCTCGTTTCTGACAAAACCGAATGGTGGAATCCAAGTTCTTACGCGTTTCTTCAATGGGTATGCCGCGAAGCCCATCATTGCTACCCAAGGCAAGCATGACCCACTCGGGTCGCGAACGGGCATACCATTCGAGGCGACGGATGGCTCCTGCCGAGGTGGCGCCACTCACTCCACCGCCTATGACCTTGGCGCCAGGAAACCGAGCTTGCATCAGGGAATCAAGCAGGGCGGGATAGGCCTGCTCAGGCTCCACGCCATAGCCCTCGGTGAGACTATCGCCTAAAATCAGCAAACGCGGTGGGCGAGCTGTGGCGGCAATAAGTAGGGTGAGCAAGAGGATCGCGACAGCAAATCGAATCAGGGATTGCCGAAGGATAGGTCGGCGACCGGCCTGAGGCGCTCCGGCATTCGAATTCATATTCGAGAAAATACCCACCCAGCCAAGCCGGCCAAAACGATGCGGTAAATGCCGAAAATAGATAAAGTGTGACGAGATAGATATTGCATAAAGAATTTCACGGCGAACCAGGCCGACCCGAGAGAAACGAAAAAGCCGAGGGCGAAGAAACCTGCGTCTTCGACATGCAATAGGTGAAGGTTCTTATACAGGTCATAAAAAGCCGCCGCCGTGATGAGAGGGACGGCGGCAAGAAAGGAAAATTCCGCCGCCGTCTTACGATCCAAACCGAGAAGCATACCGCCCAGGATGGTGCTTGAAGCCCGCGACATGCCGGGCCACAGGGCAAGGCATTGAAAGCAGCCGATGATAAAAGCATTCTTCAGTGATATTCTCGATACATCGAATTTGCTTGCCCGCGGACCGAATTTTTCCACCAGCAAAATCAAGACACCACCCACTCCAAGGCCCACGGCCACGGTCAAAGGGTTGAATAAATGGGCTTTAATGGTAGAATGCAATAGCTTGCCCATAATCAAACCGGGAAGAGTGACTACGAATAAAAGCAATAATCCGCGCTTACCCTTGAAGGCTTGGGGGCCCTCTTGACTTGGCACGTTCCCCGAGACCTTGGCGGACTTAAAAGGAATTAGGGCGAGAAAACGTTCGCGAAATAAACCCACCACCGCAAGGATGGCTCCGAACTGAATAAAAACTTCGAAGCAATCGGCCTTTTCACCTGTGAAGCCAAGCAAATGTCCGGTGAGGATGAGATGTCCAGTGGAAGAGACGGGCAAAAACTCGGTAACGCCCTCCACAAGTCCGAGCACAATGGCGGTGATCCAAAGAAGCATGATCCGCAGCAAAGTAGTTAACGGAGTATTTCTATTTAAGTCTTTTCGAGGAGGTGAGCATGCCGTCTTTTATGGCCCAATCCCACAAGTGGAAAACCAAGGCCCAAGGAGGAGATGGTACGGCCTTGCTGATGGTGCATGGCATTGGAAACGTGCAATCGGGAACCTATGACTTCTTGAATCCCAAGATACAGCAGGCCTTAGGGGCCAAGGCCGGCAAGACTCCGGTGTATTGGCTTTATTATGACTTCATCAATGATTGGTTCAAGGAAAAAGTCCGCCTGGAATCTGCCCTAAGCGAATGCAAGCAATGGATCAGTTCTCAAATCGGCGGAGGCTTGGCGCAAATCGCATCGGAAATCATAGCCGATGTCTTTTGGCCCGTGCTCAGCCTGTCGGCGCGCAATGCCGTTCAGGATGCCTATTTGCAACAAATACAACGCCTAGTGCTCGACGGCATTGAAGCCGGCTTTCCTCCCGACTTCCAGAAAATCTCCATTGTCTGCCACAGCCTCGGTTGTTTTCATACCTATGAAATTTTGCATCGCTGCGTGAATGACACTTCAGCGCATTTGCACCCCGTCCAAGATGGTCTGCGTTTTTCCAGCGTGATTTTCATGGCCTCGCCGGTCAAAATGATTCGCAGCGTCTCCCAGGCCTTGAGTCTCCTCGTTCCTTCCGGTTTAGCCACCACGGCGAGTCAGGGTTTATTTGCGCCCATGGCGGAAACTTTGAGTGGAGGCAAGGTGGCCTCCGTGAAGAAATGGGTTTCGATAACCGGGGCTCTAGATCCTGTCGGTGGCCATTCTTTCCGTAAAAAATTGGATTGGGCCTATATGAATGTGCCCGCCTCGCCACCTTTCATCGGCCAACAAAGCCTGATCGATTCCCAAGACTGGCTTTCGGTGACCACGGAGGCGGAATTGAGGCTTTTACTCCAGACGGCATTGGCGCAAAGTCAAGCCGGACAAATTCCTTTGAATAATCCCCATTCTTGGGAGGATTATATCATGAGACATACTACCGAATTGGAGAATTGGCTGTGCGCCTAAACGCCCCCGCCCTGATCGCCGTTTGCTTGCTGACTTCGATACCCTTGCAAGCGCGAAACAGCCAACCCTTCACCATTGCCCAATTTGCCGATAGCGCCTTGGTCGCCGATTCTCTGGCCAATTTCGAGAGAGCCCAACCGAAACTGCATGCCAAATTCCGCGCCGCCGCCCTATCGCTGAAAAGCCTGGAAATACGCGATGAAACGATTTCATTTACGGATGCCCTCAAAGCGACAAAGCCCCTGGCGCTAAAGGAAAATCCGGCGGATTTGGGGAAGGCCATGCGTGACATTGAATTCATCAAGGTTGTCACCCTGAACGAACTCAAGGACGCCTTAGATTCAGCGAAAATACCTGAGGAACGGATTCTTTCCTTACGGCAACCCCTGACGGTTTATCAACAAGCGGAATTGAAATCAGCCTATGATCGCAGCCGCAATCGCCTCTTTCGCTATGAACAACGCTATGGCGCGAATAGCCCATCTTTGAATTTCCTCGAAGCCGGTGTGGCCTATGCCTTGCAAGGGCTCTATCCCTTCGGCCCGAATCAAAATGGGCCCGGACCCCTGGAGCCCGTTTTGCGCTATAGCACCACCTGGTTTTTGGCCCATAATGAAAGCGTCAATGATTTGCCGCGAAATTTTCAGGTCGCCGCTCTCTGGGAACTTGGCCTGCGCTGTTATTGGTATTCCGCCCCCGATGCGCGCCCCTCCCTATTGGGGCTCTTGAAACCAAGCTTTATCGCCGCGGGCTATGCCGCCGCTCCCGCCGAGCGAAACTGGTTTTTCTGGGTCAATGAAGAGCCCTTTGATTCTGGCTTTTTCATTGATATCGGCATCCTGAAGGCTGCCGTGACCTTTGGGGAGAATCGGCGAATCTTCCTTGGAAGGCAATTCCAAATCGTCCCCTATTTGTTTTGACCCTAAGGAATTCCCCGTGCCTGGTATGCTAATATTCAATTTCACTGTTTATGCAGAACCAGGCAGCGACAACCGGTTTATTCTGGCCGCGACAACTTCTTATGGCGGCAGGCGCCACGGTATTGACCTGGCTCATTTGCCATGGGCTTGAATTAGGCCTCGGAAAAAGCCCCCTTCCGCCTTTTTTTGTCACCGCCTTGGCCATAGGCCTAAGTCTAGGGGGATTTCAATTCTCTGCTGCGGGAGTGGCCATCGCCTTTGCCTGGGTCTATGGCGATTTCATTCCTTTCGTCGCCCTGCTGCTTGCCTTACAATGGGTGCTCACTGCCAAGGTTTTTCATCGCTGGCAGAATAGGCATCCCCATCGCAAAAAAGCGGACCTGCTTTTGGATTGGCAATTGCGAATTCAACCGCCCCTGGTTTTATTCGGCGCGGGCCTGCGAGTCTACCTCCATTACTGGGCGACGGCACCGGTACAAAATCCCTTTTTACAGGATTGGCTGACAGGAATCCTTCAAGACACGGTGGGCGGTCTTTTGGGCTTCAGTTTCTGGTGGACGGCCAAAATGATTGGGCGAGAACTAAAGGTCTATCGTCGTGAATCCATGTTGGTGATGGCTTTTTGTTTGATCCTGGTGTGGATACGCGCCAGCGATTTATTGCTGGGGTCTTGGTTTCAAATTCCACGTCTATCGGTTTTTATCCCGCTCGTCTTATGGCCTGGGCTGCGTATAGGGCCGGGAATGACGACTTTGGCGGTGGCCCTCGCCCTTTTCGGCCAAATGGTGATTCAAAAACAATCCCCGAGTAGTCACCCTTTTATCGACCCCCGTCTCACGGTGGAAACCTTGATCGGCATTTGGCTTTTTGCCTTAACCCACATTCTCATCTCCTTTATATGGGACGAGCGCCGCTCGACCCAGGTCGCACTGGCACAAAGTGAAATGCGCTACAAGGCGCTCATCGAACATAGCCCCGAGGCCATAGTGGTACTCGATGTTGACACCGGGAAATTCTCCGACGTCAATACCCAAGCGGAGCATTTTTTCCGGCTTCCCCGAGAGAAGCTTCTGCAACTGGGGCCGGCGCAATTAAGTCCCGAAAAACAGCCCGATGGCCGCCCCTCCTCGGAAAAGGCGCGAGAACTTATCGGACTGGCCATGCAGGGGCAGACACCGCATTTCGAATGGTCCCATCTCGATAGCGAAGGCAGGGAACTGCCTTGCGACATACGTCTTTTGCGTTTGCCCGATCCCGAGAGACACCTTGTTCGCGGCAGTATCGTGGATATTTCCGATCGAATAGCCTCACAGCGAGCCTTGAAAAAAAGCGAGGCTGAAGTGCGCGCCTTGAATCAGCAATTGGAATTACGGGTGAAAGAACGCACCGCAGAATTAGAAGCCGCCAATCGCAGTCTGGAATCCTTTTCCTATTCCGTGTCGCATGATTTGCGTGCCCCCTTGCGCTCGCTGGACGGGTTCAGTCGCGCCTTGGAAGAGCGCGCTACCCAACTGGATGGGGAGAGCCGCGAATATTTGGGCCGCATTCGGCGAGCCAGCCAGAGAATGGCCGCGTTAATCGATGATTTGTTAGAACTGGCCCGCCTTTCTCGCCGAGAAATAATCAAAGAGAATGTGAATCTAAGCGCCCTGGCCGAAGAGGTTTTAGCCCAATTGCGTCAAGGAGATAGGCAACGAACCATCACCTGGGTCATTGCGCCAGGATTGCATGCCTTGGCCGATCCGGGCCTCACGCGCATCGTATTGGAAAATCTGCTGGGCAATGCCTGGAAGTTCACTTCCAAGCGGAGCGAGGCAAAAATCGAGCTCTTGGCAGAAACCTGGGAAGGCGAAACGGCTTTTTGCGTCCGGGACAATGGCGCCGGTTTCGATATGACCTATGCCCAAAAACTTTTCTCCCCTTTTCAGCGACTGCATTCGCGCGAGGAATTCGATGGCAATGGCATCGGTTTGGCTTTGGTCGAAAAAGTGCTGACCCGCCACGGTGGACGAATCGGTGCTTACAGTGAAGTCGGTTGCGGGGCGCGCTTCTTTTTCACCTTGGCTTCCTAGGAGGCATTATGCTCGAACGGTATATCCTATTGGTCGAAGACGACCCAGACGACGAGGAGTTGACCTTGCTTGCCTTGCGTCGTCATAAAGTGGCCAATCCGGTGCGTGTGGTGCGCGATGGCGAGCAGGCTTTGGATTTATTGCTGGGCAAGGACAGGCAAGGCAGCCGGGAAACCTTGCCACAAGTCGTCTTACTCGATCTCAAACTTCCGAAAGTGGATGGCCATGAGGTGCTCGCGGCCCTTCGCGCCCATGCATCCACTCGCATATTGCCTGTGATCATTTTCACATCTTCCCAGGAAGAGCAAGACATACTCGGAGCCTATCGCGGCGGAGCGAATTCCTTTGTGCGCAAGCCGGTGGAATTCGAAGAATTCATGACCGCGGTGGGACAATTGGGAATGTATTGGCTATTGCTCAACACGCAAACGCCATGAGCTTCTCGACTCCCGCCCAAGCGGCAAAATTACGCGTGCTTCTGATCGAGGACTCGGAGGAGGACGCCGCCTTGGTGCTTTTGGCCTTGAAATCCGGTGCCTGGGATTTGACATGGCAACGCGTCGACAGCGGTCCGAAATTAAAAGCCTGTCTGGCGGAAAATACCTGGGACTTGATACTCTCCGACTACAATATGCCCGGCTTTGACGGCTTGTCCGCCTTGGGCATCATTCGCGATCACGGCTTGCAAATACCCGTCATCCTCATTTCAGGCACCATAGGCGAGACCCTGGCGGTAGCCGCTATGAAGGCCGGGGCCAATGACTATTTGATGAAGGACAACTTGCAACGCCTGATTCCTGCCGTCGAACGCGAACTGCGTGAGTACCAAGGACGTTTGGACCAGGAAAGGGCGCTGAAGCTGAGTGAAGAAAAGTTGCAACAAGCGCAAAAAATGGAAATCGTCGGTCGGCTTTCAGGTGGCATTGCCCATGACTTCAATAATTTGCTGGCCGTGATTCTGGGCAATGTGGATTTATTGATCGAAAAGCAAAAAGAAATTACTGCGAATTCTCCAGAATTGATGGGCATCGAAAGAGCCGCCCTGCAAGCCACCTCGCTGGTGAGGCAATTGATGGCCTTCAGCCGCAAACAGGCTGTGCAGACCAAGACTTTTGACATCCATGCCTCCTTACGGGAGTTTCTCGCCATGCTGCGCATGATGGTAGGCGATTCGGTAAAAGTCGAACTATCCGCGCAGGCACATCGCCACCACGTGCATATGGATCCGGTGCAATTGGAACAAGTGGTCCTGAATTTGGCTTCGAATGCGCGCGACGCCATGCATAAATGCGGGACCCTGCTTTTTGAAACCCATGACGCCGAATTCGATCGCCAAGACATTCCGACGAGCGAAACCGCCGCACCGGGTTCCTATTTGGTTTTGCGGGTCAGCGACACAGGCACGGGCATGGACCCTGAAACGCTGAAGAAAATTTTCGAACCATTTTTCACGACCAAGGAAGTGGGCAAAGGCACGGGACTCGGCCTTTCCACCACCATCGATATCCTGCGCCAATGCGGCGGCTGGATTGCCGTGACCAGCCGTCTCGGAGTCGGCACCACCTTTCATCTTCATTTTCCCTTATGCCTTGAAGAGCTACCCGTGCAAACCCCTAGGGCACAGGAAGGTACGGTGGCGGGCCAAGGACAATGCATTTACGTGGTGGAAGACAACGCCGAATTGCGCAAACTCACCCGCGAGGTTTTACTCATCGGAGGATATCAAGTCGTCGATTGCCGGGACTATGAAGAGCTGGAAACCCTCTCAGCGCAATCGTTGAAACCGGACCTGTTATTGACCGATTTGCGCGTGCCCGGCAAGGGCAGTCAAAAGTCCATACCCGCCCTCCAGGAAAAATGGCCCGATATGGTAATCGTCTATATGTCGGGCTATTCCGCCGGAGACGCCGCCGGCTTGGGCTTGATGCCCGGCCAATTCCATTTTCTGGAGAAACCCTTTACACCTTCGAAGCTCCTAAAGATTTTGCGCGAAGCCCTTTCGGTCAAGGCCAAGGATGGCGGGGATAGCGGCGCTTGAGTTCTTTCTTCACTTCGGGATAGGTGTTTTCCCAGAACGAGGTCAGGTCTTGCGTCTTTTGCACGGTACGGTAATTGGGCGCCAAAATATCGTAGTTGACGATGACTCGCTTTTGCAAAATAAAGGTCTTGCCCTGCAAGCCTACGAAGTCGCCCAATCGCGCCGATATTTCTGGAAGCCCCTTGGGCGAATAGGTGATGCGACCGCGCTTGCCACCGGGCAAAGCCAAACTGGCCGGAGCCTCGCGCTCCAGCCATGCCCACAGGGAATAGCCGAGGTAGTCACGTAACGCCGCCGCTACGGAAACGCTTTCGAGCTGCTTCAACGAGTTTTTGCCCTCGCAAATATCGTGATAAATCAGCCTCCAGTCTTCATCGTCGAGCTTGGGCAGGCCCATGTCGGGGCAGGTTGCAGCCGCCAGTTGAATGCGATAGACAATTTGCTGGGCCTCCTCGTCGAAACCAGGCAGGGTGATTTCTCCCGAAATCAACTTCTCTACCAACATATCCGAGGCCAAGGCGCGGCCTTCTCCTTCGATGACTTCGCGCCGTAAAACTATGCCACGAAACATTTGTTTTTTCACCGTGACCGAGCGACCGCGCGTTTCGTCCCAAAGGTTTTCCTTGGTCCAGGCGATTTCATTGGGCCAAATTTCAGACACCCAGTCGGGCTCGATGGGCAAAAGCAGCGGTATAGAAATCTGTCTAACCTTGCCTGCGCCACCGGTTTCATGCATTTCCAAAGCGAGAATCAAATTCACATCTGCGGGTAAATGGCGCGCTTCCACGAGGCCGCGACGACCGTCGGCCAGCACGAAAGACTGGCTTTGCTCAAAGCGCCCGGCAAGCCTATCGATGAACGCTGGGATAAAACAGCGCGTGGCCAGGGCTCTCAACTCCGGTCCGGCATTTTCGGCGGCATCGGCAAAGGTGTAAGTCGCATCCTGGCCCTGGCTGGCCTTACCCGGACCATGCCGCAATAAGCGCTGCCAAGATTCTCGCAATTCGCGATCGACTTGGCGATCTTTCGGATCGCGTACCAGGTCGCGCCCTTGCACGAAAAGATCGGAGCTGGCTGCGGGGTTGCGCCTCGATTCGGTTTCCAGGCACGCCGCCATTGCAGCGACCACGGTGAATACCAAGCCGTCGCCACCTTGCGAAGCCAGTAAAAGCGCATGCCCAGGCAAGGGGTGTATGCTCCATCGCAGCAGAGCACGGCCCACCGAGCTGATGCCGGCTTTTTCCAACGCGCCGATACGCGCCAGATTTTCCTGTGCATGATTCCAAAGCGCCGGCGTGGGATCGTCCAGCCAATTCCAAGGCTTGGAATCCGCGCCGACCTTTTCACCTGCTTGCAAAGCCAGAATTTTCAAAGCCAGCGGCGTCAAATCGACCCGCCTTACTTCAGGCTCCAGGGTGAGCGCCATGGCGCGTTCGCGTTCCGGCGACCAGAGGCGGACGCATTGGCCGGGACCCATTCGACCCGCGCGCCCCGCGCGCTGGGTGGCACTGTGCTGGCTAATGCTTTTGAGATAAAGCGTATCCATGTCCCGCTCGGGATTGTAAGCCGCGACACGCTGCAATCCCGAGTCGATGACCGCACTCACACCGGGAATAGTCAGCGAAGTTTCGGCGACATTGGTGGCGAGTATGGCGCAAGGGCCGCGCTGCGGAGCCTGCAAGGTTTTTTGCTGGGCGTCCAAATCCATGCCGCCGTGTAATTCATGCACGGCTAATCCCGCGCGGCGGCAAACCGGATCGAAGGCTTCGGCGGTACGCCGAATTTCACCCACCCCAGGTAAAAAAACCAAAACCGAACCCGAAAAACCTTGGGCCAAAAGCCCCCGTAACGCGCGTGTAGCCTGCTCCCAAATCGGAACCTGTTGCGCAGGAGGCTGATGGCTGATGGTGACGGGATGAAGCGGAGAGGCGACTTCGACCATGGTAGCCGGTGCGGCGTAGGCGAGCAGGGCTTGGCTTTCCAAGGTGGCCGACATCACGGCGATTTTTAAGTCGGGACGTTTTTGCATTTGCAGGCGAAGGCAAAAGGCGAGCGCAGCATCGCATTCGAGGGCGCGCTCGTGGAATTCGTCGAAGAGCACTACGCCGATATCCTTCAAATCAAGATCATCAAGTAGGCGTTGGAAGAAAACGCCATAGGTCTGGAAAACGATGCGCGTTTGGGCCGAGCATTTACCCTCGAAACGCACCTGATACCCCACCTCATTGCCGAGAGTCCAACCGTTTTCTTCGGCGACGCGATAGGCCAAATTACGGGCGGCGATGCGGCGCGGCTGCAAGACGGCCACCTTGCCCCATTCCATGGGAATCATGGGAGGCACATGGGTGGATTTTCCGGTGCCGGGTGGCGCCACGAGAATAAGCCTGCCGTTATTCAAACCGGCTAAAATGGCGTCACGATGGGCGTCTACGGGCAGCATGGGGATGGAAAGAGAGAAAAGGTGAAGTCAAAGTGAAAGCGAAAGTTAAAGCGATTTAGGGCTCTTGAGTCATTGTCGGATTTTGCGCCTCGTGGGATAATGGAGTCGCGACCTAGCACCGCATTCAGAGGAGTCGCCGTGGATCTTTCGACCCTATTAGGCCCGCTTTTCGGCGTCGGCATGATCTTGCTGGGCATGATCATGGAGGGTGGGCATATTAGCTCCATCATGCAGTCGACGGCTCTCATCATCGTGTTGGGAGGAGCCTTAGGTGCAACCGTGGCCAGTTTTCCGATGGAAAATACGGTTATCGCCCTGAAGGCTATCAAAATAGCCCTCATGCCCCCCAAATCCGATCACGGTAAAATCATTGCTGAACTTGTCGAGCTCTGCCAATTCGCACGCAAGAACGGCATCATGGCGCTTGAGGCCAAGGCCAAAGGGCATCCCGATCCTTTCACACGCAAGGGTCTCAGCATGGTCGTCGACGGCATTGATCCCGCCATGCTGCTTTCCATTATGGAAACAGAAATTGAAACATTCGAAGAGCATCAAAAAATCCCCATTGGTTGGTGGGAAGGCATAGGCGCTTTCGCACCGACTGTGGGAATTATCGGAGCCGTGCTTGGACTTATCCACGTGATGAGTAATCTGGACGATCCGTCGAAATTGGGCGGCGGTATCGCAACGGCCTTCGTGGCCACCATTTATGGATTGGCCATTGCCAATATTCTTGCTTTACCCCTAGCGAGCAAACTCAAGGCCCGCGTGCATCAAATGGTGCATGAAAAAAACATGATTTTGGCCGGCTTGGTGGCTTTGCAAAATGGCGAAAATCCCCATTTCCTCGGGCAGCGTTTGCATGCCTTCGTGGCCGATCATAAAGAAGGCGGGCATTGAGAAGTGGCCCGAAAGCCTAAGCATCCCGAACACGTCAATCACGAACGCTGGCTCGTGAGCTATGCCGATTTTATCACCTTGCTTTTCGCGACGTTTACAGCTCTGTATGCCTTGAGCAAGTCCGACGCCGACAAAAGCAAGGCCATGGCCGAATCCATGCGCATTTCTTTTGGTAGCCCGGCCAACACCCTGATACCCATGTCCTCCCTTGACTTCAAGGCCGTGCCCTCTGACAAACCGGGCCCCTCTCCCGCCGGCAAAGGCGGTCCCAAACGCGAGGCCACCAAGGCCGACATGGAAAACGTGAAAAGCCAATTGCAAACCATGCTGATGACGCGAAAATTACTCGATGCAGTGAATGTCGATGTCACCGATCGTGGCTTGGTGATTTCACTCAAAGAATCCGGTTTCTTCGAATCGGGTAAGTCTGAAATGAAATGGGATGCCTATCCCCTACTCGGTGAAATCGCTGCCAACCTAGCGGAATATCGCAATCCAGTTCGCGTCGAAGGACATACCGACACCGTTCCCATGCGCACGCGCACCTTTCCCAGCAACTGGGAATTATCGTCAGCGCGGGCCACCGAAGTTGTGCGCCTGCTCTCCGGCCGTTTCGGGATGGATCCCAAACGTTTTTCCGCCGTGGGCTATGCCGAATTCCGGCCCGTCTTTTCCAATGCCACGCCCTCAGGCCGGGCCCGCAATCGCCGCGTCGACTTGGTGGTGCTCAATTCGGAATCGGAACGCGCCGAAGCTCCCGGCGAAACCACCGAATCGATTCCTTCGAATCTCGGCGCCGAGGCATTCTCAAAACCGGATGAAAACAATTTCGATCCCAGCAACCAGGAGGATAGCGAAGGGCATGCGCCCAATTCCAAATCCGATCCTGCTTATCATCCCGCCTTGGACGACTGGAGCGGTTCACCTTGAACCTCGTTTAATTAGGGCGAGACACCCCCGCCGTCTCTTCAGCGAACCATTTCACCCTGTCCACAGATTTGCGGCTCGTCCATGAAGTGGACAGTCCTTTCGGCGTAAAACCCCGAATTTTCAGTGATTTTAGCTATTCCGAGCCTGAAAAAAGTTGGCCCGATCTTTGATTTAGAAGGTTACGGGCCAAGCAGCCCCGAACCCCTGAAAGGAGAGGGACATGTTACACAACAAGAAAAACAATACAGCCTTGGAGGCCGCCCCCTGGCGCCCAGGCTTGACGTCGCCGAGAAATTGGCTGACTGCCTTGGCCTTGGTCGGACTTCCGCTGGCGGCCCATGCGGATCGCAATTCCACTTATGCTCATGCCGAGATTTCGATTGGCATTCCCAATGGACAAATCACCTTGGGGCATACCTGGGAAACCGGCGGGCGCACCGTGGTGGTTAGCGAAGAGCGGGAATGCGAACGTCGCGAAGACACACGCACCGTCATTATCGAGAAACGCGTGGAGCCCCCGCCACGAGTGATCGTGGTCGAGAGGCGCGAACCGGAAGTCGTGGTGATAGAGCGCGAGTATTGCCCGCCCCCCGAGCGCCGAGTGGTGGTGGTTCGTGAAGCCCCGCGGCGTCATGTGACCGTCATTCGCCGCGAAAGAGAAGTCGTGCGTCACTACCGCCGTCATGACGGGGAACGCCATGTCGAAAGACATGATAATCGCGGCGGAAATTATGAGCGCCATGAATCACGTCCCCGCGAATTATTCGGTACGACCAGCCCCCGGCCCATGCGGGAAAGAGGTGTGCAGCACATTCGAGTGGATCGCTAAACCTTAAACCCCCATCGGGGCGGTGCTCGTCGCCGCCCCTTTTTGCAGGAAGGCGCGTATGCTTAAACAAATTTTTTTCACCGGCTTTTCATTCCTGGTCACAGCCACCCATACATTCGCAGGTCAAGAATTGGTGGCACTCGGCACCAAGACCGGCGTTGGGGCTCGCGCTCTCAGCCTGGGCGAAGCCTTTACGGCAGTCGCTGATGACTATTCGGCCTTGCATTACAATGCTGCAGGCATGACACAATTGCGCAAAAGCGAATTTGCTCTCAATCTCGGTTATGGCTTTATGGAAAACCGCACCACGGTGATGGGTGGCCAAGGCCAAAGCCGGAGCGCGGAAACCACTCGCCTCAATGCATTAACCTTGGTCCTGAATGACGGCCATCGCTGGGCTTTTGGTCTGGGCTATCATGCTCCCGTCAGCTTTGACGACCCCTTGGGCTATGTGGCTCATGGCCGCGAATACGCCTATTTGGCGGCCGGGCATTTGGATCAATACCGAATTGGCATTGCCTACAAAGCCTCCCAGGTGATGAGTCTAGGCTTGGCGGTAAGCGCCATGGGCGGCACCGAGCAATTGCAAATCGAAGATGGCGATGTACAACGCTATCTCGAAGAATATCGCGGCTTCAATCTTGAGCCATCGCTATTGCTTCATCTCAGCGAACAAGTGCGGCTGGGTGCCTCCGCCGTGGTGGTGGAAAGACTCTCTCTCATTGACACCTGGCAAAGGGAAGGCGGGGCTCCTGTCGAAACTCGCTATGACATTCGCCACCCCTTTCAAACTCGACTGGGCATGGCTTTTCAAAGTGGTCTGACGCAAATCTCTTTTGACTGGCATGGAGATTTTTGGAGCAGCAATAGCTATACCCTGGTGGGCGCGGCTTTCGATCAAGGCGTCTTCGAATACCCCAACCTGCATACCTTCGCCATCGGTTTGGAGCAAAGGTTGGCGAATTTCGGACCCGTGCTGCGCGGCGGTGCGCAATGGCAGGTTTCCGATGCCACCGCGCCTGAACCTCAATCCGGCAATCCCTGGCGCGCCAATGTGGGGCTGGGCTTTTGTCCTTCGAAAGGCCTATTGCTCGACATTGCCTATCAAATGCGCGGCAGCAATGCCTGGCAATCGACCCTTGGCGACACCCAAAAAGATTTGAATATCGACGGACAAGCCCATCAAGTCATGGGATCGATGCGCTATCAGTTTTAGAGCCACCCCCGCCGCGCTTTGGTAACTTGAATGTTTCATGAAGCGACGGCCTGACTCATGCTAAATGCCCTGGCTCAAAGATTAGCCCCGCTTTTACTCGCCGCCGTGGCGAGCCAAGGGGCTTCGGCCACATCCACCCCAGAAGTCACTCCCCCGTTACCCGATATACGCGATGCCTATGGCGTGGCCCTGGCCGATTATGACGGTGACGGCGACATTGATCTGTATCTAGTCGGCTTTCGCTCCCTCAATCGCTTGTTGTTGAATCGCGGCGACGGCACCTTTCGCGACGCCTCCATCGCTTCGGGAGCGGGCGGCAATTTGATGCCCCAAGGCAATAAAAACTTGGAACTCGGCGCCACGGCCGTCGATTTCAACAATGATGGCAATATCGATTTGATGGTGGCAGGATGGGGCGACGGCTTAGAAGCCCTTCATAATCGTGGCGATGGCACCTTTGAAGCGGTGGGAAAAAGGCTTGGACTCGACGCCAAAGGCAATGCCAATATGGCCGCCTTCGCCGATCTCGATCAAGATGGCTGGCTCGACTTGCTGCTCACCGACGAAAGCGGCCCCATGCGGCTATATCGCAATGATCGCGGCTTGCATTTCACGCCCATGGCCCTGGAGCGAACCGGCTTGCCTACCGATTCCGGATCGCAGTCGGCAGTCTTCACCGATCTCAATCTGGATGGCCAAGCCGATCTTGCCGTGGCCGGTTGGCATACTCCCGCCCAGATTTTCGTGGCCGTGGCGCCGTTTCGCTTTCAGCCCGTGCCCATCGGTGTGACCTGGCCGACAAGCTCGCGTTGCAATGCCGCCTTGCATGGCGATATCGACGGGGATGGCGACATGGATTTGCTTTTCACCGTGCGCGGAGGCAAGCCCCTGCTTCTGCGCAATCTCCTCAATCCCAGCCGCTTCGCCGAATCGCCCGAGGCTTGGGCCAAGCCCGAGCAGCCCTTGCGATTTGAAGTCGACGACAGCCTCAGCGGAATAGACGATAGCTTAGACGCCTATGGCGGAGCTTTTTTCGACGCCGACGGTGACGGCGATCTCGATTTGTATTTGACGGGAAGACAGGTCGAGCATTTCTACGAAAATGAGGGCCTCCGATTTCAGGGCAGAGTCGTAACGGCTTTGGGTTGGCCCGCCACCGGATCGATTTACAGTACTGGTTTCGCATTCGGTTTGCTTTCCAGCCAGCCTGGAGAAGCTGCCGTGGTGGCCACCCGCGACACAGGATCCATCGTTTTACCTTCCGTAACGCCCAGGTTTCCCCAAGCCAGGATTCGCTTGCACGGCGTGCGCTCCAATCCGCCTGGTGCCGGAAGTCAGATAACGCTTTGGAAGCGCGTCAATGGCATGGCCTCCGAGAAGACTGGCTTTTCCTGGGAATTGATGGCCTTGCGCGACATGCCCGGCACCCAAGGGTATTTGAGCAGCTATCTCGGTCCGTTAGCGCTTTATCTTGCCGACACTACGGCCGAATATCGCGTGCGCGTGATCTTTCCCTCGGGCAAAACGGTCAGTCGCCGCCTGGATAAGAGTCGCCTCAGTCTTGACATTTGGGAAATGGGTTTATTCGGTGGAATTGGCGTGCATGCGGAAAGGTTGGCCCAGGTCTGGCTCGGAGATTGGGACCACTTCAAAAAGTTGGCCTTGGGTCTTCTGCTCGTGGCCTTGGCATCGGTGCTGCTTCGCGAAGCCGTGCGAGTCACCGCTCGAAGCATAGCCAGGCGCGAATACACCAAGGCCTTGGAATCCAAAAACCGCGAGCTCGAAACCCTGCTGACGCAATTGCACAATACCCAATCGCAATTGATACAGCATGAAAAATTGGCCAGCCTCGGACAATTGGTGGCGGGGATAGCGCATGAGCTGAATAATCCCATCGGCTTTATCTATGCCAACTTGCATCAAATCGGACGCTATCTCGCGAACTTGCCGGTTCAGGATATCGATGATCGTACGCGCCGCAACTTAGACCGCATTTCCGAGGCCCTAAAGGAAAGCCAGGAAGGAGCGATGCGGGTTCGCGACATCGTCCAAAATTTGCGAGGTCTCGCACGCACTAGCGCCGATAGGCCCGATAAGCCACCCACCATGGCCCCTTGCGATATGCGAGAGCCCATGGATAAAGCTTTAAGTGTCGCGCGCACCGGCTTTGCGCCCGGTATCGAAATCCTCCGGGAATATCAAGACATTCCCTTGGTTCAAGCCGACGCAGGACAGCTACAACAAGTGTTTTTGAATTTGCTCGTCAATGCGGGTCAAGCTCTGGGCGAAAAGGGGCAAATCACCCTTGCTACTCGATTGCAAGAGGGACAAGTAATTGCAACGATCACCGATAATGGGCCAGGCATTGCTCCGGAGCATATGGCCCGACTTTTCGATCCCTTTTTCACCACCAAGGATGTGGGCCAGGGTTTGGGCTTGGGCCTGCATCTCGCCTACAGTATCGTCAAAGCCCATGGAGGAAATTTGAGCGTGCAATCCCAACTCGGACACGGGGCCACCTTTGAAGTCCGTTTGCCCGATGTATTTTCCGCGCATGGCCATGAACTCGCCTGAACGTTTTTGTGTCCTGGTGGTGGATGACGAGCCGTCCATTCTTTCCAGCCTGCGCCGTGATCTCGAAGACGATTACGATTGCATTATCGCCAAAAATGCCGAAGAGGCGCGGGTGGCCTTTGCCCAGCGCGCCATTGCCTGCATCCTTTCCGATCAGCGCATGCCAGGTGAAACCGGCTCCCAGCTTCTGACCTGGGTGAAGCAACAATATCCCGATACGGCCCGTATTCTCCTGACCGGCTATAGCGATTTCGAATCCGTGGTGGCCGCCGTGAATCAAGGCGGCATTTTGCATTTCCTGAACAAGCCTTGGGAACCCGTGCAGCTCATGGCCGTGGTGCAAGGGGCCGTCGATCATTATCGCCTCACCTTGGAGAATCGCGGCCTGCATGAGCAGCTCGCGGCCCGCAATGCCGTGCTCGAAAACGAGAACCGTCAATTGCGTACTCAGACTCGGGAAGAATCGACGGCCTTGAAAAACCTCGTCGGCCTCTCCCCCGCCATGCAAAAATTGAAGGCCAAGGTCAATGCCCTGCTCGACTCACAAAGCACGGTACTCATCACCGGAGAATCTGGCACGGGCAAGGAATTAGTGGCGCGCGCTTTGCATTTCGGCGGTTCTCGCCGTGAGAAGCCCTTTGTCGCACTCAATTGCGCCGCCCTGCCCGAAAGCATTTTGGAAAGCGAATTGTTCGGACATGTCAAAGGCGCCTTCACTCATGCCACGGAAAACCGCGTGGGCCTTTTAGAAGCCGCCCATGGTGGCACGCTTTTCCTCGATGAAATCGGCGATATGCCTCTGGCAGCCCAATCCAAACTGCTGCGTTTTTTACAAGAAGGCGTCATCACGCCCATAGGCGGACGCAGCGAACGCAAGGTCGATGTGCGCATCATCGCCGCCACCCATCGCAATCTCGAAGCCATGGCCGAGGAAAAAACTTTTCGCCAGGATTTGTTTTATCGCCTCAATGTGATTCCCCTGCGCACGCCACCCCTGCGCGAAAGGCCGGAAGACATTCCCCTGCTCGCGGATCACTTTGTCGCCAAGTTAGCGGCGAAAATGGATAAGCCGAAACGCCCTTTCTCCGCCGCCGCCGTGCAGGCGCTGAAATCGCATGCCTTTCCCGGCAACGTGCGCGAACTGGAAAATGCCGTCGAATACGCCCTGAATTGGGTCGGCTCCGCGCCCGCCATTGACCTGGCCCATTTGCCCGATCGCATTGCCGAGGCGACCTCATCGTCGACAGCCCCATCGGCCTCTTCCACAGTCGGCGGTACGTCAAATGCCGGTTACGGTAACAAGGCCGTGACTCCTGCCGCTTTGCCTCCCGATTTGCCCTTGGATGATGCCGTGATGGCCTTGGAAAAAGACATGATTGAGCGGGCCTTGGTCGAATGCGAAAACAATATTTCCCAAACCGCGCGCCGCTTAGGACTATCGCGCCAGGGCTTGCACAATAAGCTGGCGAAATACGGCCTCAATCCATGAAAGCGCGCCGGCCGAAATCCGGTTCCGGCTTGCCCCGAATCAGTTTACCCGGAGCCATTCTCCTGTTTGCCTTTTGCGTCTTTACGCTTAACGCCGACGGCGTTGCTCCGAAATCCAAGCCCGCCGCCGCGCCTCGAAATCCCGCCCACTCCTTCGCCCGCCCCGCTTTGGAAATGGCCTTTTCCGGTCATGCCGATTCCCTGCTGGCCGATTCGACTGCCTTACCTGATTTGGCCGCTTATGCCGCTGTCGAAGCCGCAGCGGGCAGCGGATTTTTGAATGGCCATCCCCTTTTGCTTTTGCATGCTGGCGACTCCTTGCGCTACTTCGGCCTCTCGCAACCCGGTGCGAAACCCAAGGCTTTGCCTCCTCTGCCTTTTCGCCCAGCCAATTCGGCCATAAGTCCCGAAGGGCGAGGCGACACCTTGTTGCTCACCCGTGACGAAAAAGGCGACGAAGAGTTTCAGCTTTACGGATATGTACCGCGCATGGGTCGCCCCTTTCTTTGGCCCATGCCTCCCGGCCGCGCCAGCGCGGTGACCTTTGCGCCAGGGGGTAGGCGCTTTGTCTACAGCCACAATCCCGCCCAGACTCAGAACGAAAAAGCAACGCCGTGGACGATCCGGTCCGGGCATTTCGATCCCCGACCCCAAGACCGCCTGCTATTCCGAGGCGATGGCATTTGGACACCTGCCGACATCGATGCCACGGGACGCCATCTGTTATTACTTCGCACGGTGTCGGCTTTTCAAACCGAATTGTATTGGCTGCGACGGAAATCCGAACAGGCACCCACTTCGACTTTCCGTGATTTGCAAGCACTGCCACCCCGTAACTCTGCGGTGACGGTAGCTTGGGCCAAATGGCTGGAAGCACCTTCTGAAAAAACATCCGGCGTCCTCGTTCTTCTCGCCGATGCTGGAGGGGAATATCCCGCGCTATTCACCTTGAGGCCAGGCGATTCCCTGCGCGCCTTGTCCCCGCCCTGCGATTGCGAAGTGGAGAATGCCGTGGTCTTGCCCCGCAGCCATCGGGTGGTCTACGCCCTCAATCGGCAAGCGGTTTCTGAGCTGTATCTCGCCGATGCCGATTCCGGCTGGGTCAAGCCCATCACGGGTTTGCCGCCCGGCGTGCTCGTGCACATGCAGCCCGACTCATCGGGACGTCGTTTGCTATTGACCATGACGCATTTCGGCACGCCCGGCGATCTTTATCTGCATGACTTCGACACGGGTCTAACCACCTTGTGGCTGAAAGCTCCTGGCCTCGAACAATTGCCTCCGGCCCGATTCCCCGTGGCCGCACCCATTCGCATGAGCATCACGCCAGTCGACCCCTTGCCTCCACCCCAGACCCGCCTTCCGGTGTGGTTATTAAAACCCGAAAACCAAACGCGCTCTTCGCCTTTGTTGATCCACATCCATGGCGGACCCGAAATGCAGGCCCGGCCCGGCTGGGATGCCCTCGATCGCTATGCTCAAGAGCAATGGGGATTTGCCTTGGCCTACCCGGACTTGCGTGGCTCCGCGGGCTATGGTCGCGCCTATCTCGGCGCCGATGATCAAGGCCGCCGCCCCAAAGTCTTGCGAGATCTCGGGGCCATCTTAGATAGCCTGGCAAGCTTGCCAGGCATCGATGCTGGGCGCATCGGATTATCCGGCCGCTCCTATGGTGGCTTCGTAACCCAAGCCGGAGCCCTAGACTTTGGCTCTCGCCTCAAATCAGCCATAGCCACCGTGGGCATTTCCGACTTCGCGAGCTTTTTACAAGGCACCCGCGGATATCGCCGCGATTTACGCCGCATGGAATATGGAGATGAGCGCGACAGCTTGCAGCAAGTCTTTCTGGACTCTATTTCCCCATTGCGAGGCATGAGTCAATTGAAAATTCCCTTGATGCTCATTCATGGTCGGCAAGATCCACGTGTACCTTATGCGCAAAGCGAATCGACTTTCGCCCTTTTGTCACGACAATTTAAGCCAGCTTTGCTATTGACTGAAAATGAGGAAGGTCATGCCGCCCGTAGCCGTCAAACCCGGCTAAGGCAAATGACTACCAGTATGCAATGGCTGGTGGGAACATTGAATTTATCTCGATAGATTAGTGCGTAAAACCGCAGCAAGCTTTAATCGGCTTTCCTATCTTTCGCGGCCGAGCATTCGGCGGCCCACCTCTTTTCATGGCCCGCCTGGAAAGGTTCTCGGATGCAAACCTTCGGCAAATACCTGAGCTCTTCCGTCGGAAGAAAACAGCTCATGGGCCTCTCTGGCATTTACCTGTACTTCTTCCTCTTCGTGCATTTGTTCGGGAATATCGGGCTGCTTGAAGGCCCGGAATTCTTCAATAAATACGGCCACCTGATGCTCCATACCTTATCCAAGGTGGTGTATCCCATTGAAGTCACCTTGCTGGCCGCCTTTCTCTTTCATATAGGCATGGGCTTCAAGCTCACCGCCGAGAATCGCGCCGCGCGGCCCGAGCGTTATGCTGTGAATGCCAGCAAGCGCGGCAGTTCACCGCTTTCCAAATTCATGGCCCTCACCGGTTCTTGGATGCTTCTATTCGTGATTATCCATGTCCCCCATTTCCGCTTTGGCGTCACTACAAATATGCCCACCGTGGTTTATCAAGGCGTGGAAGTGCGCGACCTTTATACCACGGCCATGGACGCTTTCGCCAAGCCCTGGTATACGGGCTTTTACATTTTCTCCTTTCTCCTCATCGCAGTGCATTTGGCCCATGGCGTGCAAAGCAGCTTGCAAAGCCTCGGCCTGAGCCATCCTCGATACAACACTTTCGTCCAACGCTTTTCGCGCGGCTATGCCCTCGTCATTTGCGGTGGATTCATTTGTCTCGCCATTTGGGCATTCGTGAAAAGCGGAGGTCTTTGAACCATGGTCCTCGATTCCAAAATTCCCGACGGCCCCATTGAGAGCAAGTGGACCAATCACATCTTCGACATGAAGCTGGTGAATCCAGCCAATAAGCGCAAGCACACCGTCATCGTGGTGGGCTCGGGCTTGGCCGGCGCTTCGGCCTCGGCATCGCTCGCGGAGCTGGGCTACAATGTCAAGACCTTTACCTTTCATGATAGCCCGCGCCGTGCGCATAGTATTGCCGCCCAAGGCGGCATCAATGCTGCCAAGAATTATCCCAATGACGGCGACAGCGTGCATCGCCTCTTCTACGATACGGTCAAGGGCGGCGACTTCCGCGCTCGCGAAGCCAATGTGCATCGCCTGGCCGAAATCAGCGTACAAATCATCGATCACTGCGTTGCCATCGGCGTGCCCTTCGCACGCGAATACGGCGGCCTGCTAGACAATCGCTCCTTCGGTGGAGCCCAAGTCTCGCGCACTTTTTATGCCCGAGGCCAAACGGGCCAGCAATTATTGATTGGCGCTTATCAGAGCATGATGCGCCAAGTCGGCGCAGGCCAGGTGCAATTGTATACCCGCCGTGAATTCCTCGACGTGGTTCTGGTCGAAGGCCAGGCACGCGGCATTATCGTGCGCAATCTCGAAACCGGTGCACTCGAGCGACATGCCGCCGATGCCGTGGTGATGGCAACGGGTGGTTATGGCCGCGCGTTTTATCTCAGCACCAATGCCATGGGCTGCAATGTGACGGCGACTTGGCGCGCGCATAAGCGCGGAGCCTTCTTTGCCAATCCTTGCTATACGCAAATTCATCCCACCTGCATTCCCGTGTCGGGCGAACATCAAAGCAAGCTCACTCTTATGTCCGAGAGCCTGCGCAATGATGGTCGCGTTTGGGTACCCAAAAAAGGCGGCGACAAGCGCAGCCCCGATCAAATTCCCGAATCGGATCGCTATTACTTCCTCGAAGAGCGCTATCCCAGCTTCGGCAACTTGGTCCCCCGCGACGTGGCCTCGCGCAATGCCAAAATGGTTTGCGATCAAGGCTTAGGCGTTGGTGAAAGCGGACTTTCGGTTTATCTCGATTTCGCCGATGCCATCAAGCGTCTGGGCGAAGGCAAGGTGCGCGAAAAGTACGGCAATCTTTTCCACATGTATGGAAAGATCACCGACGAAAACCCTTATCAAGTGCCTATGCGCATTTACCCCGCCGTGCACTATACCATGGGCGGTCTTTGGGTCGATTATAACTTGATGAGCTCGATTCCCGGTTTGCATGTCTTGGGTGAAGCCAATTTCAGCGATCACGGTGCCAATCGCCTCGGCGCCAGTGCCCTCATGCAAGGCTTGGCCGACGGCTTTTTCATCATCCCATTCACACTCGGCAATTATCTCGCCTCGACCAAGCTGGGCAAGGTCAGCACCGATCATCCTGCCTTTGCGGATGCAGAGAAAAACGTTTCCCAGCATATCGGTCGCTTGCTTGGCGTCAAAGGCAAAACCCCGGCTGTCGAATTCCATCGCGAGCTGGGCAAAATCATGTGGAATCAATGCGGCATGGCCCGCAATGAAGCTGGCCTCAAGCAAGCCCTTACCGAAATCCCCAAATTGCGCGAACGCTTCTGGAAAGAAGTGAATGTGACGGGCGGAACGGGTGATATGAATCAAGCCCTGGAAGAAGCCGGACGCATTGCCGACTTCCTCGAATTCGGCGAGTTGCTTTGCCTCGATGCCTTGACTCGCAAAGAAAGCTGCGGCGGACATTTCCGCGAAGAGTTCTCCACGCCCGAAGGTGAAGCCAAGCGTGACGACGAAAACTTCTGCCACGTGGCCGCATGGGAATACAAAGGCGAACCCGCCGCTTCCGTCTTGCACAAGGAAGCCCTGACCTTCGACAATGTCCACCTCGCCACGCGCAGCTATAAGTAGGACAAGACCATGAGCACCAAGATGAATGCCAAGCTTCGCGTTTGGCGCCAGAAAAGCAAGGACGACAAGGGCTCGTTTCAAGAGTATACGGCTCATGATATCTTTCCCGACATGAGCTTTCTGGAAATGCTCGACGAGGTCAATAGCGATCTCATTCGCAAAGGCGAAGAGCCCATTGCTTTCGAGAGCGATTGCCGAGAAGGCATTTGCGGCACTTGCTCTTGTGTCGTCAATGGCATGCCGCATGGCCCCGAAAAAGGCACCACGGTTTGCCAGCTTTTCATGCGCAGCTTCAAAGATGGCGAAACCATTGTCCTCGAACCCTGGCGCGCCAAGGCCTTTCCCGTCCTCAAGGATTTGATTGTCGATCGCAGCGCCTTCGACAATATAATCGCCGCCGGCGGATTCATTTCCACCAAAACCGGCGCCGCCCCCGACGCCAATGGCCTTCCGGTGCGCAAGAGCGATGCGGACGCAGCCATGGACGCCGCCGCATGCATAGGCTGCGGAGCCTGCGTGGCGGCTTGCCCCAATGCCTCCGCCATGCTTTTCGTGGCCGCCAAGGTCTCGCATCTCGCCCTATTGCCCCAAGGTCGCCCGGAAGCGGAAAAACGCGTCTTGGCCATGGTCTCCAAAATGGACGAAGCCGGTTTCGGCAATTGTTCCAATCACTATGAATGCGAAGCGGCCTGCCCCAAGGATATTTCCGTGGAGAATATCGCCCGCATGAATCGTGAATACGGAATTTCGGCCTTGCTCGGCAATGAAAAGGCCCGCGCCGAAGGCGGAGTGTAGTTTTACCGCCTCCCGAGTAGGGAGGCGGATTTTGTGTGAATTTATTAGCGATTTAAATACATATTCGATTTTTTGGAGGGTTTGCCCGTGCCCCACATTTGGAATTCAAGTCAATTATCCATTCCTCTCGTTTTTGTTTATCTGTGCCTGAACATGATTCTGGGATTTGCAAGCCCAATACAGGCTCAAGTCGCTCCCGGTGATAGCCTCATCGGTAAGACCATTCACGTCTTTATTCAGGATGACGAATTTAGCCGACTTTATTTTGACAATACCGATAAGGCCAGGGGCATATTCACCCTTGAAGCACCCTACACCTATAAACTCACACTAACCTCGGCTATAGTTTCGAACAAAGGTCAGCAGGATTTCTTTATTCGCACGGATGGTTCTTACACAGGCGAGGATTTTAAGTACAAACTCACACCCTCTGGATTAAGCCTCTCTCCGACAATAAGCAAGTTTCCCAGTAGCGTCTTTGCCGGTCATTCCGAAATATGGATCATCATCGACCCAACCAAGGCGCAATACGATACTCCACCCACCCTATTATTCGAGGCTCCAAAGAAGATTCACATATTGAATCCCTGGCCCAATTCTGGGCCTCAAATCACTAGTTCGACTGGCAATCGTGCCATGTTCACCAGTAATGCTCAATGCGGATGGTTTTGGACTTTATTACTGGACTCGGCAATGTTCCAGCTTCGCTTCAAAGAGTTGAATGTCAGTAGTGGCCAAACATTCGGAAAAAATGGTCTCGGAAGCTCTGATGACTTCGATCTCCGCACCGAGTTCGCCGCCAAGGGGCCGGAAATATGGTTGAATACCCAGACCAAGGAATGGTCAGCAGTAAAGCCTAATGTGAAAGGTGATTGCCAATACATCATCCCCTCCCAAGTGCGCGATTTCAGCCGTTATCACCCTGATTTCGAATACAGCGTTCTCACAGGCTCTTATCACCAAACGGGATTGATTCAAACCAACTTAAGCCTACCAAGTCGAAAGCCGATTCGATCGACTGTAGTACCCAAAACTCCGATGACATTCGACACTTTCGATTCGTGGTGGCAAACCGATTCCACCAACAGTGACTCGTCCCTACGAAGTTTTGAAATCCCCTTCAACATTAGCATGAGCAAAACTAGCGACGGCAAATGGGAATACGATAGTTATCGCGATAGCCCCATCGATCGCGGTTTTTTTCCACTGGAAGGCTCAGCAGACCGATTCCCTCTTGAATCTATTTCCGCGTGCTATGTTAAGCCGCCACCGGACTCCACATATTGGGTCACTAGTAGCCTAAAAAGAAATTTCAATTTTTGTTTGGAGTCACATTCCGAATTTAAATATCAACCTGGACAAACATTCAGCGTCCGCGGTGATGATGATATTTGGGTGTTTATTAACAACAAACTCGTGATAGATCTAGGAGGAATGCACCCTCCCCTATCTGGCAAGGTTGACCTAGATGCCCTAGGCCTCGTTCCCGGCCAAAGCTATAACTGGGATTTTTTCTTATGCGACAGGCAACCCTGTAGTTCTGCTCTCAATTTGGAAACTTCCATTATTTTCGGAAATGCCATTCCCACCGCGCTTAAAGGCTCTTCGATTAAATCCCGTAACAGATCGGTGCCCCATACATCAAGGTGGAATGTATTGGGTAAACGCAACTCAATTAATCGATAAACTGCGCAATATCCTGGCCGTTTCTCCTCAAGTGTTGCCATAATCGAGGCAGCCCAGGAGAAATGCCCATGACTGTCATCCGTTGTCTCATGACCGCGTCCCTCTGTCTTTTCACCACCCAATTCGCCCAAGCCAAGAGCCCGGCCAAGAAAAAGCCAAACTCGACGGCACCAACCGAAACCGCAGCTTCGGCTCCTGAAGAGCCTACCGCCGGATGCAAGGTCGATTCCATCTCCTTTGCCCGCAACATTGAGGGAAAGCTGCCGGTCTCGGTGGCGACCTCTTTTCCTCCCGGCCTCATTTTTTGCTGGAGCCGGGTAAAATGCGGCGAAGCTCCCGGTACCCTCAAGCATATCTGGTATCAAGGCTCGGTTAAAATGAGGGAAATTCCCATGACTCTAAATTCGCCCTCCGGCCGGATTTGGAGTCAAAAACAAGTCACACCAGGCAAGTGGCGGGTCGACATTGTAAACGAATCCGGCGAAGTTGCCGGTTCAGGCACCGTTCAGGTCGAATAGGCCGCATTCCCAAGTCATTTACGTCAATAACCGCGCGCCTCTCCCCAAATAGCGCGGTATTTTAGCCAAACCTCGTATTCGCGGAAATGCCATTTCGGTTTCAGCCCAAGCTTCCCAAATGCCCCACGGGGGACAGCCGGGGCGAACCACCCTAGCGGCCTTTTCCACCAAGCCGGGGGCTGGGAGTCTCAAACATGCACCTTCTTTTCAATATCGCCAAAACTTACCGCACCTCGCTTTTCCGCTGGATGGCTGGATTCGCCTTATGCCTGACTTTTTCAGCGAATGCTCAAGTCGCCCCTGGCGACAGCCTCATAGGAAAGACCATTCACGTCTTTATTCAGGACAACGATTTTAGCCGCATTTATTTTGACAATGCCGACAAGGTCCGAGGCGTCTTCGAATTTGAAGCCCAATACACCTATAAGATCACCCTCACTGCCGCCATCGTAACCAATAAGGGACAGCAGGACTTCTTGATCCGTACGGATGGCTCATTTACGGGCGAAGACTACAAATACAAGGTAGGCCCCACGGGTTTAAGCTCTACGAAAAACGATAAATTTCTCACCAGTGTTTTCGCTGGCCATTCCGAAATCTGGATTATCATCGATCCCACCAAGCCTCAATTCGACACCCCACCCGTCATTCTTTTTGAAGCGCCCAAGCGCATTCACATGCTAAATCCTTGGGCAACAACCGGACCGAAGGTGGTTAGCACGGCGGGAACGCGCGCCATGGCCACAAGCACCGCTAATGTCGATTGCGGATGGTTCTGGACCTTGCTATTAGACCCCGCGATGTACAAGCTCCACTTCTCCGAAATCAACAATGCGGAAACCTATGGCCAGGGTGGAATGGGCAGTACGGTCGACTATGACCTCACAGGTGAATTCACCAAGCATGGCAATGAAATATGGCTGAATACCCAGACCAATGTTTGGTCGAAAACCAAGCCTGGTGTAGACGGCGAATGTCAATATCAAATGGCGGCCACGGTGCGCGACTTCAGCAAAGAACATCCTGATTTTGATTTCGGCAGCCTCACCGGGGATCATTCAGTTTTGGGCGTAGTGCAAAGCACTATCGGAACTTCAGCAAACCCAGCCCGACGCTTCCCGGTCGGCATTCCCGCCTCCTATACCAAAGACCAAGCCATTTCCTTTTCGCAATTTGATAAGTGGTGGATAACTGATTCTGCTGCTACTACCCCAGCGAACCTGCGCAATAGTGAAAGCTGCATTGACATACCCATGAACAAGAGCAGCGATGGGGCTTGGGAATACGACAGTTATCGCGACGGTGTGGGTCGCAGTTTTTTCCCCATTCCTCTAAGCAAGGACAAGAATCCCACCGAGCAATTCAATTTGTGCTATAACACCCCAGGTACGACGAATTGGGTAACCACGGGCCAGCAAGGCTCCCCCGCGATCAAAGCCGACGGCAATTTCTGCATGGAATCACATGCCAGTTTCAAATATCAAAAAGGCCAAAAATTCGCCTTTCGTGGCGACGATGACGTTTGGGTTTTCATCAATGACAAATTGGTTGTCGACCTCGGTGGAGTCCATACGCCAAAATCCGACTCTATCGATTTGGATAAGCTCAGCCTAACGGTCGGCAGCGAATACAAATGGGATCTCTTTTATTGCGACCGGCAGCCTTGCGGTTCTTCTTTGCGCATCAAGACTTCGATTTATTTCCAGCAACAACGCTCCTTGGATACCACCAAGACCGTCGCGGGCAATGTCACGACCATCAAGATTTTCAAGCGCGTCGGCGGCAATGGCTCTTGCGCCTCGGTGGGAACCACCACTCAAATTGTCGACCCCACCAATCTCATTTACGAATTGAGGGATGCCGCTGGATTGATTCTCGATACTTTAGAGGTGGGGACCTCCCATGGAGGTATCTCGATTACGGCTCCCTCCTCGGTTGCAGTGAATCCAGAACTTATTCTTGACTTGAAACCTGGCCGGTACAATATTGTTGCCTTTGAAGCCGCAAATTCCGGCACCA
>JAYUVP010000130.1:0-14331 GCA_043753995.1 Fibrobacterota bacterium
ATTTAACCCACCCAACCCCATTGCCCCCCCCCCCAGAAAGGCCGACCATGAATTCAATCAAACTCACCTGGATCTGCCTCACCTTTTCGCTTTCCCAGACCCTCGCGGAAACCCCCGCCTGGAATCTGGAAGGGTATTGGGCGCATAGAAATAATCCGGATCCCTATGAGAGCTATGTGCGCTTGCAAGGTGATCGCGGTTTTCTTTGCGTCTTGGATCAAAAGAGCAGTTTTCGCTTTCAAGTGATTGGCGACTCGATTACCACGCCCATGAATGGCATGGATGCCCTGACTTGGTATCCAGGTTCAGGGGATGTCGAGATTTCGGGTATCGAAAAAGGCGAGCCTTATCGCGATCGATTTGAACCAATTGACTCAGTCACCTATTTCGCGAAATGTAGGGCGGAGGAAAGCCTAATTCCGATGACCCAAATCAAACAGGTGAAGCGGTCGCGCACCAAGATGTTCCCAGGAAGATTTTGGCGAGACCTTTTAGGGCGTCGGTGATTTCAACTTTCGTCCTTGAACTTGGTAATCCAAACCCCGCGCCTTTATTTTACGCCTGAATCTATTTTCCTGGCGTATCGCAGAGGTTACAGTCACCGACACGGTAACCGACGGAGACACGGCCTTGAGCCCAGCTTCATCCGTGGCCACAGCCACCAGAGACCAATGGCCCGCCTTCAAAGGAATTTGAATGGGCAAGTCGGCCACCGATCCCACCAGAGCGTACGCATAGGGCACGGAAAACACCGCATCCTTGGGGTCGGTAGTTGGGGTACGGTTTCCGGAGGAATCTTCGTTTTGAAAGGTTCCCACGACACCCGTGAAGACATTATTTCGCGATAGGATACGGCGTCAAAGGCATCGCTGGTTCCGTGGGGACCGATCAGGAAAAAGCCGTTGAAGTTATAATAGTTGTGATAAATATGAACCCGAGATGGCGACGTGGTGGATACGATTTTTGGCACCCGCCCACGGGTGTTTTTCCAAAAGACATTAGCCTAGGTGGCGTCAATATTTTCTAGTAGAGCGACATAAGAGTCATACTTATTCCAATTCAGGTGATTCTCTCCGTCGTAAACCGACCACGTCACGCTCACTTCCTTGGTGCCAGTCGATCCACCCAAGTCATTGCCTTCAATGAGATGGGGATTCACATCATATATCGCGAGATTCCTGAAAATGGCATTGGAGGCCCCTTCGGCGCCGCGCTCCGATTCACGCCCATCACCGCCAAGAAATTATTTCCCTGCAAAACCGTCAAAGGCAAAAAACGAATGCGTCCCGGCTGATTGTCCCACCCCAAACCGGAGCCTCTGGCAAGATGGGCACCGTGGTGGTCTCGGCGGCGAAACAATTTTCGGCAGTAATGGCGAGGAGACTTATCGAGAAAAGCCACTTGAGGATTTTGCGCAAACGATTCATACCTTCTTAGAAGTCTATTATACCATCAAGACAAGACCTCGAAAGGGCATTATGGGTTTCTCCGAATTACTTCAGTGGCAATGGCAGGGATATGAGAATTTTCACCACTCGCGTGGGAATTTATGGATTCACATTTTTGCCGTACCGGTTTTTTGCCTTTCCAGCCTTGGGTGCCTTTCGGCCCTTTTGCATGGGGCTTGGCTTTCGGTCATCGGCGAGGCCATCTTAATGGCCTTGGCCTTTGGCGTGCAGGGCATAGGCCACAAAACCGAAGCCGTGCCATCTATTCCATTTTCCAGCGCGGGCAATGCATTCGCCAGAATCTTTGCCGAACAATGGATCACCTTTCCGCGCTTTGTTTTGACCGGCGGTTGGTGGCGCGCGTTAAGCAATAGTTAAAGCTGCCAAGTTTCAAGCATCGCTTCGCCGGTGGGGAGCCGGATGCCGACCGTGCCCAGCGCTTCGCGCGGACAGAGGGGGTGGCAGGCTGATGGCGGGGGAGGCGGAGCCAACCCCGATTTGAGGTCTTACCCTCGATTTCATTGCCTGGTCGATATCTTAGGCTTATGCCTGGTTTAGGCTATTGGGCAAATGACCTAAGAGCATGAAAACAGCCTCTATTCAACAGGATTGGACATTTGCCCTATAGCTCTCTCCTGATAAAAGGAACACGTTCAGTAAGCGACGGAACAGAAATTTTCGTTGTTAAAAAGGAGGAGGATATGAATGGTGTAAAAGTATTTGATTGGCCTACACGGATTTTTCACTGGTTCTTTGCGGGGATTTTCGTGATTGCTTTTTTTATTACGAAAACCATAGACGACGAATCCCCTGTATTTGCTTATCATATGTTACTGGGATTTATTTTGACGAGTATTGTTGTTTTGCGAATCCTTTGGGGATTTTTCGGAAGCCGCTATGCTCGATTTTCCTCCTTCGTATTGAATCCATTCGATCTGATACGTTATTTCAAAGAAGTGCTGGGAGCTAAACCCGTAATGGACTTGGGCCACAATCCGGCAACCAGCTGGGCGGCTTTATTAATGATGGGCCTCGCCTTGGGCCTAGGGCTGACGGGCTACCTGATGACAGGCGGGGGCAGTAAAGAAACGCTTGAAGATGGGCACGAACTACTCGCCAATGCTTTTGCCATTACGGCAATCTTGCATGTGGCTGGCGTTTTCTTCCACACCTTTAGGCAAAGAGATGCCATCGCCTTGTCCATGGTGCATGGTAGGAAAGCGCCGGTGGATGGGCACTTCGGCATTGAAAAAACCTATCCGGTCTTTGGTTTTCTCTTCCTTCTCATGGTCGGAGCCTTCAGTGTCTATCTCTACAATCATTACGATAAATCCACTCAAGTTTTGAACTTGTTTGGGAAAACCCTTCAATTCGGTGAAACAGAAAACGAAGGTGAGGGTGAAAAGGAGAAAGGTGAGGATGAGGAGGATGATTAAAATCCAAAGACGGAGATCATGTGAATAATAAGGAGCGCAGCTTTATTACGGCGATTCTTTTCGCCATTGTCATTTTAGTCACAACCGACCTGATGACGGATTTAAACGAAGGCGTTCGACTTTGGCATGCCATTGTGGAAGGCGGCATAGCCATCACCGCCTTTATTGGAATTCTTCATCTTCTGCGTGGTTCGTTTTCTCTGAAGCGCTCGCTAGCGGAAGAACGTCATCTTTCTTCATTACTTCAAGGAGAGGCCGAGGCGTGGCGCGCGCAATCCAATAAATATCTGGCGGGACTAAGCCAGACTATAGATGCCCAACTCTCCAATTGGAATTTAACGGCTTCGGAAAAAGAGGTGGCCTTTCTTTTACTCAAAGGAATGAGCCTAAAAGAAATTGCAGGAATCAGAAAGACCACGGAAAAGACGGCCCGTACGCAATCGATAGCGATTTATTCCAAGGCGGGATTGGCGGGACGTTCGGAGTTGGCGGCCTTTTTTCTCGAAGATTTGCTTCCCCCTACAATTGGAGTCGCTGATCCTTCTCCGGCATCCTAGTCCTCTGAAACATTTCCGCAAAGCAAATACTCCTTTGCGGTAGGATTTTTTTGCGCAAGAGCCCTTTGAGTCTAGCGTGGGTGATTCAAGGACAGAGACTGTACCAGCCGGTACTTTTCTTGGGTTTCCTTAGCGTATTTACAGCTTTATAACGAATAACCTAGTGCGTAAAGGCGTGGCTATTCCTTAAATGACCGGTGGTATTCCTTGGGCTGCCCTACATTCCAGAATTCAAGCATAGGCATGCTGGGGAGAAGGAGGACATGCCATGAAGGTAGTCGCGATCCAAAAGCGCACGGAGAAATCCATCCTATGGGGAGCGGCCATAGCCGCGACACTCTCCTCGGCACTGGTGGCACAAAGCCAGCCTGCGAAAGGAGCCAATAAATTCCTGGGCAATATCACTTCGCGGGGACAGGTTCGTTCCGACTTCGGCACTTACTGGAATCAAATCACCCCCGAAAATGAAACCAAATGGGGCTCGGTCGAAAGCTCACGCGACAATATGAGTTGGTCCGGCGCCGATCGAGTGGCCAATTATGCAAAGACCGCCGGCATTGTCTGGAAATTTCATACCCTCGCTTGGGGAAGCCAATATCCGAATTGGATCACCGGTTTGTCGCAGGCCGATCAATTAGCCGAGGTCACGGAATGGTTTGACGAGGTCAAGAAAAAATATCCCGACTTGCCCATGTTCGACGTAGTCAATGAAGCGCACCCGAATCATGCCCCCGCGCCTTTTCGCAATGCTCTCGGCGGAGATGGAACGACGGGGTACGATTGGATTTTTAAAGCCTTCCAAATGGCGCGCGAGCGCTGGCCCAAGGCAATTCTGATTTATAACGATTACAATAATATCGAGTACAATAATGAGGTGACTTGGACCGTTGGCCTTATCAATGCCGCGATCAAGGCCAAGATTCCTATCGACGCCATTGGCTGCCAAGCCCATGACGCTTATAAAATCAATACCGCCACGGTTAAAAGCAATATCGATAAACTCGCCGCTACGGGCCTGCCCATTTTCATTACCGAATACGATATCGGTTATAGCGACGATACCCAGCAACTCAATAGCATCAAAGACCAATTCACCATGTTTTGGAATCACCCCTCGGTCGTAGGCGTCACCTATTGGGGTTATGTGGTCGGGGAAACCTGGCGCACAGGCACCGGCCTCATCACCAGCGCCGGCGCGGAACGCCCGTCCTTGACCTGGCTGAAAGGCTATGTGAAAGACAATCCCAAGCCTGAGAACAAGTTTCCCGATTTCGTGAATCAAGTTTCATCGGGCATTTCGCAGGATGCCTTGATTGGCAAACGGAAAACAATTTCGAAAAACGGAATACGCATTTTCGATATTCGCGGCAGGGAAATCCCGTCCTTCTTCGGATTAGCGAGGGAAAGATCCCAGGTAGCGACGGTTTCGTTACCGATGCTTTGAATTGACGGCGGCACCAAAGCCCGCCTGTCTTTGCCTTGTAAAATGCGCAAGCGGGGTCAAACATAGGCCCCTCTCGGCGTTTAATTTGGCTTCATGCGTTCCTCCACTGAAAATTTCTATACCGATGCCGTTCAGCGCGCGGTGAAAATCATCGTTGACGGCTTGGACAGGGCGGTCGAGCTCGATGCCCTTGCCAAGGTCGCCTGCCTTTCCCCATTCCATTTCCACCGCATCTTCAAGGGCATGATCGGTGAAACGCCTTTGGAATTGCACCGCAGATTGCGCCTTGAACGCGCGGCGATCCAACTCTGTGAAACCGGGCTATCTGTCGGCGAAATCGCCTTCGCTGCCGGATATGTAGCCCATGAAACTTTTACGCGGTCCTTCACGGAAAACTTTGGCATGGCTCCAACGGCCTTTCGAAAAAGCAGCCCCCAAACCTTGGACACCTGTGCATCGCAATCCGATGAAAAGCCCAGAACGGAATTGGCTGCGCTTTGCCGCATCCATTACCCCTTCACCGAGTCGGTAGAAAACATCATCCCCAAAGGAGTGCTGAAAATGGAAGTGAAAATCGAAACCTTTCCCGAAATACGCGTGGCCACGGTGCGTCATATCGGCCCTTATAACCGCATTCCCGAAGCCTTCGGAAAATTGGGCGAACTAGCGGGTCGCCACGGTTTGTTTAAGCCCGGAGCCTTGATGCTGGGAGTTTACCACGATGACCCGGAAACCACTCCGGCGGCGGAATTGCGGTCCGATGCTGCGGTCAGTTTGTCCGAAGCCGATCCTCTTCCCGAGAGCATGGGAGAATTGCGCCTGCCTGCGGGGCAATACGCGGTGGTCCTCCATCGCGGCTCTTATTCTAGGCTGGGCGATACCTGGCAGCGCTTCATGGGCCAATGGTTGCCGCAAAGCGGCCACCGCATCGGCCCAGGGTATAGTACCGAGGTCTACCTGAACCACCCGGGCAATGCCGCCGAAAAAGATTTGCTGACCGAGTTGCGACTTCCCTTGGCCTAGCATGGGTAACTTAGGAAATACCTAGGGGTGCAGCTCCTTTTCGGGAGATCCGAGTGCGAGTTTCAGAATGCATTCCATTTCTCCCCAATAATCGTGCTTCTGATCAAACTCAACAAACCCGTACTTTTCATACAAGCCTTGTTCACGCGTCGCGATATAAACCGCCGGAAATTGAAGTTGTCGAGCTAGGTCGGCGGCGCCAAGAACCAAGTCTTGGCTGATGCGCTTGCCACGAAAGGTTTCGGCAACAAAGACGAAGCCGATAAAGGGTGCATAGTCGCAATCGGGTATGCAGTCTTCTGCCGTCAGGGTGCAGAAACCGGCGAGTTGCCCCTCCCACTCGGCAATGAGGACTCGCTCCCAATTCTTGAAGTCGCCCTCGCGCATTTTCTGCGCAAGCCTTGGCCCAGCCACCCAAGAACAGCGGTCGGCAAAATCGGCGACCTCTTTCCAACGGGGATCGCTGGTTTGCAGAAGAAGTATTCCCATCTTCTCGGAAATGCCGGAGTCGGTGATGGCCTGGCGCACCCGCCCGACCCTATCGGATTTGGCTGCTTCTTGCATAGGGGTTAAGTTAAAATTCATGCGAGAGACTCATTAAATGCCCACCCCCTTACGCCAGCGCCTCACCCAGGGTGAATCGGGCTATCTGTTCTACGGCATCACGCCGCCCAAGCTAGGCACCGAACCCTCACGCTTGGCCGAAATCGCGGCTCGACATATCGAGCGTTTGCGCGAAGCGCCCATCGACGCCTTGGTGCTTTATGATTTGCAAGATGAGTCATCACGAAATGAACAACCGAGACCATTTCCCTTCCTGGCCACCTTGCCGCCCGAGGTCTATGCCCAGCAATACCTGCAAGGCCTCGATTTGCCGAAAATCATTTATCAAAGCATAGGCAAGCACACCCCGGCGAGCCTCAAGGCTTTCTGCGAAGGCAAGGGTGAGGGCGATGTGCGCCCCGGCGCCAGGCCAGACTTCACGGTCTGGGTCGGTTCGCCTTCACGTCAGCAGGTCTCAACCCTGAGCCTCACCGAAGCCTATGCTTTGCGACACGCGTGGGTTACTCCGGCCAAGACTCCGGAATTTGGGCCTCTGCTCGGTGGCGTCACCATACCCGAGCGCCACAGGAAATCAGGCCATGAGCATATTCGCGTGATTGAAAAAGCCGAAAAGGGTTGCGCCTTCTTCATCTCGCAATGCGTTTACAATGTTCAATCCGCAATGGATTTTCTTTCCGACTATCACTATGAGACCACGGCCCGGGGCTTGCCGCGCATTCCCCTGATTTTCACCTTGACTCCTTGCGGTTCGCCCAAGACCTTGCAATTCATGGAATGGCTGGGCATAGATATTCCCCGTTGGCTGAAAAACGAATTGCAACATTCCGGCAATACTTTGGAGCAATCCTTGCACGCTTGCCGCCACATTGCCCGCGACTTGCTCACCTTCGCGCGTGATAAAAATTTGCCAATCGGCTTCAATGTCGAGAGCGTCGCGGTGCGCAAAGAAGAAATCGAGGCGTCCTTGCATTTGGTGCATGAGGTGAAGGCGTTGATGCTAAGGGATACACTGGCCCCTAATAAATGAAATGGCTTCATGGGGCCTTTGGAATATATGGCAAAGCGGACCTGCCATAAAGTCAAGACTCCACGGAATGGCCGTCCCAAGCCACCGGCGCCACGTGTCAAATCATCCCCAGAGCGCCTATTTGCAATTCCAAAATGCCACGGCACTCCCCGCATACCGACCGGGAATGTTTTTTGCTTTTCTAGCAGGGAAAATCCTGTCAATGGATCACCCCAAACCGTATTTCCAATTCCTGGAATTTGAAATGCGGCGAAATGGAAGCAAGCATGAAGGACACGCGGATCACCATAGACGGCAACGAAGCTGCCGCCCGGATAGCTTATAAAGCCAGCGAAGTCATCGCGATTTATCCGATTACACCTTCGTCGACCATGGGTGAATGGGCCGATGAATGGGCCTCCCTGGATAAGAAAAACTTATGGGGGACGGTTCCCTTAGTTCAGGAAATGCAAAGCGAAGGCGGAGCGGCGGGAGCCGTGCACGGGGCCTTGCAAGCAGGCGCGCTTTCCACCACCTTCACGGCTTCGCAAGGCCTATTGCTGATGATTCCCAACATGTACAAGATTGCCGGAGAGCTAACCCCGGTGGTCTTCCATGTCGCTGCGCGCTCATTAGCAGCGCATGCGCTTTCGATTTTCGGCGACCATGCGGACATCATGTCCGCGCGGTCCACAGGTTGGGCCATGCTGGCCGCTTCCGGCGTGCAAGAGGCCGGAGACATGGCCCTGATCGCCCATTCCGCCACTTTAAAATCACGCATCCCTTTCGTGCACTTCTTCGATGGATTCCGCACGTCGCATGAAGTCGCGAAAGTCCAGACCATCCAGGACGATGTGATTCGCGCCATGATTGACGAAACCCTCGTCGATGCGCATCGGGCACGCAGCCTATCTCCCGACCATCCCGTGCTGCGCGGAACGGCTCAGAATCCGGACGCTTATTTCCAGGCACGAGAAGCCTGCAACTCCTTCTACAATGCCTGCCCGACGCATGTGGAAGAAGCCATGAGAATGTTCGAGAGGCTGACGGGGCGTGCCTACAACCTCTTCGATTATTATGGTGCACCCGACGCGGAACGAATCATCATCGTCATGGGTTCGGGGGCAAATACCATCGAAGAGACGGTCGATGCCCTGGCGGCCTCGGGTGAAAAGGTCGGCCTCATTAATGTCCGGTTATTTCGTCCATTTTCCGCCTCGCATTTTCTGAAAGCGATTCCCGCCAGCGCCAAATCGATAGCCGTCCTCGATCGCTCTAAAGAGCCCGGTGCCTTGGGCGAACCGCTTTACCAGGACATTCTCACTGCTCTTTTCGAAGCGGAGACCCAGCACGCCAACCTCAAAAAGGTGATTGGCGGGCGTTATGGATTGAGCTCCAAGGAATTCACGCCGGGCATGGTGAAGGCCGTATTCGACGAATTGAAAAAGGAAAAGCCCCGCAACCATTTCACCATTGGCATTCACGACGACGTCACCCACACCAGCCTGGATTGGGATCTCAAATTCACGACCGAGCCCAATAATCAAGTGCGTGCCATGTTCTATGGACTGGGCGCCGACGGAACCGTGAGCGCGAATAAGAGCTCGATCAAGATCATCGGTGAAGAAACCGAGAATTATGCCCAAGGATATTTCGTGTACGACTCCAAGAAATCGGGAGCCATCACGGTATCGCATTTGCGCTTCGGACCTGATCCGATTCGTTCCAGCTATCTCGTGCAAACCGCGCATTTCGTGGCCTGTCATCAATGGCCCTTCCTGGAACAATATGACATACTCGCCTCTATTCTGCCGGGAGGCACCTTCCTGCTGAATAGCCCCTTCCTTGCCGATGAGGTCTGGGACAAATTGCCGGAGCGTGTGCAGTCCCGCATTCTAGAACGTAAGGTCAAACTATTTGTGATAGACGCGATGAAGGTGGCTAAAGAAACCGGCATGGGTGGGCGCATCAATACCATCATGCAGACTTGCTTCTTCGCCATCTCGGGTGTGCTGGAACGCAGCGAGGCCATTGGCCTCATCAAGGCGGGCATTAAAAAAACCTATGGCAAAAAAGGCGAACAAATCGTCGAGCAGAATTTCGCCGCTGTGGACAAGACCTTGGACTTCCTCTTCGAGGTGGATGTCTCCCAGGCCAAGATCAATGGCAGCAAAACGCCTCTGACTGTGAGCGCCAAAGCTCCCGCCTTTGTCCGCGATGTCATTGCTCCCATGATGGAAGGCCGAGGCGATCTCTTGCCCGTTAGTGCTTTTCCTGTAGACGGAACCTTTCAAACGGGAACCGCAAAATGGGAAAAGCGGAATATCGCTTCGGAAATTCCCATTTGGGATCCGGTGTCTTGCACCCAGTGCATGAAATGCGCCTTGGTCTGTCCCCATTCGTCCATACGCGGGAAAATCGTCGACAAGGAAGTGCTACAGGGCGTGCCCGAAGGCTTTCGCTTCATCGATGCCAAGACCAAGGAATTCAAGGGCAAGCAATTCATCTTGCAAGTCGCCCCTGAGGACTGCACGGGCTGCGGCATTTGCGTCGACATTTGCCCCGGACGCAATAAGAGCGAGACCCGCCTGCGCGCCATCAATATGGAGGAACAGGCTCCGCATCGGCAAACAGAAAAACAGTATTGGGAATTCTTCGAAAACCTCCCCATACTGGATCGCACCACCACGGCGGCCACCAATGTTCGTACGTCCCAGATGTATGAACCTTATTTCGAATTTTCCGGAGCCTGCTCGGGTTGCGGCGAAACGCCCTATATCAAACTGGTTACCCAGCTATTCGGCGATCGCATGGTCGTGGCCAATGCCACGGGATGCTCGTCCATTTATGGCGGCAATCTCCCGACCACGCCTTGGACCAAGGATGCGAATGGACGCGGGCCCGCTTGGTCGAATTCGCTTTTCGAAGACAATGCGGAATTCGGTCTGGGCATGCGGCTCTCCGTCGACAAGCAATCAGAAATGGCCGTAGAGACATTGAAACAGCTGGAAAGCCAGGTCGGCACCCAATTGGTTTCGTCTTTGCTCGACGCAGTACAGACGGATGAAATGGGCATTGCCGAGCAAAGGCAACGAGTGGATATTCTCAAGGAAAAACTGAAGACTTTGAATAGTAAGGAAGCGACGCGCCTTCTGACTCTCGCAGATTATTTGGTCAAGAAAAGCGTCTGGATTTTCGGCGGCGATGGCTGGGCCTATGATATTGGCTTCGGCGGCCTCGACCATGTGCTTTCCACTGGAAAGAACGTGAACATCTTGGTGCTCGACACCGAGGTCTATTCGAATACCGGTGGACAGGCTTCCAAAGCCACTCCCAAGGCGGCGGTCGCCAAGTTCGCCATGGGTGGAAAAGTCGTGGGCAAAAAGGATCTCGCCCGCATCGCTATGTCCTATGGCAATGTCTATGTGGCCCAAGTGGCCATGGGCGCCAGGGACGAACAAACCATCAAGGCCTTCTTGGAAGCCGAGAAGCATCAGGGACCTTCCATCATTCTGGCTTATAGCCATTGCATTGCCCATGGCATCGACATGCGTACCGCGATGCGAGAACATCGAGACATGGTGGCCAGCGGCCACTGGATGATGTTCCGGTACAATCCTGCTTTACGCTTGGAAGGCAAGAATCCGCTACAGCTCGACTCGGCCAAACCGACCAAGCCCCTAGCTGAATTCTACGACAAGCAAAACCGCTTCAAGATGCTCACCAAGAGCCAGCCGGAAGTGGCCCAGCGCTTGCTCCTCGAAGCGGAAAGAGAGGCGCATGAACGTTGGCAGGAATACGAAAGGCTTGCCGCCCCTTGGACGGTGGCGGAAGAGGGAGGTGCAGCATGAACTTGCAGACGGAATATCTTGGCCTGACACTGAAGAATCCCTTGGTAGCGGCGGCATCTCCGCTCACTGAAAACCTCGATAACTTGAAGGCCATGGAAGACAATGGCATGGCAGCTGTCGTGCTTCCCAGTCTTTTCGAAGAGCAATTGACCCACGATATGTATGAGCATTTGCATCATACAACGGTGGGAACCGACTCCTTTCCCGAGGCGAGCACCTTCTTCCCAAACCCCAGAGGATTTCAATTCGGCCCGGAGAAATACCTCGATCACATTCGTAAAGCCAAGGCGGCCTTGGGCATTCCCGTCATCGCCAGCCTCAATGCGCAGGGGCCCGGGGGCTGGGTTTCCCATGCGAGTCTGATACAGGCCGCAGGGGCGGATGCCCTTGAGCTGAACATCTATCAAATGCCCACGCAAAAAGGCATCACGGGCGCCGCGGTGGAGTCCCAATATCTCGACATCGTGCGCGCGGTGAAAGCCGAAGTGAAGATTCCGGTAGCCGTGAAAATCTCCCCGTTCTTCAGTTCGATTTCAAACATGGCTTCGCTATTCGCGCAAGAGGGCGCCAATGGCTTGGTTTTGTTCAATCGATACTATCAGCCCGATATCAATATCGAGACACTCGAAGTCGAGCCCACCGTGGTCTTGAGTTCGCCCACGGCGATTCGCCTCACCTTGCTCTGGATAGCCTTGCTTCACGGGAATGCTCCGATGAACCTGGCGGCCAGTAGCGGCATTCACTCCGCCTCCGACGTTATCAAGTGCACCATGGTGGGTGCTGATGTCTCCATGCTCTGCTCCGCGCTTTACAAGCAGGGCCTGCATTGCGTCCCCAAGTTGATTCACGATTTGAAGGCGTGGATGGAAAGTCACGAGTATGAAAGCATTGCCCAGATGAAGGGCAGCATGAGTTATAAAAAAGCAGATCGGCCCGAGTCTTTCGAGCGAGCGAATTATGTGCGTTCGCTTAGGAATGATTTCTTTATGGTGAGGCCGATGCCTTTTCAGAGGTAGGCGCAGGAGCGGGGGCAGGCACCTTTAGCAGCTTAGAGTGCCGGTGCCCTCAAGCTGCCTGCTTATCGATTTCGACCAACTTGCTGTATTGCTAAGTTTTGCCATTTGAACCAAATAGCCCCGAACCGGGAAATTTATCACTGCGCGCCGGTCATGGTCACACGGCATGGTGAACAGATCGGATCCGATCTCCTACTCTTCAATAAAAAGCATGCTCCACTTGAGATTAAGCGCGAAGCTTTCAAAATTGGAGTGGAACGCAGGGCAAAGAAGTACTCTGGTATAGACGAAACGGAGTTGCTCGCAAATTTCGGAAAATAAATGAAAGCTAGGTGCGATTCAGGTAACCGTCGTGGATGTTCACATTCTTTTGCTGGCTGCCGATTTGGTGGGAAAGCATGGAATAGTTCGGGCCGGGTGCAGCGGATTATGATTGGAAATGGGATCAGATCTAGATCTACCTCTGCACCAGCACCAGGGTTTACATTTATCCCACGGCCCCACCGGGTTTCAGGTGTAGATTATAAGGACCCTGACAAATGATATTCACATCCATTTCAATCACTAACATTGAATACGCCCAAGAATAATTGGGTGCCCGTGCCGGAGCGGTATTGGGAAGAATGGGGGGCGGCGAGTAGGCTTCCTGTTCGCTTCTTTTATTCCCCGAATCTTCCCGCCAGTACGCATGCCTGAGCGAACGCCGGATTTCAATACTGGATGCGCGACACGGAATTCACGCGCACTATCCCAAAAGCGATTTTTTTTTATGGGGATGGTAAAAATCTTGGCTATGGGATCGATGGCCATGGAAGATTCCTTGAGCCACGTGGAAGGCATGGAGTTTTGCCTTCAAAGCAAGGGATTTGTTTCCGCAAAAATAAACCCGGTAACCGAAGACATACTCGCAGACCAAGAAAATGTGAATCACCATGGTGCGTTGTATCTTGATTTGCTGCCAGTCATGAAGGTGGCCGAAGGGGCCAGAATTCAGCTCAGGCTAAATCTCCAGAATAGGTCGCTATCGGCCTATCAATCCGCTGAGGCAAGTTGGTTCTTCTTGGGAATTCTTGAGAAACACTTCGGACACACCTCCTCGAACGAGTATTCCGGAATGTGGCGCCTTGATGTTGGTAATTTGGATGACCAAACCATTGGGCAGGGGCTTACCATAAAGGACTTTCAGGCCACCGGGTTTTCTGGGTTATTGACTTGGAAAGGCATGAAGTTAACAGTTGCCTCCTGGGCCCAGGATTACGATGTGCAGGGAGACATCTTTCTAGCGGGTATCCACCTTCCCCGCTATGGGACAGGAGTGAATTCAATAATTTGGTTTGAGGAACAAACTGCGGATCGGCCATCGGTTTTCGTCCTACCATTCATGCGCCAGACCGTTCGTCAGGCGGAAATCTACGCAGAAATAGGTATCAAAATGCCAGGACGGGAGGCGCGTAGCACAAGTAATCCTGCCAAGTATCCGAAGTGGACTGGGGCGGGATTGGCTGGCATTCTGTTTAAGCTAGAGAGGGAAAACTGGTTGCTTTCTGCAAACCCCGAGTTTCGGGCATACGGAAGGAACTTCATTCCATTAGCTGGTGTTCGTGACGAGATTTATACCAGTCTGTATAATTATGGGAAGTCCACTAACAATTGGATAGATTTTTTCTCTTCAGTCGAAAACAGCCAATGGATTTACCTGAAGGCGTCCATAGAAACCCCGAAATTGGCGGGCTTTTCGTTTTTCGTTGAAGACGAATATCTTCAGTTTGTCAGCTCCCAGGACCTCTTCTGGGATCGCAAAGCCAGCGCGTTGGTTTCCTACAACCCGTCCAGTAATTTATACAGGCTTGGGACCCGCCTTTCATATTGGCAGGGTGTCCAAATGGAGCTGCTCGTGACTAATTCATTAATCAATTACCATCCAGGTTCGACGCCCGGAGTTAATACTGATGATTCTGACATCTTGATTGGGTCGAGCAGGGGTAG
>JAYUVP010000131.1:0-12196 GCA_043753995.1 Fibrobacterota bacterium
AAATTGATAAGGGCCATGAATAAGCCTAAAGCCAATACACCCAGACCAATGGTGGAAATCTGATGGTGTATTTCGAATTCTGATAAGTAGTTGTAATAACGACGAGGGCTGCCCTGCGAGCCCATGACCAATTGAACGAAGAAGGTCAAATTGAAGCCGATGAATACGAGAATAGCCGCGGTCTTTCCCCAAAATTCGTCATACATCTTACCCGTCATTTTCGGCCACCAGTAGTGAATACCTCCGATAAAGGCCACCATGGTGGTTCCCATTGCGACATAGTGGAAGTGAGAAACAACGAAATAGGTGTCATGCAAATGAATGTCCACCGAAAGAATGGCGAGAATAATGCCCGTAAGTCCACCTATGGTGAAATTGAAGAGTACGCTCAGACAATAAAGCATGGGGGTTTTGAGCTCAATGGAACCTTTATACAAGGTGGTTGTCCAGTTAAACACCTTAATAGCGGAAGGAACGGCGGTGAAAAAGGTCAGGAAGCTGAAAACAGTGTCGGCCACCTCACTCTGTCCGGCGACGAACATATGATGACCCCAAACCAGAAAGCCGATAATAGCGATAGCCAAGGAGGAAAAAGCGATAAACTTGTATCCGAAAATATCGCGTCGGCTAAAGGTGGTTATCAATTCGCTGGTAATGCCAAAAGCGGGAACCACAATGATATAAACGGCAGGATGCGAGTAAAACCAGAAAAAGTGCTGCATCAAAATGGGGTCACCGCCCAATTTTGGATCGAAAATACCGATGCCAAAAATGTTTTCCATGAGCAAAAGCAAAAGCGTTATGGCAAGAACGGGCGTCGCAAAGATCTGCATGATGGCCGTGGAATAAAGTGACCACACAAAGAGAGGCAAACGATACCAGGTCATACCTGGGGCACGCATATTGTGAATGGTTACGATAAAGTTCAACCCGGTCAATATAGAGCTGAACCCCAGCACAAATGCAGCCGTCAGCATCCAGAGTACGGCGGAATTATGGGATATCGAATAGGGGGCGTAAAAGGTCCAACCCGAATCCGCTTTTCCAACAAACAATGAAATCACTGCCAGCAAGGCGCCTGCCCAATACAGGTAAAGGCTGGTCATATTCAGTTTAGGGAAAGCCAAATCTTTAGCACCGATTTGCAAAGGCAAAAGGAAATTGCCTAAAGCTCCTGGTACGGCGGGTACAACAACCAAGAAGACCATGATCACCCCATGAAGGGTGAAAAACCGATTATAGGTATCGGAGGTGATGAAACCAGGATTGGGAGACCAAAGCTCAAGGCGGAATAGCCCGGCAAAGGTTCCACCCAAAACAAAAAAGAAGCATATCGAGGCCAAATACATGAGCCCGATTCGCTTATGGTCCACCGTTGCGAGCCAGGAGCCCAGCCCGCTGCGGACCTTCAAATAATTCACATTGTCATGAACATGGGCGATCATGTTTGCACCGTCCCTTGGTTGGCATTTCTCACTTGAGACTCTGTATGTAAGCGATGATCGACTCTATTTCCTTGTCGCCGACACTTCCTTTATAGGGAGGCATCACATTCTGAAACCCAGCAACAACCTTGGCACCCGGTTCAAGAATGGACTCCCGAATGAAGTTTTCATCGACAAATACCGAAGAACCATCAGCTAATTTAACCTGGGTATTCCAAATGCCCTTCCAGGTCGGGCCGGTAGATGTGCCACCATCTATGGTATGGCAAGCATTGCAACCACGCTTAGTCCAGAGTTCTTTTCCATATTCTGCGGGCGTCTTGCCCTTGCTGGGATCAGCCGATGCCGCCAGCCAGGTCGAAAACTCCTTAGAGTCGACGACTTTAACTGCTGACAACATATAGCTGTGATTTGTACCGCAATACTGAGTGCATTCCACCGGAAAAGTTCCCAGCTTGGTGGCTTGAAACCAAAGCGAATGGTAACGATTGGGAATTACGTCAGCCTTTTGACGGAAGGCTGGAATGAAGAAAGAGTGTATCACGTCCACGGAGGTCATCATCAGCTTTACGGGTTCATTCAAAGGCACGACCAGAGTATCCGTCACGAAACCCTGACCTTGAGGATATCGAAAGCTCCAGCTCCATTTTTGACCGGTAACATTGATGGTCATGGCATTGCTAGGCGCAATCCGCATTTTCAGATACCCCTGCATGCCAATGACGAAAAAGCCCATGACAAGGACCAAGGGAACTACCGTCCAAAGCGTCTCCAAAACCGTGCTATGAGTCAATTGGCCGGAAGCCATTTGATCCGGACGTTTTCGCATATACTTTGCGACAAAAATCACAATCAAGGCCGTGATGAGCACGAAAAAGAATACCGACACCCAGTAAAATAGGTTGAAGGCCGGATCCACGAGGTCCGCGAATGTCGAGGCCCGCTCCGGGAGCCAAAAAGTCTTGGTCGTCGTTTCCATAAGTCCTTCTCGGTTAGGGCGCTTGCACGGGCATCGCTGCCGTGTTTTGCGTCACCCGGGGCAAAGGCGCCTTCCGTTTCAATTCTTTCCTCCAGAAATAACCCAGGAGGCCAGCCAGAGAGATTAAAACCACAAAGCCGCCACCGCGCATAAATTTCTTGGCGAAAAGCACATAACCCTTTGCATTCGCATCATAGCGATAGCAAAAAGTAACGAAGCGATCGCCTAGGCTCATACTGCGACCCTTGGATGCGTCTAAAAGCGCTAGCCGAATATCTAGGGGCTTATATTCGATGCCATACAAATAGCGCATGACCTTGCCCTGAGGTGAAACTGTGAAAATGCCAGCGGCATGGGCATATTCGTCTTGCTTGGCCTGATAGGAATAACGAAAGCCGACTTGATCGGCAACGCTGCGAATTGCCTTTTCGGTGCCGGTGAGAAAATGCCAGCCTTCGCCCGCCCCCGCTTTATCCAATTCTGCGATATGGGTAGCCTTTTTCGCACTGGCTTCTGCAGGCCCCTCCCGCGGATCGACACTGATAGTGAGGACCTCGTATTCCTTACCTGGAGTCCAAGGCAAGGCTTTCATGCCCTTGATCATTCCATTCAAAACCAGATTGCAAAGCATGGGGCAACCATAATAAGCGAAATTCAAAAGAACAGGCCGACCTGCTTGGAGATAGCTGCGCAAAGTCACCGAACGGCCATTTTCATCTTTAAATTCGGCATCGAGTGGCAATTGGGCGCCAAGGTTTTCATCAATGCCGACATTTTCCAATTCCGTAGGGAGAGCATTGGTACCACCACCACCCTCAGAAGTCAAATCCTTCACCGAAGACCCAGGATAACCCGCGGAAGGGAGGGCCTGAAGAGAGGAGGCAAATCCGAGCGCAACGACTAAAAAGACGCCAACCTGCGTCTTAAGTCTAAGGGCCATTCGGCCAAATTGCGCTGACGTATTCAACAGAGTGTACTCAGGGCTTGGTCTTGTTGGCGGTAGCTGAATTAGCTGGCTGGTTGTATTCGGCAACAACCTTTTCCATGGCCTGCTGGATGGGAATGCGAACTGTTCCGGCAGCCTTATCGACCCAGGCATAATTACCTAATAATTCCGCTTCATTTGCCCGAAAGGCACTCAAACTTGTATCAAGCAAAACCGCATGCTTCTGGATCATTTCATCCGAGGCTGCGCCACGGAAGCCAAAAATGCAAACACCTACATAGACAAGTAAAATCACAATAGAAGCCGGAATCACCCACATCAAGTTGGTGAATTTAAAGTCCTGGCTTTCATGGCCACCTTGGCCGTGACCATCATGCGCCGAGCTTGAACTCATCACACAACTCCATTGTCATAGGAAAGGCATTCCGGCAAGCGTGGATCGCCTGAGGGTATGAGATTGACACTCTTTAAGCGCTTTACAAACAGGAAGAGGATGAAGCCTCCCATACCGGCAATGGCGCTGATATCGCTGAGCCCGAAATGGGCACCCGTTCTGTAAAAATTAGGTTGGATTAGCCAATAAACGTCGATATAGCACATGACTAAGAGCCAAAAGGAAGCGAAAACCAACAGAGGAATTTTGCGCTTGATATTGTGGGACATCAAGAAAAGGAACGGGATAGCAAAATGGCACCAAGGAAGCAGCAAGCTAACGGTTTTCCAAGAGCCTTCACCACGCAAATGGAAAAATCCGGTTTCTTCTGGAATATTGGCATACCAAATCAACATGAACTGGCTAAAGCCGATATAGGTCCAAAACACATTTTGACCGAATAGCATCTTGCCGGCATCATGGAAGTGCTCGACATTGATGAAGTCTTTGACGCCTTTTCCGGTGCGCGCCCAGGCGGCCATAATGATTAGGAAGCAATACGAGGCAACTACGGCACCGGCGAAGTAATAAACTCCGAACATGGTTGAAAACCAATGCGCGTCAAGACCCATTATCCAATCGAAGGCCCAAAAGGTTTGTGTAAAACCAAATACAGCCAATCCAAGGCATGACCACTTGCCAAGCTTCAAGGTGATAGAAGGATCTTTGGACGTGTCTTGTTTCACCGAGGTTTGAAAGAGCCAGCGGGACAATAAGAACCAAGAACCGAAGTAAATCACCTGTCGAATAATGAAAAAGGGCTGATTCAAATAACCCGTTTTGAGATGAATCAAATGATCCTGGGCGGAGACAGCAGGATCCCACCAATGGAGCAAAACCGGGATGCCTAGGAAAACTGGAATGGAAAAAACCGCCATCCATTGCAAATTCGCTGCGGATGCCTCGGAGATGCGACGCAAGGTGACGCTCCAGGAGGAGCGAGCCACATGCTGCACCATCACGAAAAACACCGCACCTAAACTCAATGCCAAGAAAAAGCTGAAAGCGGTCAGATAGGAAGCAAAAAAGCCCACCTTATCCATGAAATAGCTGGCAATGCAGCCGACGGCGCCAACAACACCGATTCCCAAGAAGATTTTCTCGGAACCGGCTAGGCTGCCAGTCAGACGCAGGGTGTCCTGTCCATTGGCCATGTCTTGATTACCTCAGGTTTCCGCGTTGGCTCTCGGGTACATCTTGCTGAGTCGCGGTCATGCTACGCTGCAATGCGCGGACATAGGCCACAATGGCCCAACGATCCGCTTCAGGGATTTGCTTTCCATAGCTAGGCATATTGCGAATGCCATTGGAAATTGCTCGATACAAATAGCCATCCGACACGGCTAGCAAGCGGGGATCGCCGAAATTGGGCGGAGGCAAAAAGCCCTTCTTGATCACGATACCGTCACCGATTCCGGTTTGACCGTGACAAGGCGCGCAATAAATCTTGAATCTCTCCTGTCCGCGCTCCATGATTTCCGCGGTGACCTGAAAGGGTATTTTTGCCAAGGCCTCACCAGTATCAGGACCACCACGCCAATAGGCATCGTCTTCTTTCAATAGGCCACGGGCTACCGTACCTACCGGAGGGGTGCGCATATTGCGGCCATCGGCATAGAAGGAATTTTCTTCGTAAGCATTCAAACGCGGTTGATATTCCATGCCATGCTTGATGAATAGTGGCGGTTTATCGGAAATTTGGCCGCGGCAGCCGAATAGGCCGGCCAGGGCCATTAGAATAGCGAAAGTAAGGTATTTACGGCGAAGAGGGAACAAGGTATCAGTCCTCCAGCACTTCGATGTTGCGGCCACCGATGGATTCCAAGAAGCGACGAGCCTCGTCAAGATTGAACTTGGGATCCTTAGCCTCAATGCCGATAAAGAAGCCGTTATCGGTCACTTTTTTGAAATTATTGCTCTTGAAAAGGGCATGGTACCAACGTGGTAAACCGTTCAGGATAAGCATTCCGAAAATGCACCCAAAACCTGTGAACAAAATTCCAGGCTCAAAGGTCACAGGAACAAAGGCGGGATAACTGTTCAAGGGCTTGCCGCCGATGAGAACAGGATAGGCATAGTTCGCAACCCAATATTGCATACCGAAGCCACCACAAGCGCCAGCCGTGGCCATAAAAAAGGCAATCCATCCAAGACGAGAGTCGCCTATTCCCATGGCACGTTCAATACCGTGAATAGGATAGGGCGAATAAACGTCCCACTTTTTGAAACCACGGTCACGCACCTTTTCCGCTGCGTGCGTCACGTCGGCGGGACTGGCGAATTCGGCCAGCACACCGAAAATCTTGGATTTTTTTGCTGCCTTAGCGTGTTCCATGACGATTCCTCAGTGGTGCGCGCCGGAACCGGTGCTGGCGCCATGGCCATGGTGATGGGGATTGGCTTCGGGCATGACACCCTTCACCTCGGCAATGGCCAACTGTGGTAGGTATTTCATGAAGAGAAGGAAGAAAGTACCGAAGAGGCCAAAGGTTCCGATATAGGTGCAAATATCCACCCAGGTCGGCCGATAATAGCCCCAAGAGCTTGGCAAGAAGTCGGCATGCAAGGTAATGACAATGACGAACCGTTCAAACCACATGCCGATATTGATGAAAATACAGATGATGAAGGTCAGCCAAAGGCTGCGGCGAATCTTTCGGAACCAGAAAAGCTGGGGTGAAATCACATTGCAAGTAATCATGATGAAGTATGCCCACCAGAACTCACCCAATGCGCGATTCCAAAAAGCGTATCGCTCATAAATGTTACCGCTATACCAGGCGATGAAAAGCTCCATGCCATAGGCATAGCCCACCAAGGAACCGGTAAGAAGCATGAATTTGTTCATGTTCTCGATATGATGGAGGCGAACGACTTTTTTCAGTCCAAACACTTCGCGAGCAATGATGAGAAGGTTGGCAACCAAGGCAAAGCCAGAAAACACGGCGCCAGCAACGAAATAAGGCGGGAAAATCGTGGTATGCCAGCCCGGCACGCGTGAAGTGGCAAAGTCGAAAGACACGATGGAGTGAACCGAGAGCACCAAGGGCGTTGATATGGCGGCCAAAATCAAATAGGCGCGCTCATAATTCTGCCAGTGGCGTGAAGCGCCACGCCATCCGAGAGCAAAGAGCCCATAGGTGAATTGTCGAATTTTGGTCTTCGAACGGTCGCGCAAGGTGGCCAAGTCCGGAATAAGGCCCATATACCAGAAAAGCAAGGAAATCGTGAAATAGGTCGAGATGGCGAAAACGTCCCAGAACAATGGCGACCGGGGATTTGGCCAAGCCGACATTTGATTCGGAAGCGGGAAGATATAGTAGACCACCCAAATACGACCGACGTGAAAGGCCGGAAAAACACCGGCGCACATCACCGCAAATATGGTCATGGCTTCTGCAAAGCGATTAATGGCTGTTCGCCATTTTTGACGGAAAAGGAAAAGAATGGCGGAAATCAGAGTACCCGCATGGCCGATACCGATCCACCAAACGAAATTCACAATGGCCCAGCCCCAGGCGACGGGCATACTGACACCCCAGACGCCAGTACCTTCCCAGAATAAATAGCCGAACATGGCGACCATTAAACTGAGCAGGGAGAGACTCAGTAACATTAAAATGACCCAAGTCGAATTCCATTTGCTCTCGGTTGGCGAGGCAATGATATTGGTGACCTCATGGAAATCACCGGTCTCGACCAGTACAGGTCTTAACCGGGGATCGTCATCTCGGAGAAATTCCATAGGTTTTCAGCCTCGCGTAACTAAGGTGACGTTCAGCCGTGGTGAGAGGCTTTTGCCTCTGCCTTGGCTAGGGCCGGATTGGGATTGCGAACGCGTCCCAGATAACTGGTGCGCGGCCGGGTATTGATTTCACGTAGCACACCGAAATTTCGGGGATGCTTTTTCAATTTGGCGACTCGGCTTTGCGGGTCATTGATATCACCGAAAACAATGGCATCACCCGGGCAAGCCTGGGCGCAAGCGGGAGTTATGGCTCCATCAGGAATGATTTCCGAACCTTTATTCTTTTGCACGATGCGGGCACGATTGATGCGCTGAACGCAATAGGTGCACTTCTCCATCACACCGCGGAAACGAACCGTCACATCCGGATTCTTCTGGAAGCGCTCGGTCGACTCTTTCCACTGATTGGTGTAATTGAAGAAATTGAAGCGGCGCACCTTGTACGGGCAATTATTACTGCAATACCGAGTGCCAACACAGCGATTATAGGCCATGTCATTTAGGCCGTCATGAGAATGCACGGTTGCGGCAACCGGACAAACCTCTTCGCAAGGAGCATTTTCACATTGCTGGCAGGCCATGGCCTGATAAATGATTTCAGGGTTTTCGACATCACCACTGAAATAACGATCTATGCGAATCCAATGCATTTCGCGGCCGCGAACGACCTCATCCTTGCCAACCGTCGGAATATTATTCTCAGCCTGGCAAGCGATGACGCAAGCATTGCAGCCCGTGCAGGAATTAAAGTCGATGACCATTCCCCACTGCATGCCCTTGGTGAAGTCGTAATCTCCACGAGCCTTGGTGTCGTCCCAAAGATTTTTTTCCTCAGGATGATGGTTCCATTTATTTTCGGAGAAATACTCGTCTTTTTCCTTGGAATATTCTTCCAAAACGCCTTCGCGGGCAATGGGACGACCTTCAATGGACCAATGGTCCTGGGTACAGGCTACGCTGGTAAAGGTTCCGGTCGGAACAATTTCGGCGCCAACAGCAAAGGCTGTTACATCCCCGGCAATCAGCGGATAGGCATTGACTCCAGCACCTTCACCGACCTTGCCAATACGTGTACGGCCATAGCCGGTATTTAAAATCACGGTCTCATCGGCGACGCCAGGTAAAGGCCAAGCCACGACTTCAAGGGATTTGCCATTGACTTGTATGCGCACCAGGGGGCGCTTACGATAATCAGCCAAGGTGGTTCCACTATCTTCCTTAGCCAGAAGATGAGTAAGACCCAATTTTTTAATGAGACCTAGACCCATTAAGGCCACATTGTCCCAGCAAACCTTGGTCACGGGGCCAGGTAATTCTTGCAGCCATGGATTATTGGCAAAACGACCATCACCCACATTGGGATGCTCGCGAAATTGAATTTCAATGCCCTTGGATTTCGGCACGGAAGCCGCATAGGCTGCGGTCAACTTGGCGACATTTTCAGGATTCAAGGTGACGGTCTCAGAGACAGGGGCTGCAGAAGCAACCAGGCCATCATGCAAGGCTTTGCGCCATACTTTTTCAAAATCAGAACCGCTCAACTTGCTCTTGAAAGAATCGCGAACAAGATCTCGCGAAGGGGTCTGCCCCATTCCGGCAAGATGGGCTAAAAATTCAATCGGGCTTTTGCTCGCATAGAGCGGTTCAATGAGGGGTTGTACCACGCTCAATGTGCCATTCACCGAATGGGCATCACTCCAAGATTCGAGATAATGACTCATGGGTAAATGCCAACCGCTCATGGATGCGGTTTCATCCACTTCGGCTCCAAGATGGACCGAATGCTTCACCTTACCTAATTGAGCCACAACATCTAAGTCACCCGCGGAGGCATAGGCAACATTGACATCCAAGGTGAGTAGAAGGTCGACGCTTCCAGATCCGATTTCAGAGAGCAATTCTTTCAACTGCTCTTGTCCGCGGCGAAAGCCGCCTTCGGATGGATTTAAGCCAGCAATTTGGCTCGGCAAATAGGCGACGATTTTGCTTTCAGCACCCAAAGCCTTATTGATACCGGCGGCCAAGGCATGAGCAAAGGCATTTTCTCGACGGCCTGCAATGACCACACTTTCGCCCTTATGGGCCAACAAATCGGCGGCCAAGGCTTTCATGTAAGCCAAGTCAATTCCGTCTACCGATATGGACAAGGCTTCAGGGCTGATGCCAGCCGAAACCAAGTCGAGACCCTGCGAAGAAAGTTCTTTGGCAAGGGCAACCAAGGCCGGAGTGATTTGGCTGGGCTTGACGCGCAAGCGGTGATCCGCCATACCGCCGGTGGCCGAGAATTGCGACTCGACCATGTAGAAGCGGTTCATCGACTCGTTCAAATCGGGATTGCGAGTCTTGGCAAATGCCTTGGAATGATTTATGGCCCCGACTTCGCCTTCAGTGAGATCGGCATCAAAGCTGGCTACGCGCTTGGCATATTCAAGAGAATACCAAGGCTCCACGGCCTTACCGGTGGATTGCTGCAAGCCGACGAGGACTTCATCGCGACCCGCAGGTTCGTAAACCACCCACTTAGCCTTAGGAAAGGCTTTTTGAAATTGCTGCCACAGTGAGAAAAAGGTCGGGGAAGTATTGTAGCCGGTCAAAAGGCGTATGCCAGCGCCTTCATTCGCTTTCGAGGCTGAAAGCAGGCCATCTAATTCAGAAAAGAAGCTTTCCCAAGTCGACGTTGCGCCCTTTTTCAAAGGAGCTTGGCTGCGATCCGGATTATAAAGATCGAGTACCGAGGCCTGATGCTGGCGTAAGGTGGCACCTAAGCTAGCAGGATGCTCGGGATTGCCTTCCACCTTGGTAGGACGGCCTTCATGGCTTTCGATTAAAAGGCCAATGGCCTCGCCACGCAAAGACATTGTCGTCGCATAAAATTGCGGCGTTCCCGGAACCAAGCTCTCGGGCATTTTATTGTAGGCAAGAATATGGGATTCAGGACGACGAATGGCTTTGCAACCGGAAACGCCGGCGAGAGCCATGCCCGCACCCATGACTTGCAAGAATTTTCGTCGCGAAACACCGCTATCCAATTCGGAAGCGCCTTCAGGAAATTCACGATCGAGATACCCCTGAAATTCCGGAGAAGCGCCTAGCTCATCCAGGCTTTTCCAGTATTGCTTGCCGTTAGACCTAGGGTCCAGATTCAGCGATGGCATGTCGAGCAATCCGTTCTGGGGTGGACGTTATACAACTCCATGAACTTGCGGCCATTCTCAATGGGGTCGCCATCGGGTTTCCAGGCCAAATTCGTCACGAGTTTGCGATCGCGCACATTGGGCGCAGGGTCGCGATGGCATTCCAAGCACCAACCCATGGAAAGCGGTTTCACGGCGCGGACCTCATCCATCTGGTCAATGCGGCCATGGCAGGACACGCAAGAAACGCCTTTATTCACGTGAGCACTATGATCAAAAAAGGCAAAATCGGCCAAGCGATGAATGCGCACCCAGGGGATGGGATTTCCCGATTTCGAGGAAGCGTGGATTTTCTGAATTTCAGGAGAGTCGGTCTTGATAAAGGTGTGGCAATTCATGCAGACATCGGTGGGTGGTACCCCTGCATGCTTGGAACGCTCCACATTGAAATGGCAATAGCGGCAGTCTATGCCGAGTTGGCCAGCATGAACTTTATGGCTATAGGCAATCGGCTGTTTGGGTTGATAGCCGACATAATAGTGCTTGGGCGAGCCCCAGTACCAGAAGACGAACACGGCCACGCATATGCCGATGACCGCAGACGCTAATAGGATGGCCGGCACCTTATTAGTCCACTTGGGAAATACCATTCCGGTGTTCTCCGTAGCTTGGGAAGATGACGAAGGGCCTTGAGTCATACTTATGAGCGCCTGTCATCCATGAACGGGGGCGAAAGATAGCTAGAGCCATTTGAGGTGGCAATCATTTCCAAGGCAGTACTTTCAAATTTTTTTGGTGACATAAATGCATTGCGTCCTCGATGAATCGCCATGTCCGTTGAAAGCGGAAATTGGGTCGAGAATACCATGGCCGATAGCGACAACGCAAGCTCTTGATTCAAATGAAGATGATGATTTTGTCGCAGGCCAGCATCAAAAGCAAGGTGGGCAAGTACGCAAGTGAAGCCAAAAATACTTTGACGGCATCCGGGCGTTCACGTCGACGCCAAAGACGGAAGGCAAAAAGCAAAAACATGGCTCCAAGCACTATGGCCGAAAGCAAATAAAGCGTACCGGCAAAGCCGAACAGGAAGGGAAAGAGGGAGACGAGACAAAGAATAAGGGTTTGAAATAAAATGTGTCGGTAGCAGGCCTCGCCTGTTGGATCGGTGACACTGAGCATGCGAAATCCACCGGCCGCATAATCATCGCGATACATGAGGGCGATAGCCAAAAAATGCGGCAATTGCCAAGCAAAGAGCAAGGCGAAAAGCAACCACCCTCCGAGACCCAAGGCTCCATGAGAGGCTGTCCAACCCATTAAAGGAGGCAGGGCTCCAGGAATGGCACCGACCAAGGTGTTTAAACTGGTCCAACGTTTCATGGGCGTATAAACCGCCGCATAGAGTAGGACCGTTGTTAATCCTAAAATCGCCGTTAAGATATTGACCTGCAGTAAAAACCAGGTGCCGAGCAAGGACATGCCTCCACCGAAAAACCAAGCCGCCGTGG
>JAYUVP010000132.1:0-21086 GCA_043753995.1 Fibrobacterota bacterium
GTGTAGAAGGTCTGGCCGATGTCCGTATTATTTGCGCGATCCATGAATCCGCTAGGACCGGAAAGCCCGTGGCTGTCGAAAAGGTCGCTAAACGGAAGCGTCCCAACGGTAAAATGGAGATCAACCTGCCACCGGTTAAAAAACCGGAATTGTTCCACGCCGATAAGCCAACCCAGGATTGACCCAGGCCGCATCGACGCCTACCTAGCAATCGCTACCGTTATGGAAATACGTCCAACCGTGGCCAAATAAATGCCCCGGGGAAGATCACGGAGATCCATTTCGCCTTTACCTATGCGGACTTCCTGCCCGCGTAAATCGGTCAGACGAATGATGGCATTGCCGCTGGCCAAGATGGAATTGCCCTTGCGGTGCAGATGGACTTGTGAGATTGGAAAATGATTTGGGATATCCGTCACCGATCCCGGAGTATAATCGATCCTGTCCGGGCAAGTATTCGGGTTCCCGCTTTCCTCGGCGAAAAGGATACCACGGCCCGCACCCCCACCCACGTATACCCGCGAGAAAACGCAAGGATCGCCCACTAGCAACCCGAACCCACCGTATTGGTGAGCATCCTCATCGATTCGATCCCAGGTAGCCCCGTCATCGATGGAACGGAAGAGTCCTTTGACAAAATCTGAGCGCTCACCAGCGACATAAATCGCCGGAATCCCTGGAGTCTTTCCTTTACCGAAGGCGATGGCGGTCGCGAAGGATATACCCTCGACCTGGGTCAAGGTTTTGCCCGCATCGGTGGATCGAAAAACGACATTCGATCCGGCGCCGATATAGGCATTGGCTTGAGTGAACCAAATTTCGCCCGCAGCCTTAGGTGAGACGAAGGCGCGAAAGTATTGATAGGCCCACCAATCTGCTCGGCCCAGTTCGCCATTCGTGGCGCTCCAGCTCACCCCATGGTCGGTGCTTTGGAAAAACTGGCCGATCTTGGGGTTATTAATATAAAAGACACCCGGGGTCACTGGGTCGGCCAATACCCGGAATCCCACATCCGGCGTGGTTAGGAGCGAAGAGTCGGTCAAGGATTTTGTCCATGTATTGCCCTTATCCTTTGACCAGTAGACGCCATGCGATTGCATATTCCACACGATGCTCGAACCATCGGCGGACAAGGCCGCGAAATTGGTTTCACTGGTTGAACCCCAGTCTGAAAGGGCTACAGGAGGATGGGAAGCGAATTCCGTCCAGGATTTTCCGCCATCCTCGGACCATCCACCCAGGCCATGATCCAAACTCTTATAAATGCGAATCATTTTTTTCTGGGCTAATGCCGCCACCGAAATATCGTAGTTGGTACCCACGTCCACATCATGCGGGCGTGCCGGAGGCACCGTGAGACTGGCATGATAGGCACCATTCACATCTCCCATCACGCTCACGAGCGGAGCTCCATAGGTCGGGCTCACCGCTCCCAGCGGAACCGTCTCCTCTAAGCCCTGGTCGGTGAAATACCAGGTTGGCAATTCTGCTTTGGCATTGGTCGTGCTCCAGACGCCGGCGCCTGAACCGAAAATAATATGATTCACATTTGACGGATCAATGGCCAGGGCCGTGATCCAACCTGGATTGCTGGAAGCGGCCCAGGCCGCGCTGACCGTGTCGAAAGTGGCCTGGAGGAGTATGTCGGTCCATGTTTTTCCTCCGTCACGGCTCTGGTACATAGCCTCGCAAGGCGCGAAAGTCGATGGGCTGCGGGGATTGTCCTGGCAACGCCACCAGCCATTCGATACCACGATCACACGGTTCGAATCGGTCGGATCCAAAGCCACCGCGCCATAGCCGAAATTCTTGGTATAGCCATTCCATTCCTTAGAAGGCATGGTCAAAGAAGTGAATGTCTGTGAGGTGATATTGTATTTCCAAACCGATCCATCCCCGGTGCCGCCTTGGTCCATCGGATATTCCTTATTCGCGGTCAGCCAAATCGAATGGGACAGGCGCGAATATTTCATTTGATAAATCACATCGGTTAGACTGTCGATCTGGGTCCAGGCCAATCCATCGGGGCTTTTCCAAAGGCCGCCCGTGCTGGGTGCCGCATAGACATTACCTGCCGAATCGAGTACCACGGCGCCCACCGCCGTACTGTCTCCCAGGGCAGCCACCGTGGTCCAGGTGTCCCCTCTATCCGTGCTGCGAAGCAGTCCATTTTGATTCGTGCCCAAGTAAATCATGGCCCCCTTCACCGCAATGCGTGAGCCCATTCCGCGCCCCTGTCCATTGCCCGCGAAGCAAACATTGCCATTGCCGGTGAGCGCCGAGGCCTTGGTTCCAGCGATATTGTCTTGGCCGAGTGTGATTTTTGTCCAAGTCGCGCCGCGATCCGCTGAGCGCAAAAAGGAGGCGGCTCCGCACCAGGAAAGTGACGTATAAAGTCCCCCGGTCAGGTAGACATAATTCGTGTCCTCGGGATCGAGGCCAATGCCGATGGAGCCCATATCATTGCCGTCGGTGAAGCTATCGGTAATGGAGATCCAGTCCTTGCCATTGGATGGGTCGAGGCGATAAGCTCCGCCGACATCGGTGCGCGCATAGGCAGGCCCGCCCACCTTGGGATGAAAAAGGACTTCAGGGACATAGCCGCCACCGCGGAATTGGACGCTCTGCCATTTGTATTCGGCATGAACGACGGTAGCGATCAAGCAAGAGGCGACAATCAATTTGTAGTTGTGGATTGTTTTCATTTCCAGAGGGTAGGCCGACACCTCTGTCCCTGCCGGTACACTACGGGTTAAGCCGCTGCATTGAGTTTCAGCGATGCCTCAATGGATCCTCAACGCAGGACAAGAACAGCAAGATCCCCAAACTGGGGGCGCGTTCGCCCCCTCGGCTGAGCCTCCTCGCTTCGCTTGCGGGGTCTCAGCCTACCCCCACCGCCCCAAGGGGCGCCTTCCCTGATGTATCTGTGATGTAAGTCACTTATAAACAAATATCCCTAGAATCGTATTTGAACCCGTTGGACAGTTTTAGAAAATATTGGAATGAAAGTCCAAACACGCCTTTCTCCTTAGCCGTAGATTTCCTCAGGCAAGTATTAGCACAGTCTTTAAGGGGGGCACTTTGTTGGCTCATTCCATCACCATGGGAATCCTTTCATCCCTGGTTCTGTCGGTAAGCGCTCAGACCCTCGATCTCAGGGGCCGCATCGTGCAAGCGAACGGGACTCCCATCCCGGACGCCACGGTGGAATTAAAGGTTCGCGGGACTTCCGTGAAATCTGGCACGGACGGTGCCTTCGCCTTCAGCGGCAATGTCGGGCTGGGCCCAGTGGACAAGCTGCCTTTCGCGTATCGCTTGGCGGCCAATTTCCTCTCCGTCGAGATTGCCAGTCCGCAAGAATTGCGCATCGAAATCCTAAGCGGCGCGGGTCGCGTGCTGGGCGTCTTGGATCGCCGCTTGGATGCAGGGCATCACCGCATCGCCCTGGACCAAGCTTTACCCGCTCCCGGCGGAAACGCGGGCTTGTATTTCCTCCGGCTGCGGCTGGGCGGGGAAACCCTCACCCATCCCTTCTTCCATTCGGGAAATAGCTCAGCGGGATTGATTTTCGCGCCACCGTATCGGGAGGCCGCAGGCAAACGGGCCGCTACCGTCGACACCTTGCGAATCCGTAAGGCTGGTTTTCAGGATTTGGCCAAGGCTGTCGACAGCTACACGGCTGGCAACCTGGGTGACCTCACCATGGTGGCAGCTTCCACGGGTGGCTGGGTCAATCTCTTCAATGGCAAAGATCTGACTGGCTGGCTGCCCCTGATCCACAAATCCAAAGTGGGGGAAAACATCTATGATACCTTCCGGGCCGATTCGGTGAATAAGGTCATCCGGGTCGCCTACGATAAATACCCGAACCAGGACTTCGCCGATCGCTGCGGGAATCTTTATTATAACCGGCGACTCACCAATTACCGCATCCGGGTAACCTATCGATTTCTTGAGCCCCAGGCGAAGAATCCAGTGGGATGGGGCCATAACAATTCGGGCCTGATGATATTCGGCATCGATCCCACCACGGTCACGGGAGACCCGGAATTTCCCCCGATCATCGAGATCCAATTGCTAGGCAGTCCTACCAATCCCGGAGGCGGCGGCTCTACGTCGCCCAACCATTGCGAGCCGAATGGGATGAGGATGAAGTCGTCCACGGCCAGCTGCGGCGATAACCGCACCGGCAAGGCTCCCAATCCTGCGGGGGATTGGACCACGGTCGAGGCCGAAGTGCATGTCACCGGCACAACCAAGGTTTTCCAATTGCCCGATACGACCAAGCCGGTTTTCACCATGGTCGGACCCCCTACGTACAACTCACAGGCTGTCACGGGCGGGTTTATCTCGCTGCAATCGGAAAGCCAGCCCATCGAGTACAAGGACATCCTGCTCATGGAGTTGTCCCAGTAAGGCAAGCGGACAATTTCAATCCTCGGTTTTAGGGAGCGCACTCACCTTGATATGATAGGGTTTTGTTCCAAATTCCGGCAAATCCGTACCCTCCCCTCCCACGGCAGGGGTATTGACCCAGTAGGAAACTCGAATGACGTATTCGCCGGGTTTCACCACATCCGAAATCTCAATCAAATCGGATCCTCCGGTGCCGGAATAGGAACTCTCAAAGGATTTGCCATTAGCGTCAAAAATTGCGAATTCCGGATTCATTTCTATTGGGATTTGGGTGAGGGCGACTCGGATGCGTCCGGAATCGACCAAGGTCACCTTGTAATGGTCGTAAAAATCCTGCTCATTATTGGATCCGTGGTGGTAGAGCAAGGCGCCATAGGTTGAATCCAAAGTGATGGCAACGGCTTCAGTCAATTTATTGTTGGGTTCAAGCGAATCGTATACCGGTACATATTCGAGTCGAAGGGTATAGGGCTGGTCGTTGGAGTAAGCAAGCCAATCGCTGATATCGACATAATAGGTTTTACCCGGAACCACGGAAATCCACGCGCTTAAATCCGCACCCTGGGTACCATTGTTGCTTATAACGCCATAGGATTGTTTGAGTTCGTTGTAGAAAAGTATTTCGGGTTTGCCTGGGAATGGGGAAAGATGGGCAATCACGTATCCGCCCAGTTCGAAAGAATCAGGCGCAGTGAATGAATAGAAGTCGTGATCATTATGGGTTTGTATGCGAGCCTTCACGGGCACGCCTATTTTTATCGGGGTGGCGCTTCTGGCGTCATTATTGGACTCATAAGCATCCACGTATAATATTTCGGATACTGTCGTATCCTCTGCTTTCTCCAGGGCGGTGCATCCGACAATCAATGCGGCTCCAAGGAATAGGTTGTTCCGGTATTTCATTTTTAGGCCTTTTCGACGAAATGGGTATTCAGGGCGTGTCGCCTTCCAAGCTTGGATGCATGGGGATGCCGAAATGCCTCATTTTTGATCGGAAATTTCTCCTGAGTTCGCCCACTCCCATCTCTTTCAGGCTGCCGCCGGTGTCAGGTGGGTGGGCCCGTATTTCCAGCCGCTGTCGAATCGCTTGTAGGTGAGATGGCGAAGGCTTTTTGAAATCAGATCCACCTACGCAGCCGGGAGGTTGGCCGGGCACTTGCCCTTGACAGCCAAGGTGGCCGAGCCATGGATTTACTTCTTGCTGGCTGGGAGGAAAGTCAAGGTCCGGACTGCAAACGCTGAGGCGAGGTCGCGGCCAATTTTGCTCATGGCTGGTTCCTCAACGGAAGACAATATCATCCAGATCTACAAAGGTGCCGCCAATTGGAATTTGGAACTCAATGGCGAGCACCTTGCGTCCGAACACTTTCCAAGTCACTAGCGAATCCGGCGTTTCGGGATCGGGTGTCATAGACGCCGTCGCCAGACAAGCATTGCGCCATTGGAGAGACGATGGAAGGGTCGAGGAAAGAGCCGGCCGCACTCCCGAAACGGAGTCGCGCTGAAACACGACATAGAGAAGGGTGTCGGTACGGTAGCTGAAGCAGACCTTACTGTAAGCGCTGATGTCCAGCGCGAGGCCGGTGAGGCCAAGAGCGAACCAACCGAAGTCCCCCGTGCCGGTGAATCGCGCATGAAAAACCTTTCCATTGCGCGTGGAATCAGGGCCCATGGCCTGGAGCATATCCGTTTCTTGGGAGGAAACCGGAAGGGTCATTTCCATTTGCGTTGTCCACGTATACCACGGAGACATGGCGGGTTGACTCTGAAAAAGCATCGGGAGAGTCGTGCCGGATTCGAAGTCGTCTATCCATAAGGGGGGTACCGTGGTGTCGCTGGTCAGGGTAACATTGCCGTTTCCTTCAAAACGTGTGATACCGTCTTCCAGGATGACGGTGCCCAAGGGGCGAAGTGCCCCCGTATCGGCATCGAAAACAAGGGAGTATTTCGCCTTCGGAATTCCGGTGAACGAGAACGATCCGTTCGCTTCCAGCAGCGCAGAATGAAAGGTGGAGTCGAGTAGCATGCGACCTTCGGCGGTTCCGGATCCTTCGGTCCAATGACCATGAATTTCACGCAAGGTATCCAGGTGAATGGTTTGGCGGTCTCCTTCTTGGATGAAAATGCGTTTGGACCATGCGCCCAGGCCCTTCGCGGCATTGCGGATTTCGAGGAAGGCATAGGCTTCCTGCGGAAGCTGGATGATGCCTGCCGAGTCGCCAAAGGCGGTGTCGACCCAAGCGGGTTTGCTGGTGGGTATATCCCATTGGCGAGCGGCCAAAAGGACGCATCCGGGAAGGGGTTGTCCCTCCGGACCCAGTGCGACCACGGTACCGCCATTGGTGGTGGTCGTGGTTTTGCCCGCCACGGAATTGCTTTCGCAGGAGGCTAGAAACCAGGCCAATCCGGCGGTGAATAAACCCAGGAAATGCGAAAGGCTGCGGTTCACCTGGATTCCTCGGGGAGTCGTGACAAGGGGAAAAGCTGTAAGTTCAAATGATAGACGCGATCCGACTTGGGTGAGTTCTCCACGAGCTTGGCAACATTGGCTTGAAATTCCCGGACGATGACCTTCAAGTCCGTCAAAGTTTGCGCGTCGATATTCATCGTCATCGTCGATATGTCCCGAAATTCGGCGGGCGTAACATCCAAGGAGCGGGAGGCCAATTCCATGGTGGTCTTCTGGAAAGACTTGATGGCCTCGGCCTTCCAGTTATCGCCCGAGTGGAGATGGGTGTCGATGATTTCGTAACCGGTTGCCGTCCTACGTGCCATCCCTATTCTTTCGAGCAGGAAAACGGCGCGCATGGCCTCGTCCGCAGGGACGGGGGGTGAGAGCCGGGAGCCCAAGGCCTCGTAGTCCCCGTCGAAAAGTTGGCAGTCGAGCAAGGATCGGAGCGCCACGTGAATCCAATTGGAGAAATACTCTTCTTGGTCTTCCCTCACCACGGTATAGCCCACGCCTCGCAGCTGCATCAAACGATCGTGAAAGACGCGCGCCTGGTTTTCCGTTTTGGCCTTGTTGAAAGAAACCAGGTTTCGAAAGTATTCCAGAGATTCGTCGGTCAGGCCGAAAATGCCCGCCATGCGGTCCACCAAGTCGTCGCCCAGGTGGAGTTTTTTCTGTAATAGGCGAGTCAGATAGCTGGAATCCATCCCCACCTTGTTCCCGATGTAACGATAGGAAAAAGACCTTTTTTGCTTGCGGCGCTCCTCATAGGAGTCTTTAAGGTATTCCCTGTAATCGGAATAGTTGAACAAGTCGGGCATTGAAACCCTAATCTAAACCCGGTCAGCCGCTCGGCTCGTCGAAATAGGGCGCCTCGATGGCAATATTTCCGTAAAATCCCAAGTTACTCGGGGCTTCCGCGCTCGTTGTCGCCGTTTTCGCCTGCGCCCGCCATCCCCTACAATGGATGGGTGATACACCAAGCTTGGGTCGCGCTATTTCCCTTGGCGACCTGTCTCCCGGTTTTTGCCGAGCGTCCCCTGGCGCCGGAAGCTCCGCTTTCCGTACCTTCGCTGGCCTATGGCCGCGGTGGAAGCAGCGCCCTGGAGGGCGTAGGCGGTCTCATGCACAATCCCGCCACCTTGCGATGGCGCGGCGGGGCCCAAGTCGAAATGGGCATGATTTCCTTGGCCTCGGGTCTTTCGCCTTATGCCGTGATGGGTTATCAAAATCCCGGAGGCTCGGCGGGAGCCTTGGGCGGCTTTCGCGCCGAAGCTGAGGACTATGCCTATCAGGGAGTCTTAGGGGGATTCACTTGGCCGCTGGGGGATGACGCCAGCGTGGGATTGGGCATTAGCGGTGTTTTTGCCCAGGGTGATTTCGGGGCCGATGCGCACGCGGGGCTTTGGACCCAGGTCGGAGATCATGGCGAGGCCGGTTTATTTGTGAAAAATATCATGGCTTCCGGATTAGGAGAAGTGCCGGAAGGCTTCAGTACGGATCGCGAAGTGGGCTTTGGTTTCGGAACGGCTTATGAGCATGTTCGTCTATGGCGTTTTTCATTGCGCGATATCGGCTTGCATTATGATTTTGCCTCGGACCATTGGTTGCCTTCGGCCTGGCGGCATAGCGTCTCAGGACAAATTTGGCTGCCCCCTGGGGGCTCTTGGGGTTTGCTCACGGGCCTAAGCGTAGGCGGCGAGGATCCCTCACCCAAGCCTTCTTTCGGATTCGGCGCGCGCTTGCCTTTTGGGGGTGGAGCTTTGCGCATGACCTATGCCTTGTCTCCGTCCATGAAGGCCGAAGCGGGCCAAGGTCAAAGCCAAAGTTTGGCATTGCACTATGAAGTGGGGCGTCAGAAAGATGTCTTGGCTCCGGAATTGCAAATCCATGCTTTGCCGTCGCGGATTTCCGTCGACAGCGTGGGAAAGGCCGGTTTGTATTTCCGCCTGCAAGCCGAAGATCCCGACGGCGAAACCGCCGAATGGGAATTATTGATTCTGCGCACGGACGCCTCGGGAAAGATCGGCGAAGCCGTGATGAGATATCACGGAAAGGAATTGCCGCCGCGCCTCATTCGATGGTCGGGCGATGATGTGGGCGGACAGGCAGTTGCACCTGGCTTATATGCTTATCGCTTCGAGGCCGCCGACAAAGCGGGCCACGAAACCACGGCCCCCATTGGCTTAGTGGAATTGCTTCCTTAATATCGCTTCCATAATATCGTTTCCATTGTTTGTTGCGACGGAATAATCTTTCCGCTGTGACATTTCAAAGTCATGACATTGTAAGAGTCCGGTAACGTTTTTTGATTTTCGTGCGTCCTATGATTAATTCTTGGTATACCTTACGGTACCCTCGAAATCACCTGAATAAAAACGACGATTCCAGCCGTCGACTTTTATCCGGACGCTTTCGACCGCACTGATCAAACCATCGTTTAACGGGCGCTCCCTCTTCGGGGCGCAGGCAAATCCTTTTGGAAGGACGCATATGCTGTACTCATCCCTATGGAAAAACCGCAAGCGCCTGGCCCTGGCTTTCTCCGCCGCCATGATGGTACCCATCCTCAGCCTTTCACAAAGTCGTCCTCCCGATCCTACAGCAGAATTACTACCGACTTCCCTGACTGCCAATGTGGCGCATCAGGATGCACCAGTGGATTTGACCTCGACCTTGACCAATACCGGAGGGAGTCCGCTCACCTGGAGAATCGGTGCCATCCGCGACGTCAGCGCAGAATCTGCTCCAGCCGTTGCTACGGGACCTATAGCCACCGCGCGCCTTTATAATAAGACCCAGGTGCAAACCCTCGACTATGCTCCGGGGGAAATCATCGTTGGGCTTAAAGAAGAGCCGGCAGGAACCGCAACCGGGAAAGTGGCTGCCAAGCCCGCTCCCACCGGTTTTCTCGGGGGCCGGGCCAAGGTCCGTCGCGAACTCATTCGCGCCCGCCGAGTTGAGCGCAAAATCCCCGGCGCCCGTCAGGCGGCCCCAGTTCAAAGACCCGGCCGCAAGCTTTTCTTGGTGGATGTCGCCGACAAAAGCAAGGCCGGCATGCAAAAGGCCATTGACGAATTGCGTAAAGATCCGACCGTGGCTTATGCCGAGCCGAATTATCAGTTGAAGGCCATAGGCATCCCCGACGATCCGCATTTTGACTTGCTCTATGGCATGCACAATGTCGGGCAAAATAATGGTGTGGTCGACGCCGATATCGATGCGCCCGAGGCTTGGGACATGGCCACGGGCGATGACAATGTGCTGGTGGGCGTCATCGACACGGGCATTGATTATTTGCATCCCGATCTCGTCGACAATATGTGGACCAATCCCGGAGAAATTCCCGGCAATGGCATCGATGATGAGGGCAATGGCTATGTCGATGACGTGCACGGCTATGACTTTGCGAATCATGATGGTGATCCGATGGATGACCACTATCACGGCACGCATTGCGCCGGCACCATAGCGGCCCGCGGTAATAATGGCATTGGCGTTGCGGGCGTAGCCTGGAAGGCCAAGCTAGTCGCCCTTAAATTTTTAAGCGCAGGCGGTTCGGGCAGCACGGCGGATGCCATTGAAGCCATTGCCTATGCCAATGCCATGAATATTCCCATCACCAGCAATAGCTGGGGTGGAGGTGGTTTTTCCCAAGCGCTGAAAGACGTGATTGATGCGGGTGGCCAACGTGGCTTTTTGTTTGTCGCCGCTGCAGGCAATAATGGCAGCAATGCCGATCAAATTCCGATGTACCCGGCCGCCTATGAAAGCGACAACATTATTTCGGTAGCTGCCACCGACAGTCGAGACGGCCTTGCCGGATTTTCCAATTATGGCAGAGTCTCGGTGGATTTAGGTGCCCCGGGAGTCAGCATTTATAGCTGTCAGCCCGGCAACCGATATCAATATCTCTCGGGCACATCCATGGCCACGCCCCATGTCGCCGGTGCCGCCACCTTGCTGAAGAGCTATAACCCGCAATTGGGTTATATCGACATCAAGGCTGCGCTGATGAGAAGCGTGGATTCGATAGCATCGCTGAGCGGGCGAGTCGCCAGTGAAGGGCGCCTCAATATCCAGCGCGCCTTGGGCATGGTGAATCCTCCTTGGGTGACCCTCGCCCCACGAGGATCAGGTGAGCTTACCCCGGGCGCCTCCCAGGTTTTGACCGCGACGGTGAATCCGGCCGCGCTCACCGCGGGCGAACATCGCGCTCTGGTGCAAATCGTGACTAATGATCCGGCCAATCCCAATCGCGAACTCGAGGTGGTGGCGCATGTCGCCCCTTGCCGTAACTTGTCTGTCACCCCAGAAGCGCTGGATTTCGGCGACCTTTGGGAAGGCGCTTCGCGGGCGTTGACTTTGACCTTGAACAATTCTTGCAATGATGCCACTCGCTTGGACTCGGCCTTGTTCTCCGAAAGCGTTTTCAGCATTGCGAATGCTTTGCCCTTGACCGTACCAGCCTTCGGCAAGGCCACTTTAGAAGTGGTTTACCGACCTCCCGCCATTCAGGTGGATTCCGGCGTGGTGACTCTGGTGAGCAATGCCGAGGATCATTCCCGCATAGCCATTCCGCTGCGCGGTACGGGCATTGCCGCTCCGAGCATTGCCGTCAGCCCCTCCAGTTTCGAATTGACTTTGAATCCCAGTGAGCAAGCTATTCGTCAGTTCACGGTACGCAATACCGGCGGCGATGTTTTGACCCTGAAGCTGGCCTTTAAGGAAGGTTCGGCAGCCCAAGCGATAGGCCAGGCCTTATTGATTCCGGGGCAAGCCAAGAGTGGCGCGGCTTATGGTGATGGATTGCGTAAGAACTTGGTCGCTCCGAAAGGCAAGGTGGCAATCCGAGCCACAGGCGAAAGTCTCAGGGTGCTTTATCTCACCACTCTACTCGCGACGGGTCGATCAGATGATCTGGTTCGAGGCTTACAGGGCTTGTCCAATGTGGCTTCGGTGGAAGTTTTAAATGGCCAATTCAATACACCGAATTTGGCGTATTTGCAAAACTTCGACATGGTCGTGGTATCCTCGAATTTTGGCTGGGCGGATCCTGTATTGCTGGGCAATACCTTGGCCGACTATGCCGATCAAGGTGGCGGGCTATGCCTCATGGTGGCCGCTCTCGCGAACTCGGGGCCTTGGGGCTTGCTTGGTCGCATCACCACTCCTGAATACATGCCCATTCGCATGGCGGGTCCAGGGGTTGGCGGCCAAGCGGTTGAATTTGCGGCTCATCCCATCACGGCCGGGATGCAATCCCTGAGTTGCATTCTTCCCATCAAATCCTCCCAAACCCAGGGAGAGGGCATTGCCTTGGGTCATTATGCCAATAGCACTCTTATTGGGGCGGTGAATCCGGCCAAACCCGTGGTGGCCATCAATGTTTTCCCCGCATCGGGGGCTTGGTCGGGAGATTTAGTGCTGATGGTGGGCAATAGTCTCGACTATCTGTCCAATGCCTCAGGTTGGGCCAAGGTGCAGCCCCGCAAGGCTTCGCTGGCTCCCGGCGATACTCTGAATTTCACGGTCACCGTTTCAGCAGAAAAACAATTGGCCGGCGACCATTTGGGCAGTATAGCCATCGAGCATAATGCTCCCAGGGGAGATAATCCCCTGAATATTTCCTTGCTGATGCATGTGCGCCCGGTCAGCCTTTTGGCTTTGCCGGTACCCAAGCATGATTTCGGCGGCCTGCTCGTCGGCAATCAATCCCTGACAAACATAACTTTGATCAATTCTGGAAATCAAAGCACCACGGTGACCACGGTGGATTTGCCCAGCCCGTTTCACTTAAACACGGCCTTACCTCTCGTGATACCGGCTTTCTCCAAGGCGGAATTGGCTTTGACCTTTGCGCCGACGCTCGAAGGAGCGGTCTTAGGGATAGCCACTTTACATAGCAATGCGGCCGATCATCCCAGCTTGACCCTGGCCTTGCGGGGACAAGGTTTACCCGCGCCGATAGCCATGCTGACTCCGGAAAGCCTTTCCGTGAATCTGGCATACAATGCGGCGCCAGCGGATTTAACCAGCATTTTGTCCAATCCAGGTCGCGGCGTTTTGAAATACACCGTTGGCGGATTTAAAGAAGTTCGCTCCGTCGCGACGGTAAACCTCTCCAAGGCCGTGCAAGCCGCGCGCATTTATCAAGCGGCCAATTACGATCGCGAAGCTATTCCTGGCGAATTGATTGTCGGCTTGCGCGAAAATACAGCGAGTATCGCCAATATCACAGGCTTGGCATCGGTGGGTATCCAAGTCAAGCGTTCTGTATTGCGCGCCCGTTCAGCCAAAAGCGCCGTCCTGGGACAGCCCAAACGGAAAATATTGCTTGTCACCTATGCGGATGACTCCAAGGCGGGAATGCTGAGGGCCATCGAGGATCTGCGCAAAGACGCGAATGTGGCGTATGCCGAGCCGAATTATCGCCTCAAGGCCATAGCCACCCCCAATGATCCCGATTTCGGCTTGCTTTACGGTCTGCACAATGAGGGTCAAACCGGTGGCAGCAACGATGCGGACATTGATGCGCCCGAGGCCTGGGATAATTACACGGGAGAACACAATGTCATTGTCGGCATCATCGATACCGGCATTGATTATTTGCATCCCGATCTCGTCGATAATATTTGGACCAATGCCGGAGAAATTCCCGGCAATAGCGTTGATGATGATGGCAATGGCTATGTCGATGATGTGCATGGATATGATTTCGCCAATCAAGATTCCGATCCCTATGATGATCACTTTCATGGGACCCATGTGGCGGGAACCATAGCAGCCAGCGGCAATAATGGCCTAGGCATTGTGGGTGTCGCCTGGAAGGCTAGGCTTGCCGCCCTCAAATTCCTCGATGCCGGTGGTTCGGGCTCCCTTGATGCTGCCGTAGAGGCCATCGCCTATGCCAATGCCATGGGCTTTCCCATCACCAGCAATAGCTGGGGTGGCGGCGGCTTTTCCCAGGCGCTCAAGGACGTCATCGATGCCGGTGGCGAACAGGGCAATTTATTCGTCGCGGCTGCGGGAAATGATTATTCCGACAATGATCAATACCCGGCTTATCCAGCGAGCTATGAAAGCGACAATATTATTTCCGTTGCTGCGACCAATAGCACGGATGGCAAAGCCGACTTTTCGAATTACGGCGCCGCCACGGTGGATTTGGGCGCACCCGGCGTTGAGATATACAGCTGCGCTCCTGGTCAAGGTTATCAATATCTCTCGGGAACATCCATGGCCACGCCTCATGTCTCGGGCGCGGCGGCCTTGCTAAAAAGTTTTAATCCCCAAATGGAATATGCCCAGATCAAGGCCGCCCTTCTCGCCAGCGTCGATACCTTGTCTTCCTTACAGGGATTGGTGCTTAGCCAGGGTCGCCTGAATGTGCAGAAAGCCCTAGCCAACCTTTCCCCGCCTTGGGTAAGCCTATCCCCGCGCGGATCGGGCCAAGTGGAACCCGGCGCTTCTCAAGCCCTGAATGTTCGCGTCGATCCGAAGGGATTGGTGGCTGGCGAACATCGCGGGTCTTTTACCCTGACCACCAATGATCCCAAGGCTCCGACCAAGACCTTGAGCATTGCCGCCACGGTGAGTGGCTGCCGTAACCTGTCGGTGACCCCTACCGCCCTCGATTTCGGATTGGTTTGGACGGGCTCCAGCAAGCGACTGGCCTTGAGCCTGGTCAATACTTGCAATGACTTCACCCAGGTGAATGCGGTGGAGCTGTCGCATAAGACTTTCACCCGCCTTTTCGACTTGCCCGTACAAGTGCCGCCCTTCGGCAGCATTCAACTTGAAATCCTTTACACACCCGATGATCTGAACCAGGACAAAGCCACCATCACGGTGAAAAGCAATGCGCAAAACCAAGCTTCCATCAAGGTATCGGCCAAGGGCACCGGCGTAAAGCCTCCGTCGATATCAGTCAATCCCACCAAGGTGAATTTGACTATGGATCCCTCCGAGCAAAGGACTTCGGTGATCAAGGTGAGCAATAAAGGCGGAGCCGAAATGCGTGTCGCTTTAAGCTTGTCCCTGGATAAGAAAAAAGCCGACTCCGGTCTCGCACCTAAGGTATTGGTCTTGCCGCGTAAGGTCGGTTCGCCTTACCCTACTCATGCCTCCCCTTCCTTGAAGCCCAAAACCATTCACCCCATGGTTAAAGCTTCGGCTTCGGGTTTGAAAGTGCTATACCTCACCACCCTATACCTTCCCGATAGCCTGGATGATGGTTTTATGCAAGGCATACGTGGCTTGCCCCAGGTCGCGGTTTTGGAAAGACTCGACGGCACGGTGAATGTGCCCAATGCCGACTTCTTGTCTGGCTATGACGTGGTGCTGGTTTCGGCGGGAGAAGGGTGGGCTGATCCCGTTGCCATCGGAGATGCCTTGGCCGAATACGTTGATGCCGGAGGCAAGGTCTGCCTTTTAGTTGCGGCTATCGCAAATGGCGGACCCTATGAATTACAAGGACGAATCGCAACTCCTGATTATTTGCCCATGGTAAAGGCTGGCCCCGGCTATGGGGGACAGGTCACGACTTTTACCGACCATCCCATTACCCAAGGTTTGAGTTCTATTGAATGTTTTGCGACTACCATGGCAAGTGAAACGCAAGGCAATGGCATATCCCTTGGCCTCTACCCCTACGGAGAATTGCTTGGCGCCGTGAATCCCGACAAAGCCGTGGTTGCCATCAATGTTTTTCCGGCGGACGGGTTTTGGGCGGGCGATCTCATCCTCATGATGTCCAATACCCTCGACTACTTAGGGTCCATGTCCCGCTGGGCTAAAATTGAGCCGGCCCAATTGGTGATACCTCCAGGAAAAACCGTCGAAGCAAAAGTGATTTTCGATACCGAAAACCTCGCGGCGGACCTTTATACTGGAACGCTTAAGCTCACCCATAATGCACCGGGCCAAGTCAATCCCCTGACGGTGCCTCTGAGCCTCACGGTCAAGTCGAAGAATTGCCTGGAGACTTCAGTCGCCGTCATCGACTTCGGGAAGGTCTGGACGGATCGCTATGCTCAGGCAACCGTGACGTTAAAAAATCCTTGCAATCAACCTACCCAGGTGAATTCCCTGGCCTTGTTGCCCAAGGTGTTCAAAACTTCGGTCGTGAAGCCACTGACGGTAGACGCTTTCTCCGAAGTTGCCGTGGAATTGACCTATACACCCGACGATTTGTATCCAGACTTGGGCGGCTTGGTAATCAAGAGCAATGCCAAGGATAATCCCTTGGTCTTAATTGCACTCAAGGGTACGGGCATTCGTCCACCCTCGATTTCTATCAAGCCTTCGGCTTTGAATGTCGCCTTGGATCCCGGCGTGCAAGTCGCAAAATCCCTGGATATCTTCAATGCGGGTGGCGACACCTTGCGCTTGGCGGTGGCCGTCAAATCGGTGGCCGATGTCGCGAAGGGCAAGGCTCAGCCAAAAATCCTTCCCGGCAAAGCATCCATGGCTCGTCCCTTGGTCGGTAAGAAGCGCCCCATTTTGCCGCATGCTTCTGCGCGCGATTACCGTCCCCAGGCGGGAGGCAGTCTCAAGGTCTTGTATTTGCAAGCCATGGGAATCCCGACGGAAGGCGATTCCTTTGTGCAAGGACTGCGTGATCTGGCCAATGTCGACATCGTGGATCTTGTAGACATTCGCGAAGGCACGCCCAATCTTGAATATCTCCAAGCCTATGACGTAGCCTTGGTTTCTACGGACAATCCAGCCGCCGATCCTAAGGCTTTGGGGGATGTTTTGGCCGACTATGTCGATGCCGGAGGAAAAATCGCCATAATGGGGGCGACCTTTTACTCGGATTCTCCATTGGGCCTGGGCGGTCGTATTATGGATACGGCCTATTTGCCCATCCATCGGGGATATTTCACCAATGGTTTTAATTCGAAATCCCTTGTCGACCATCCCATCAATGAAGGCATCGGTTATATCAACTCCTATACTGTGATAGAAGCGGATTCGACGGTCGGTGCGGGTTTACCCCTCGGTAATTATGAGACGGGGTCCTTGACAGGAGCCTATCACGCCATAAAACCCATCGTTGCCTTGAATTTTTTCCCCATCGATGGCTTTTGGGGCGGGGACATTCTATTGATGATGGGTAACACTTTGGATTATTTGGCCAATTCGATTCGGTGGATGAAACCCAAGGCCAAATCCTTGCTTGTGCCTCCGGGTAAAACCGTGAAATTGCCGGTGAATTTCAGCACTGAGGAAATGGTTGCTGGCCAATATGAAGGCATCTTGCGGTTCACCCACAATGCCCCCGCAATCACGACACCCTTGAATATCCCGGTCACACTTCAAGTGAAGAGTAAGCGTTGCTTGGCCGTCGAGCCTGCCACCTTGGATTTTGATAAAACCTGGAAAGGCGGATCCGATACTTTGGATTTGAGCCTTATCAATCGCTGCAATGAACCTACTCGCATCGAAAGTGTTCGCTTCGACGATGGGGCCTACAGTTCTGCGAATGCCATGCCCATGCTTGTCGAGCCCTTCGCGACCACGAAAATTCGCTTGGTATTCGCGCCCAAGGACACCAAGGTGCATAAAGGCAAGGCGGAAATTCGCAGCAATGCGCAAGACAATTCCCGCCTGATGGTGAGCTTGAAAGGACAAGGCGTTTTGCCGCCGACGATTGCGGTGACGCCGGGCGAAATCAAGGTCAGCGTCAATGCGGGCGAAGTGAAGACTCAAAGCCTGACCCTCAGCAATAAGGGCGGGGACACCTTGGTGGCAACCCTCTCTTCTTCGGTAGAGTCAAAAACGGTGGCACCTAAGGCCGCGATGACATCCCTGGCGGTTGCCGGATACCACGTGCTCTACCTAACGGATATGACGACCGACTCGATGGGATACGATCCCTTTGTAGAAGGCCTGAGATCCTTACCCAAGGTGGCGAGCCTAGATGTCGCGAATATCAACAACGTCAACCGCCAGGTGGACTTCCTTCTAGGATATGATCAAGTGGTAGTGGCCACGGTCAATGGCATCAAGGATTCCAAAGGCCTGGGCGACGCTTTAGCCGATTATGTGGATTTGGGTGGGCGCATTTGCTTGATGAATGGCACTCTTACTAATTATGAATGGCTGAGAATAGAGGGTCGTATTTCCACTCCGGAATACCTGCCCATGGTTCAAGCCGAAGGTGGATTTGGCGGTATCGTGACTTCCTTTGTGGATCATCCCATCAATGCGGGCATCAGTTATTTGGTTTCCTGGAGTCCCACGGTTTCGACGGAGGTGCAGGGCTATGGTCAACCCCTGGGTTACCTCGAGTCGGGTGCCTTGTTAGGCGCTTGGAATACCCAGAAGGCGGTGGTGGCCTTAAATATTTTGCCTTTCTTTGGGGCTTGGAATGGCGACTTAATTCCCATGATGGGCAATATTTTTGATTTTCTTGTCACCCGGAATACTTGGCTAAAAGCGGCACCGAAGTCCTTGCGCATTCCTCCTGGAGGCACGGCGGTGGCCACGGTCACTCTCGATGGCAGTCGTATTGAGGCGGGCGCTTATATTGGTGCCGTCACGGTTGACCATAATGTTCCCGGCAAGTCGGCGATTCTCTTACCGGTAAATTTCACCGTGGGTGGTCGACTTGGAATCGAAGTCTCGACGACTTCCTTAGATTTTGGGTCGACCTTGCTAGGGGATTCCGCTTCCCAGTCCTTTTCGGTATTGAATACTGGAAACCTTCCTGTTACGGTATCCGCTCAGTTCACCGGCAATTCCGCCTTTGCCCTGGACGCGTCTTTCCCAAGGAGGATAGAAGCAGGGCGATGGCTTACGCTGAATGCGACCTATACCCCAACTCTGCCAGGCGGCGCATCGGCGACCTTGATCTTCGAGGCCGCTGACTTGGCTCCCTTGACCGTAAGCATGACGGGCCTAGGGATTCGTCCAGCCGACTTGGTAGTAACTACCGCTCCCAGCCCCTTACTTTTTGACCTTCACCTGGATGGGCAGGATTCCGGCGAAATCGTATTGGCCAATGCGGGGGACGAGGACCTCACCTACCGATTGTTTTTCCGGCCTGTCGTCTCGGATTCGCTCCCTCCGGATACCACAGGGACGGATACGCTCAAGGTTTATGGAGCTTCGCATTATGCACCCTTAATCAAGGGCGCTCTGGATACCCGGGTAGGCGCTCCGGTCACGACGGCATTCGGCGGCCCCGATTCCTATGGCTACCGATGGTTTGATTCGCAGTATGAGGGAGGCCCTGCTTTCAAGTGGGTCGACATTTCGCGGAGCGGGCAACGGCTAGCCACGGTATCGAATTGCGATGACTGCTTCGAGAGCGTGCGCTTATCCTTCGCTTTCCCCTTCTATGGTCGGGCCTTTGAATCGGTATTCGTCAGCTCCAATGGATATGTCACTTTTGACACGGGTAGCGCGGCATTTTCCAATCATCCCTTGCCCAGCGCCGTCATGCCGAGTTCCCTGGTGGCGGCATTATTTCAAGACCTTTACCCTGCGGCCGAAGGCGCGATTTATTTCCAAGATTTTGGAGACCGGGCGGTTTTGCAATTCCAAAACGTCCCTGATTTTCTTGGCACGGGGCGATATGACTTCGAAATCATTCTTCGCGCTGATGGCATTATCGATTTGCAGTACTTGACCTTGACCGGAGTTAAAAATACCGCGACGGTGGGTATTCAAAATGGATTGAAAGCGGATGGCCTTACCGTGGTCTATAATGCCGATTATTTGCAGGACAATCTTGCCATTCGTCTTCGCACTTGGTTGGCCTTGCCTCCCACCGTGGGAATCCTAGCCGGCCAGGAACAAAAGCGAGTGAAGGTGTCGGTGGACTCCCGGACCATGCCCCCTGGCAATTATCACGAAACGCTTAAAGTGGAGGGCCATGGCTCAAAGACTTTTGAGAGCGTGGAAATCCCGGTGGATATGACAATTAATCCCGCCGCGGCGAAAAAATGAAGCTGCGATTTTATTAGTTAAGGGAAATGGCCGAACCTTCCTCCCCACTGACCGGTTTGCAAAGGGCCTTGGCCTATTTGCATGAGGAAATCGAGCTGAAGCCCGGGCCGCCGGGCACCAGGCTTCCGACCGTGCGTCGCCTCGCCCAGGCTGCTGGGGTGGCCACGCGCACCCTCTGCGAGGCCTTAGCCGATTTGGAAAAGCGTGGGGTGGTGCAAAGCATTCCCAAGCGCGGCACTTTTTTTCAACGCCCCCCTGAGCCCACCCAGCCTATTTCAGCGGAAGAGAAATGGGAATTATTGTCGACACGCATCGAGCGCGATGTGCTCGCTGGCCATTTCCGTCCCGGCACTTCCCTGCCGCAGCTGCGCGAATTGCAAGAGCATTATGGAGTCTCCTATCCGACACTTCGCAAAGCCCTGGAAATTCTGGTTCGCAGGGGAGTGCTCTTTCCCCACAAGCGCGCCTTTCGGGTGGCTCCCGCGCGTCAGGTGCTGGGCCAGGCTTCGCTGATATGCATTGGCTTGGGCGATGAAACCGGCCGCCTGCTGATTCAGAATCCCCGTTTTCAGGAATTCGTTTTCGCTCTGCAAAATGCCGCCGCGATTCAACAAATACGGCTGACCCTCATCGGCCATACGCCGCGCCAGGGTCTAGCCTCTCTTTTCGATCGCATCGCCTCGTTACGCACCCAGCAAAGCTGCATTGGCTTCGTGCTTTGGAATACCCATGTGCCGCCAGCGGCTTTTCTCAAAACTGTGGCGCATGTAAAAAGCTTTGGCCAACCTGTGGCCGTGATGGACGAGAAAAACAATCTCGATCTCGATCAGCCATTATTGCAGGATGGCGCCATCCGATCTTTCACCATTGCGGGCGTTGGCGCGGGACGGCAAATCGCGCGCTATTTACTGGGCTTGGGTCATCGTCGCGTGGCCTTTCTTTCCTGTTTTCATGGCGAGGGCTGGTCGCAGCGGCGGTGGCGTGGCGTGCAAGAGGTTTTCCGCACCGCCGGGCAATCAGAAAATCTCCGCCTGCTTTCCTTGGACGAAAGCGATGCCCTGTGGGAGCCCCAGCATTCGCCTCCTGCCTTACGCGGCATTTACGAACATTTCCGGGCTTTTCTGACCGATGTGCGACAAGCCGCAAAAACCTATCCTGCGGCGCATCAGCTTTTGTATTTACAGCAAAACAATGAAAAACTCATGCGCGATTTGCGTATGGCCATGAGCATGCATCCTCTGCTCGATGCCTTGGCCGAAGA
>JAYUVP010000133.1:0-8783 GCA_043753995.1 Fibrobacterota bacterium
TTTAAACGAAAGGTAAACGATTTATGAGAAAAAAGCACCGGGGAATTAAAAACTCCCCGGTGCCCGCGTCACATGCTTTTCAACATGCTTGGACGGCGCGTCTTTGGATTACTTCGACCGGACGAGGGTGCCGCGCAATTTCAGTTGCAGGGGCGCGACCTGGGTCGCGAGCAAGTCGGAAGCCGTGTTCAGAATCGTCTGATTGACGGCGACGGCGCTGCCGACCAGATGCACGACGGAGAAGGACACCAATTCGCCCAAGATGATGGGGGCGGCGAGCTTCATCCAACCGGATGCCAGAAAGTCACCGGAATACGCCTGCAAGGCGGTTGCGGCAACGATCACGGAGTTGGACCGGTTGCAAAGCGCGGGCAGGAACATGGTGCCCGGGAACTGCAAGTCGAACTCACGACCGGCGATGCGGATTTCGAACACGGAAAAGGACAGGATATTTACGATGGCCTGCATGACCGCGCCCGCGTCGTTATCGGCGGATACGTTGATGGTCGGCAGGTTCCAGCCGATTTCCTTGATAAGGAAGCCCTGTCCGGCGGGCAGCTTGCCCGGGTCGGTCATATTGGTTTCTTGCTTGGTCTTGGTCACGGCACCGAACGCGCCGCCAATAGGGGTCGTGAAAAACGACGTGGAAGCGCGGGCGGTCGTGGCCGCGAACAGCACTTCATCGTACAAAACATGGTCCAGCACGTCGCCGGAAACCTGGCTGTAAGAACCGGCCTTGACCCGTTGCAGGTCGGCCATGACTCCATTATCAATTGCGTCCATGAGAGAAATTCCTTTCAAACCTGCCCGCGTTCGCATTCGACGCGGGATAGGGGCGGTGAGAACCTTTTACCCACGGCTGCCGTGCCGTGGAAGGGCTGGGTTTCTCTTGGGGGACGTGAAATCAAGAAAGCGGCTTTCTTACGAAAGCATGTCGTTGATATTGTCGGCAAGATGGGAATTTTCCGCATCACGGGCACGCGCCTCACCGAGCATATCCACATTCATTCCGGCCATAGCACGAGTCCGGCGTCCGCGCAAATCCACGTTCATTCCGGCTTGCTTGGGGGCACCGTACACGGAACCGGGATAGGACATGCCGTATTGGCTCATACCGCGAAGGTCGATATTCATGCCCGAGAACGTAGGCAGGTTTTTCATTCCGGCCATGGCCAATACTTGCATCAGCAAATCGAAGCTGCCCAAGGCGGCGAGACCGATGGCGGCATCTTTCACATGCTTATTGCGGGACTTGGACGCGACTACAGCGCCCAAGGCGATATGTACCAAGCCGTGCGCGGGACGGACCTTGGCCAGGGTGGAAGTGATGGATGCGGGCAAGGCAATGCTGGTAAACGGGACCAGACCCGTGTTCAGGAGCTTGGAAAGCAGGGTGCCGCCGAAGATGCCGCCGCCGATGCTCGCATACTTGAGCAGGGAGGGAACCTGGAACATTCCTTTTACGGTGCGCACGAGCGAACCGCCCAAAGCGCCATTACGGCGACGGCGACGACCGTTCACGCGGCGGGATACCTTGAAAGTCTTGGAGCGGGCGGGACGATAAAGACCCTTGCCGCGCGAAATGATGACGGGGCGAATACGCTTGCCCGTGGTGGACTTCCGGCGCTTGGCCGCTTTGCGGGTCCGCTTCGCTACGGACTTCCGGCGCTTGCCGCTCTTACGGGCCTTCTTTGCCTTGCCCTTTTTCATGAGGGATAGGAAAGCGGTGCGGGAAAGGCGAGCGCTCTTGCGGCGCTTGGAAGTCTTGCGGGATTTTACGGAACGGCGGCGTTTTGCCATGGAATGCCTCGCTGAATGTTTTCGATGCTGATTCGGGGCATTGTCTAAGCGAGGCAATGGACCGGGGGTACTTCTATAGAGTAAATTGGGGGACGCGAAAAAACAAGGGGGTAGGAATAAAATAATCGTAAAGATTAATTCTGAATCCCGTCACGCGTCACGGTGAGTTGACGGCCCAGCAAATAGAGTTGCATTTTTCCGCGTTCGTCCATGTACAAATCTACCGGCGTTTCGAATTCGTGTTCATACTCGCACAACTTGCCGTCGCCGCCGCCGTTTTTTTTATCGGATAAGTAAACGATGGAAACGGCTTGGCCCAGAAAAATCAAGGTGCGCGGCACGTGGAAACTACGCGAAGTCCAAGGCGCTTTCTTGCGTCCGTGGAAAGCACGGTATAGTTCCAGCGGGGTTGGCATCAGCGCGAACGGTTGCGGCGAATGGTAACGGACGTGTTGCCCTTGCCAGCGCCCCCGGTAACAGTGACGTTGCCGGTCGTTTTTGCGCGGGTGGAAGTGCTGGTGCTGGTTGGGGAACGGACTTCCGTGCGCGTGCTGGTTGGGGAACGGACTTCCGTGCGGGTCCGGGAGGACGCGTTGGGGCGACGTTCGCCGGAAATGGCTTGGACGCTTCCGCGCTCGGAAGTGCTATTGCGACGGCGCTTCTTTTTGGACAGGAGCATATAGAGAACCACGCCACCGATGAGCAGGCCCCAAGTCGATCCGAGGGCGGCGGCCGGGCCGCTCGGAGATTCCGATCCAAATCGTTCAATGCGCATGGCGCCTCACTTCTTTAAGAGATTCGGCAACCCTTGCGTGACGAACGCGTACGCGAGCCCGACCAGGATAATGGTTTTCCAGGGAAACTTGGACTGTAACCCGGAAGTTACCTCGGAAGTTACCTCGGACCAGGACGGGGTTTCGTCCGGGGCTTGTACCGGGATGCCTTTTTCTATTTGGTCCATGGCATTTACAAAAGCGGCGGCTTGCATCGGGGTGAGCAGGCCGGTCGATTTCCAGGTATTGGCAATCTGGCCTTTGTTATGCCCGGACCCTTTCAAGGTATTATACTCAATAAGGGCGCGGGACATGGTCGCGTTTGAAGGCGCTTCCACGTGCGTCAAGTCCATAAAGGTCTTGACTTCAACCAGGGTATCGCCGCTATTCATCAGCCAATCTCCTTTAAATTCTTTAGAGCGTCGGAATAAGTCACGTTAGCATGCAAACCTGAATCAACGGTTACATAGTAATAAACATTATAAGCACGCGAATAATAGGCGAACGGACTGCCTATTTCGTTTCGCCTAACCCACCTGGCCGCTTCCGAAAGCGTTTTTAGTTGCGCCAGCGTAGCCTTAACAGAAGGACGGCCAGCAGCCAAAGGATGGCCAAACCATAGATCATATAGCTGATTTTTACGGGCCTTCTTTCTAGGCGAATTGGCGCTCATAATGATTTACTCTTCATGACAAAGTACGCGGCCACGGCCAAGCCTACCAGTATCCAGGGCTTTATGGACGCGGGACCATTGCCCTTAATGTCAATCGGGTCCAGCACATGCTGCCGGTCTTTTCCAAGCGTTGCGATTTTCGGCATGGGCTATCCTTTCACCACGGAGTGAACATGATTCACTTTAACCAAGCGCGTACGCAATTCGTCAAACGTGAAATCTTTTTTTGCGGCCGCAACGCGCCCGGTAACCGTTGGGTTACCCCCGGTCGATTGGTAAATTACGACGGTCCAATAAAATTTAGTGTCCTTGACCACGGCCAAGCGTTTGGCGGCGGTTTTCATGCGGCCCGCCTTGGGCGTTGCACCAAAGTTGCGAGCAGGTAGCCTACTCCAATCCAAATCAAAGGCGCACCCACGGTCGTTAAGAACGTCGGCGCGGGCGTGACTAGGGTAGGGGCAATGTCAGATACCGGGCTCATGAGGATTCTCCTTATTTCAGCGCGAAGTACGCGGCAGCGGCAGCGGCCACGAGAAAAAGCGGATTCATGCCTGCGGGCTCGTCATCCGGTTCTTCCGCCCGTGCGGTCATAAACCCTTCCGTATACGCGGCGGAACGCTCCGACGCGCGGGCCATGGCGGCACCTTGCGCGGCTTCGGCGTTGCGTCCGGCACGGGCGGCGGCGTCGGAAGCGGCGGCGGCGGCCCCGCCCCCGGCCCCGTGGCTCATATCATTGGCGTCGATAGCGGCGGGGTCAATCCAGTTCGGATGCAACCGCGCATATTCCAACGCACCGGGAGTCGGGATATAATACTTTCCTTGCTGATTGATCATATATCCGGGAGGCGTATCGCCTAACACAATATTCACGGCCTATCTCCTTCTTTTCGGGCGTTGGGCTAAAAGCATGACTCCGAGCAATCCGACCACGGCGAGCGATGCCAAGGGAATGGCTTTATCCATGGCCGTTTGCTCGGGAGCGACAACGGTAGTGGATGCGGGATTGGCCGCGTTGGTCAAAATGCCCTTGGCAACACCCCAAGCGCCGTCCCAAATTTCTTGAAAGCCGGGAAACCCGTTGTCGGCGGGCGCATCCACCGTACTTGTTAAAAGACGGGCGTTCGCCTGGCCTTTTGCGGCAGCGGCAAGAGCCTCGTTCGCGCTCACGTCGCCGAACCTGAATGTTCCACGCATTAGATCACCTTTTTCTTTTTCAACATGGCAAGGACGATAACCCCGGCCGCGATGCTGCCGACCACGGCGTAGCTTATGGGAACGGGCGTGCCGGGAATGACCGTCACGGCCCCGCCACGGGGGGAAAGCAGGCTGGACACGAACAGGGAAAGGTTTCCCATTTGGGGAGCGGGCCGCGCGACATTCATTTAAGCTTTCCTCGTTACGATATACGCGCCGAGCAGGGCCACGGCCCCGTATACGGCATAGTTCATATAATTCACTTGGGAAGGGGCGGTCACGATTTGATTCGGCTGATCGCCACGAATTTTGGTCGCAAGTCCGACCACGCCGCGCGCCGCGTCCATGAAACCGCTACCGATATCGTTCAGGAATCCACCGCCCAAAAGGACGGGCGCTTTATTGATGACCATGGTTCTTTTCTCCCTTTACAAAATGATTCGCGCGCCGTCCAAGCGTTGAATCAATGGCCCTTAATCAGTAAAAAAGCGGCGGCGGCAAGCCCCAAAGGAATGGCTAGCGTTGCCATGGGGCTTAATCCGCTCGCATGGTTCATGCTGGGGTCCGGGGGTATGGCGTTGGTCGGATTATTGGTATAGCCCGGAGTTGTCCAGGTTTGATTTGTGGTATTGTTGTCCACGTATGCCGGGAGTTTCGCTTTTGCCGAAGCGGCGATATTGGCCTGCACGGTATTGATTCCGGCCGTGGCCAGGCGAATCGCGGCCAAGGCTTCATTACATACGTCGGCACGTTCCCCTTTAAGGCGCGAACGCTTGCCCCCGGACGTGCGAGAAACGCGGCCATCGTAATAGCTACGGGCGGCGGCTTCATACGCGGTCAAGTCATTCACGGCGGTCATCAAACCCTGTAAATTCCCGGCATCAATCAGGCCCGCCACAGACGCTTGGGTATAGGGAATGGGCCGCGTCTCGTTGTAGTCGTAGTTCGAAAGCGGGCTGAATGCTCCCAAAAGGCTCATTGAAATATCCATTTGGAATCATCCTTTCAAAAAGAAGAACGCTGCAGCGGCGGCGGCGATAAGGGGCAGGGTGCTTTTCTTGGAATCGGTCTTTGCAGCGGATTCGGGTGCGCTTTTATCCGGGCCACGGCCCCCGCCATCGGGAACCGTTACGGTAACGACGGCGCTACCCTCTCCAGCGCGTCCGCCCCCGTCGGGAATGGCGGCGGGGTCGGGTTGGAACGCGGGACCGGTGACGGCATCGCGCGGCAGCTTGGCCAAGCGTTCCGCTTCCGCTTTCAAGGCGGCGGCGGTCGCGGCGTATTGCGCGTCGGTAATCGGCGGGGGATTGTTCGGCGTGGTAATGGTGGGCGTGGGCGCGGGATTCAAGGGTGCCGGGTCCGGCTGAAAGGCCAGTTTCCAATACGCCATGAAATCAGTGATGGTGGGCCAAGATTCCGGGTCCATGGAATTTTGATGCGCAGCGGCATAGCTCGATTGCGCGGCCACGGGATTTTGATTGTACAGGGCGGGCCAATCCGTAGTCAAGAGTTCGCGGTCAGGAGCGGAACCGGGGCTGAGATTCCATTCTGCAGGAGTGCGCACGGGGTTTCCCATGCGCACGCGCAAGCGCTGACCTTCAAGCAAGCCGATTACGGACATGCGAAACCCTTCCCTTTTACACAGGCGTTAAAATAACGCGCTGCGGGTATATGCATTCGGGCCGTCCAAGCACGTTGAAAGCATACGTAGGGTCGAAAATTTGCCAAGTTCCTTGAATATACAATTCTACTAGCACGTGATGCAATGGGGCACTATCGCGGCTCACGGCTACGAATCGAAACGGAATGCCGCGCAAATGGCAATACGCGCCAACGCAAATCATTTTGTCGTCGCAGTCGCCGCCCTGCCCTGCCTCGTTTATGGTATACCACGGGCGTTGTAGAAGTTCCATGTCTTCCGGGTCGGCATGAAAGGGGATATTTTTCAGGAAGTCGAACAGCTCCTGTAAGGACATGCTCGCATACGGGGCCATATCTTCGGCCCAAGCGAACGCGATACGGTACATTTCCGTAGCCGTTTGCTGCAAGTCCACTAATTCCGCTTCCCGGTACATAAAGATAGGGTAGTCAATGTGGGCGGGAAAAGCAAGGGGTGATTTTCGGCGGCAACCAAGTTTACATAATGCGGGGCAAGTTTACATAATACTGTAAGAAAGTGTCCATAGCAGGGACATGCCCGGTATTTAGCAGAATAATCCATGTTTCAAGGCGTTATTTTTTGCATATATTAGGTGCAAACCCAATCCCAGGAGCTTCTATAATGGACGAACTAACCCCCCGCGATAACGCGCCCAAGCGTGAAACCCTTTCCGACGACCAAAAAGCCATTATGGCCGATATAGAGCATTTAACGCAAGACCAGGCCGCCGCCATGGCCGTACTAGCCCAGGCGCAAGCGCAAACGGCAGCGGCATGCGCCGATATGGCGGATACGCTTGACGGCATCTTGGCCATATTGGTCAAGGTGTCCCAACAATTCGCGGTTCCGCTCCCGACTGGGATAATTTCTGCTATAGCCGAAAAGAGCTACGACCCGGACGCGGTTATGGGCGATGATGAAGAAGAAGGGGATGAAGACGATGAAGGGGATGAATTCACGGACGCGAAAAAGTGAAAGCGCAAAACGGCATTTTCATTTCCCCCACGGATGAACAACTTGGCAAAATTTGGGCGGCATGCACCTTGGAAGGGTTGCCGACCGATTCTCACGGCGTGTTACAATTGCTCATGCTGGCCGTGGAACCGTCCGAGGATGCGGACGGGGAAGAACCGGACATCGCGACCCCGGTTGACGCCTTGAATGCTTGGCTACGCGAGCACCCGGAACAGGTAAGCCAAGCGAAAGCGGCCGGGGCTCAAATGTTGAATTCGATATTGAACCGATTCAAAAAGCCGAAGTAATAAGCGCTTGCGCTTCCGCATAGGTCCGCACTTCCACTATGCGCAATTTTCGGTTTATGACTTCCCCACCGGCCACGGCAGCGGACGCGTAAAGTCCAAAATGCGCTTGGGCAATCAGGCCGTTCCCGTTCGCGAGCGCGGCCATGCTAACTAGTTCTCTATCCTGATAAAGCGATACGATGCCCGTACCGGGAGCAGTATCAATCACCATGTCCAAGCGCACTAACAGACCTTGCGGAAATTTCAGCAACCCTTGCGGGTCATTCACGGCATCGGCTTGATATAGATAAACGGCCTGCCCAGTCGCGGGTACGTGCATCCATCTTAAGTAGCCATCGGGGCCGAGCGTCACAGTAAGCGTCGGTTGCCAGGAATCGGACGTGTCGCCGGTAAAAGTTGCGGGTGAAAACCAGTCATCCACCTTGCCAGGGCCGCGACTTCGCAAGGGCAGGGTCACCTTCAAAAGCAATGAAACCACGCACGGCGATTTGAACGCACCGGAGCGCTTATACATTTGCACGGTTGGATAGCCGCGATGGGGTTTATAAGAAGCCGCATCCGGGGTTTCATTATCCAAGGCGCGAGCTTTTAATATCCAAGCGCGATGCCCTTCCGGAACCAGGGCTTGGTCGGTTTCATACTCGGGGCCGGGGGGCGTGATAAACCATCCAACAAAATCGGAAAGCGTATCGAAATTGGTAGCGAATATTTTAAGCGGCGGTTTTCTAGGTCCGAAAATAAGTCTTGTAGCACGCATGCCCATGTTCGAAAGTCTAGCTCCAATGCTCATATACTTGCCCCTCGGTTTCACCTACACGATATAATAAAAAAGGACCGGGATTGCTCCCGGTCCTTTGTATGATGCCGTTTTGAAGCGGGTTACTTGGCTTTGGCGGCGGGCTTGGCCAGGGCCTTCGGACGCTCCGGGAACGCGCCACGCAATTCCGCGAACGGGTCTTGGGCGGCATCCTTGTTTACCAAGGCCTTCATCCCGAACATGTAGCCGGTCAGGGAATCCTCGTTCGGATCCTTCTTCACGGTAATCATGAACGCCACGCGCACGCCGCCTTCCGAGACCCCGTCTTTGGTGCTTTTCAGGTAGCTTTCGGCAGGGCCGGGAAAAAACGCCTGCGCGGCGTTGAACTCTTCGCCGGTCAAGCGGTCGGTTACCTGGAACATGCCTTCGAACCGGATGGACGCCTTGGACGCGTCCTTCTTATTCTGTTCGACCTTGTACGCGGTCACGAAAGCGAGCACTTCCAAGAGCGCCGTTTCTTTGGGATTGGTTTTGATGAACTCCTGCAAGGACTTCTTTTCGTATCCCATTTTGGAAAGGGTGATGCACTTGAGAACGTTGGTTTCTACGAGGGACATTTGGATTTCCTTTTTACCCGCCTGAAATTAGGCGAGGATTTTTCCCC
>JAYUVP010000134.1:0-6342 GCA_043753995.1 Fibrobacterota bacterium
GCGATGGGAGTGAAAAGTACTTGTGGTCTGAAGACAGCCTCGGTAAATCGGTTGATTTTACCCAGTTGGATACTGCAGCCATGTTGCCACCGCAAAAGATTGATTTGGGCGACATAGTCAATTTCAAACTGGAGCTGAATATTCCCAAGCATGGGAAACTGCGTTCCGACACCTTGGATTTACTCGCCTTTAATGACCGCAGCTATTTAACCGGCATCTACCGCCATGGTGAACAAGAGAAAGCATTTCTTTTTGCGCTTCCCGCCGGAGTTTTGCATCTCATTTATTCCAAGGAGGCGATGGCTATGTGGCTAAAGGGCAATGAATACCTCTGTCAAATCACTTTTTTCGGGGGTCAATGGTTGGCGGGAGCGCGTTTGGATACCGCGGTGGAAGTTCGTGACAAGCTAAAACGCCCATTCGTCTTGCTTGATTCGAATTCCAATTCCGCCCTTTATCAGCGACTAGCCGATCGATTTTACCAGTCCTTCAATACCCGCAACGTCTATTTGCGCGTGGGGAATGAGAACGATTGACCCTATTAACCGGGTCCACCCGTTCGCGAGGAGCGTGTCTCGACTTAAATTGCCAATGTGAGTGAATTAGCGCGTTTAAGCGGGCTGGGTCCTAAAAGGCTTGCGGCATTAGAAAAGTCGGGCATATTCCATTTGCGCGACCTTGTCTATCATCTTCCGCGATCCTATGCCGATAGGACTCGTTTTCAATCCCTGAGCGAAATTCAGCCTGGCCAGGAGGCCTATTTTCTGGCGGACGTGCAAGGAATCGCGGCCTTTGGCAATCGCATGATCGTGTCGGTGGGTGATGATGCGAGCAAGCTGGATTTGGTGTTTTTCCAGGGTTTGCCCTATCTCAAAGGGAAATTCCGCACCGGCCAAAAATTGGTGATAGCGGGAGCGGTCACTTTTTTCCGTGGACTGCAAATCGCCCATCCTGAATGGGAAATTATTGAAGGAGACATCCTTCCGCAACCACCAGGCCTGCTGCCGCGATACCCCCTGACCGAAGCGATGAGCGAGGCCAGGATCGAGCATAAAAGGCTACAAGGTTGGGCCCTCGAAACTTTGAAAAGCTTCGCCTTCAGCGATCCTCTCTCGGCAGAATTACGGCGGGAAGCCGGTCTGGGGGACGAAACTTCCTTGCTACGTCGCCTGCATGCTCCTGCTACTTTGGATGAAGCCCGCGAAGGCATGCAGGCGGTGAAGTTGCGTGAATTGTTGCCCTTGTTCCAAACCATGGAAAAACGTCGCCGCGCCCGTTCTGATTTGGGAACGGCATTTCCGCCGGCTTTGGACTTGCAGGCTCGATTTCTTGCTGGTCTTCCCTTTGCCCTCACGGGAGGGCAAGCGGAAACCGCCACTGCGATTCGTGACGGTTTAAACAGTCGTGCCCAGTTCACGGGGCTATTACAAGGCGATGTGGGTTCGGGCAAAACCGTTGTGGCAGCGCTCGCGTCCTTGGGCGTTTTAAGCGCAGGATCCCAAGTCGCCTTGATGGCGCCTACCGAAATTTTGGCTCAGCAACATATGCGGACTCTGTCTCCCTGGTTTTCCGCACTTGGCTTTTCTCCGGCCTTGCTCACAGGTGAGGTGCAAGGTGAATTGCGCGCCGATATTTTTGCGCGTTTGCAAAGTGGTGAATTGAAAATGGTTATCGGCACGCATGCCTTGCTGGGGGAAGGGGTGGCTTTTCAAAACCTGGGACTGGCCATCATCGATGAGCAACACCGCTTCGGGGTCAAGCAGCGCGAAGCACTTGCCGTCAAGGGGACGCATCCCCATATCCTTTACCTTTCGGCGACGCCGATTCCGCGCACCTTGGCGCAAACCGTGTACGGCGATCTTGAACTCTTTATCTTGACGGAAAAACCACCTGGGCGGCTACCGGTGAAAACCCGATTGGTGCAGGAAAGTAAGCGTTCGGAAATGCTCCGCTTTCTTGTGACCGAATCGAATAAAGGCAATCAAGTTTTTTGGGTAATGCCTCGCATCGGCCAAAGCCCGGTTGGCGAAGAACAAAATGCCAAGAAAATTTCAGCCGGTGAAACGGATAAAGCGGAAGCGCGTGGTATTGAAGCTGTTTTAAACGAACTAGGACGATTTTCATCGGAGTGGGTAGTTGCAGCCATTCACGGCCGCATGCCAGCGGAAACAAGAGCTAAAACTTTGGCGCGTTTTCGCGCGGGCGAAATACAAGCCTTGGTTGCTACGACCGTGATTGAAGTGGGTGTCGATATTCCTCAGGCCAATTTGATGGTCATTGAGAATCCGGATAGCTTTGGTTTGGCCCAATTGCATCAATTGCGTGGGCGCACGGGACGAGGGCAAGAGCAAGCCTGGTGTTTTCTATTGATGCCTTCACAAACTCAGCCCGATACGGAGGTGCGCTTACGCACCTTTGCGAGCACTGAGGACGGCTTTCGATTGGCGGAAATCGACTTGAAGTCTCGCGGAGCCGGTCACTTGGACGGTACGGTGCAAAGCGGATTCGGGGCATTACGCTTCGCAGATTTGGTGGCAGATGCCGACTTGGTGGATGTCGCTCGCGGCCTTGCGCGTCGAATATTGGTTTGACCTCAGGTCGAATTTGTGTCAAGCTGGAACCGCCTAAAAATCCTATAGGCTTGAATTTGAAAATTCGACCAAGAGTTTGCCTAATTGGCAGTAACCCCTGCGCAGAATGTCAGACTTTCGAAGTGGGAGGGATAGGGGAGTAGGTGATACTTTTGATTGCGTAAATGAAGAGTACGCAATGACAATCCCCTTCCAACAGCTCTTGAGCGAGTGGCACGAAAGCTGGCAATTGCTGCTATTGGCTCTGCAAAACGCATCAGGGACAGCACTGATAGGCTTTGCCCTCCTGGTGGGACTCGCAAGTAGTTTCACTCATTGCGCGGGAATGTGCGCTCCGATCCACTTGTTTTTGGCTGCGCGTCGAGGCTTTCAAGTTTACGCCTATCACGCAGGACGAATCACGACCTATACCCTGCTTGGTTGCCTGGCTGGACTTTTGGGCCAAAGCCTTTCCCTGCCTTCGAATACCACGTTGACGCGAGTGACAGCATCCGTTTTGGCCTTGGCCTATGTTCTCATGGCCATGCATTGGCTGGGATGGCTCCGCATAGCCAATCGCACGGAGGCCTGGCTCGGGCATTGGCTGGGCAAGCCTGCAGGAAAAGCCCTTCCGGCTCTGGCTCAATCGTCTCAGACTTCGCCATGGCCCGTTTATGTCGCGGGCTTGGCGGGAGGATTATTGCCTTGCCCAACCACCCAAGCCTTATTGCTTGTCGGCATCGGTATGGGCAAACCCCTGCAAGCCTCGATTGCCATGATGGCCTTGGGTATTGGCACCTTGCCCGTATTCGCCGTATTACGTCCAAAGTTGGCTCGCGGCCCTCGGCGTCATGCCATAGCTTTCGCGCGCCTCTTGGGATTGATTTTCATTGGCCTTGCCATCCTGAAAGTGCACGGAGCTTGGTTCACCTCGCAACCTTCCTGTCATTGACAGCAGGGGAAAGAAAGGAGTCGTTATTATGAATCGTAAAACCTTTGAGTTTTTCATCATTGCACTTTTCATTGGATTGGGTACGCCCATTTTCGCAGTATGGGGAGCACTAGATGGAGAGAAGATGGCTTTGATAGCCTATCCGGCTCCAAAGCCCGTCGCCGTTGCTGCCCAAGTGGATTTGAAATCGATTTTTTTGACGAGTGAGGCCAATATCGCCCGAGGCCAAGCCTTGTTCCAGACTAATTGTATTTCCTGTCACGGCGAAAAGGCGGACGGCCAAGGCGCTGCAGCCAAGGCCTTGACACCGCCACCACGTGATTTTCTCGATCCCGCTGCCAAGTGGACGCGCAGCCGTGACCCGGCGGATATTTTCCTGTCGATTTCGCAAGGCAGCCCCGGAACGGCAATGGTGGGCTTTTCCGCCATGTTGAAACCCGAAGATCGCTGGGCGATTGTGCACTTCCTGGGATCGCTTCCCGGCTCCAAAGGCCAATTCGAAGCCGTTGCAGAGGAGCGCTTCGAAGAGCTTAAGAAGGCATCGGGTCTATAATGACGGTTTTGCTTTTCTTGATTCCCGTATCTGTGGCATTAGCGGCTCTTTTTGTCGTGATTTGCCTCAAGGCCATACGCGCTGGGCAATTCGATGATATGGAAAGTCCGGCTTGGCGCATGCTTTTCGATCCACCGAAATCGCCGAGTAACGGCACGGCAACTCTTTCAACTCCTTCATCGAAGAGGACTCATTCATGATAAAGGTCAAATACGACGACCAGATTGTCCGCTGGTTTATGTATGCCTGCCTGTTTTGGGGCGCGGCGGGCATGTTGGTGGGCGTCACACTAGCCTTGCAATTGGCCAGTTGGCATTTTGACTTTGCCCCTTGGTTTAATTTCGGTCGCCTACGTCCCTTGCATACCAATGCTGTGATCTTCGCTTTTGCTGGCAATGCCATCTATTGCGGCGTTTATTATTCGATGCAGCGCTTGTGTAAAACCCGGCTATTCAGCGATGTATTGTCTCGCTTGCATTTCTGGGGCTGGCAACTCATCATCGTCGTGGGAGGCGTCAGTTTTTTGTTTGGCGTCACCTCAGGTAAGGAATATGCCGAACTCGAATGGCCGGTTGATATTGCCGTGGCCTTGGTTTGGATCATTTTCGCAATCAACTTTTTCGGTACTCTGGTACGCCGCCGCGAAAAGCATCTCTATGTGGCGATCTGGTTTTACATGGCCACCGTGGTCACTATAACGGTTTTGCATGTCGTTAACTCCCTGGCCATTCCGGTTTCACTGACCAAGAGCTATTCCCTTTATGCTGGCGTGCAAGACGCCTTGGTGCAATGGTGGTATGGCCACAATGCCGTCGGCTTTTTCCTCACGACTCCTTTTCTCGGCTTGATGTATTACTTCATGCCCAAGGCGGCCGGACGGCCCGTTTATAGCTATCGCCTTTCCATCATGCATTTCTGGGCTCTTGTTTTTCTGTATATCTGGGCCGGACCGCATCATTTGCACTATACGGCATTGCCGGACTGGGCACAGTCGGTGGGCATGGTCTTTTCGCTGATGCTTCTAGCCCCATCCTGGGGTGGCATGATCAATGGCCTGATGACTTTGCGCGGAGCTTGGGACAAACTACGTACCGATCCCGTCCTTAAGTTTTTCGCTGCAGCTGTGACTTTTTACGGCATGTCCACCTTTGAAGGGCCCTTGATGTCGATCAAGTCCGTCAATGCCCTGTCGCATTATACCGACTGGACCGTTGGCCATGTGCATAGTGGCGCGCTGGGCTGGGTCGGCCTCTTGGTTTTCGGCATGTTTTATTGGCTTGTTCCGCGCATGTGGAATACCAAATTGCATAGCATTGCCATGGCCAATGCGCATTTTTGGCTGGCCCTCATCGGCATTCTCTTTTACGTCGTCTCGATGTGGATAGCCGGTGTCACCCAAGGATTGATGTGGAAAGAATTCAATGCCGATGGCATGCTTTCCTATCCCACCTTTCTCGAAACCGTGACGAAAATTATACCCCTGTATTGGGTGCGTGCCTTGGGCGGAATGCTTTTCGTGGCGGGTTTATTCGTGCAAATAGTGAATTTGATTTTGACGATACGGAATGCCCCCGAACCGGCCAAGGATGAAGAGGTTCTTGTCGTCGAGCCCGTGGTCGTACATCATGAAAAAGAATATTGGCATGCCATTATCGAACGCAAGCCGATTATGCTAGCCCTTTTCACCTTGGTGGTCATTCTCATCGGAGGCATAATTGAGCTGGTTCCGACCTTCCTGATTCAGAGCAATGTGCCCACCTTGGCGGCGGTGAAACCCTATACTCCGCTGGAATTGGAAGGCCGCGACATCTATGTGCGCGAAGGATGCTATACCTGCCATAGCCAAATGATTCGTCCTTTTCGTGACGAGGTGGAACGTTATGGCGATTACAGCAAGCCAGGTGAATTCGTCTATGACCATCCCTTTCAATGGGGTTCCAAACGCAGTGGTCCCGATTTACATCGCGTCGGAGGTAAGTTCAGCAACTTGTGGCATGTGCGGCATCTCGACGATCCGCGTGTAACCTCGCCGGGTTCCATCATGCCACCCTATAGCTTTTTGCTAAAGAGCAAGCTTGATCTCACTGATTTGCCGGCCAAAATCAAGGCCATGCGTACTCTGGGTGTTCCCTATACCCTGGAAGACGTTGCCCTGGCTAAGGATAAGGCCATGAGCCAAGCCAAGGGCATTGCCCAAGACTTGGAAAAAGAAGGCTTGCATGGCATGGAGTCGAAGGAAATCGTGGCCTTGGTGGCCTATTTGCAGC
>JAYUVP010000135.1:0-8697 GCA_043753995.1 Fibrobacterota bacterium
GATTTCGGCAGATGACAATGCGGCTTTGAAAGCCGGCATAGTCAATATCGACGACATCGTAGTGAATGGCTATAAATGGGTACCCCCCGAGGCTTGCCCAACTTGCGTTGGCACCGTCGCCGGTACGGGTGGCCTGCTTTCCGACATGGAAACCCTGCCCCTCAATAAGAATGCCGCCGGTTATTACTGGTATGCTTATAATGACGGCGACGGCCGCGTGCCCGCTCCCACCTTGCAGAGCGAATTCTCCGAAATTTTTGAAGGTGTCACCCCGGATCCCTTGGCTATCACCCGTCCCATTTTCAAAGTGTCCCCCGCTAAAGGTGCAGGCGTTCCTGCCACCAATGGTGCCTATATCGGCTTTACCCTTGGGCCAACCTATCTCCAAGGCACCGAGGTGATCAAGCCTTTCGTTGGTATTGGCACCAAGCTGTCCGATGCTTTGGGTACGTTATTTACGAATATGCCCACTTCGACGGGCATTAGCTTCAGCTATATGACTACGGCCGCTTCAACTTTTGAATATATCCGAGTTGAGGCTAAAGCCAATCAGAATTTTGGCACCAATGTGGGAATTATTCATAGCGTTTTGATTCCTGCCACCGCAGGTGTTTGGAAAGAAGCCATCATTCCTTGGACCAAGTTCAAGCTGCCAAATTGGACCGAGGTCGCGGCCATTCCCCTCGCCGACCAAGCACTCAAATTGTCTGCCATGGATAAATTTCAATGGGCAGTTCAAGGCGCTCCTGGTGTCAAGGGTGGCTTTGCAATTGATAATGTTCGCGTTCAAAACCATGTATTCGTCCCCCCCGGAGCCATACACAGCTCCTTTGGTGCGCGTGCAAATAACTTCAGCGTCTCCCAAGGTTTGAATGGTATTCAGGTGGCTATTCGCTTGAATGAGAAAAACAATGCCGCCACCCTTCGCCTGCTGGACCTCAAGGGTCAAGTGGTGGCAACGACTCCCGTTAGCGGCAGTGGTTTGCAAGTGGCCCAATTGGGACATGCGAATATGCCTGCTGGTGTTTATTCGGTACAAGCCTTGGTTGGCGGTAAGGCTTCTTCCGCTTCCGTGACCATTCTGCCTTAATTCTTCCCTTTTCTTTCCCCTGGCCAGGTGACCCCTACGTTACCCTGGCCAATGGCCCCCCGGCGCCCCCAGCGGCCGGGGGGTTTCTTTTTTTTAGGCTTTTTTGCGAATCCATTCCCTGCGAACCCCATGCCATAGTTAGCCTACCAAAACACCGGAGGTGCTGGTGTGAGGATTCGAAGTATTGCAATCGTTTGGGTGGCCTTGGTCGCGGTCTTTGCGGCCCAAGCGCAAACCGACTATAAAACCCTGCACAATTTGCTGATTAAGTTTTATGGCTTTCAGCGTGCTGGCGACAAAGCCGTCGACAATAAGAATCCTTTTTATAAAAAGGGTGCGCCCTATCCCCATAGCCAAGACAATCAAGGTGGGACTGACCTTTCTGGCGGGTGGTATGACGCAGGGGACTTCGTCAAATTTGGTTTACCATTCGGCTTTACGACCTATTGCCTGCTAAAAGGATATGACGTTTTCCCTCGGGGCTATGATGATCTCGATTCCTGGGATTATAGAGGCACGCCCGATAATATTCCCGACATCCTCGGTGAAGTCAAAATCGCGACGGATTACATCATTAAAGCGGTCATTTCCGCCAATTCGGTAGTCACTGATGTCGGCAATGGCTCCCAAGATCATCAAGGCTTGGGCGAAGATGGCTATGCGAATTCGCAGCGCACTTCCCCTCGCACCGCGACCATGTCCACCGGAGCCGATATTGCTGGCTTGTATTCCGCATCGCTCGCCTTAATGTCTTACTTGTATAAGAAGCATGACGCAACTTACGCAGCGAAATGCTTGGCCAAGGCGCAAGAGGCCTATACCTTTGGCAAAGCCAACCCCAAGTTGTCAGCCCAGCAGAACAATGGCGAATACTATAAAACCGATCGCTGGGAAGATAAGATGGCTGCCGCTGCCATTGAATTATACCGCGCAACTGGCACCGCTTCTTATTTGGCCGAGGCGAAGACCTACCTGGGCAAATCCGGCTCCCATTTTTTCGTTCTCAGCTATGCCTATCTCGGCGATATTTCCTTTTTTGAGTATAAAAGGCAAACCGGGGAGAATGTGGAAGCTCCATGGTTTACCGACGTGACTTCTTATCTCAATCGCAAGGTGGTTGCAGCCAATGCTTCCCCGCTCATCAAGGGCGCCTATATTCGTTCCGATTGGGGAAATGCTGGCCATGCCGGTAGTGCGGCGCTTAGCGCGGGTTTGGCCTTTACCATCACAGGGGATAACCGTTATCTCGACTTCGCGCGTTCCCAAGTGCATTGGGTGGCTGGCATAGCGCCTTCGACCCAATCCTATGTCGTTGGATTTGGACCTAATGCTCCCACAGCACCGCATCATCGCAATGACAATACTATTGGCAAGTCAAGTGGCCCCCGGTTAAAGGGTGGCGTGGTTTCCGGCCCTACACCGGGTAGCGGCTTTGACCCAGCCAAGCCTGAGGCCTCTACCTGGAGCTTCAATGGGGGCAGTGTCGACCTTTACCAAAATACCGAGGTGGCCCTGGACTACAATGCGGGCATGATCGGCGCCGTCGCTTTCCTGCGCGATTATGATAATCCTCCAACTGGCTTGGTTCGCATTAGCGAAGCCCTGAAAGTCACTCCGGGCAATGTCGATTTGAATACCGCTCCAGCGGCGATTACCGCCACCTTTGAGGCCACTCAAAGTTGGAAGTTGGTTCTGACCGGACGTCAGAGCCATGCCAAGCGAACCCTTACGGGTTCGGGTAATAAAATAGCCGCGACCTGGGGCGGTGAAGCCGATTCCCTGTCCTTTCAAGTCGGTGAAGGTATTGATATGGTGATAGATATCCCCAATATCGCCACCTATCACATGATCCGCGCCAAAACCAATTTCTTTCTTGTGGGCGGTAAAAAAGAAACCTTCAAACCCACCGATATTCTTGTCGATGATTTTGAGGACGGCGATGCGGTGAATGCCCAAAAAGGCAATTGGAGTGTCTTCACGGATAAGGCTTTCGGGGGAACTTCATCCACGAACCCACCTACCTTAGCCACTGCCATCATTGCCAAGGAAGGCGACGAAGCCACCAAGGGTATGAGCATTCGGTTTATTGGCGGTCCGGGAGCTGTTCATCCTATGTCTGGGGTTCGAAGCACCTTCAATGCCACTGGCACTGCAGTCAGTCTCGGCAAAGCCAGTGGGGTGGTCTTCGACATTAAGGCTGCCGTGGGTGATTCCATTTGGGTGGAGTTGGAACAAAGCGATATCTCCGACAGTGCTTATTATGCGAAGCGTATCGATTTCGCCTCGGCGAATTGGTCGCGTATGCGCATTCCCTTCGGATCCTTTGCCCAGCCAGCATGGAAAAAATCAGCGACCCCGCTGAATACCGGTAAAATTATTTCGCTGCGTTTCACCAGTTATAGCGCCACAGGAACACCGCGCATCAATATCGATAATTTGAGAGTTGAAAATCTCGAAATCGGTGGTTCACCCATTCGTTCCGCCCGCATTTCTAAGCCCGGAAAAATCGGTAAGGCCGCGTATGGATCCAATGGTTTGGAGTATTCCTTTACGGCTCCAGAAAACAGCAAGGGACACTGGTCAGTTGAAGTGAGTGATGTATTCGGGCATTCCTTGGCCATTCGCGATTTAGGCGAATTGAACGGGACAAAAATGATTTCGCTAAACGATTTGCGCCTGGGTAAAGGCTGGTATTTCTTGCGTCATCGCAATTCAATCATGGCTGGCGATTGGATACAGCGCTTGCAAATCGGGGAAAGCGGACGATAATTTACTTTAGGAAAATTGGGCTTTGTCTTATCTCAAATACCTCCGCGCTCTCGTATTCGCCAGCTTCGCGAGCTGGGCGTGGAGCTTGGATGATTTGCTCCTCTATTCTGATATCGGTTGCGATAAGGCCGGAATAGAGCAGTCCTTTGCGCAAGTTGGCGGTGGCACAATGCGCCTTGCGGCTGAAAAAAAAGTGCCCATTACCTGCACTGACAAACATCGTGGTACCGATGCCATTGACATGGACTTATCCACCGATCTCACTATGGGTGGCTATTATGACTTTGTCATTAAATTCCCAGATTGGGGCCAAAAATCGGTCAGTGGACATGTGGATGTGCGGTTTTATGCCAAGAATTTATTGAAAACTGAAGCGCATTTTGCTGTTCGCTGGGAGAATAGCACCTATCAGCCTTCCTTACGTCGACCCGTGATTATACCTGCCAGCAGTGACTGGGTTGAAGTCGTCGTGCCCTTATCTGAATTTGGCACCTTTACTAAAAACAGCTTGATGAATGCTTTTGCCTTTAGTCAACCCGATATCCTGCTCGGTAGTCGCATGCATGTGCTGATTGATGACATTCGCATTACCGACGGAACCGGAAAAGGCGCGGTGGAAGTTCCGGCAATTCCAGGGGGAGATGTCCCTTTAGGTTGGTCCCAAAATCTCATCACCGGATCCTATGATAATTATGCCGATTCCCTTAAGGTAAAGCTTTTAATGGGGAGGGTGGAATATCGTTACCAATATCTCACTGCGGGGTGGAAAGAATTCAATCAAGGCCATTTTATCGGTGATTTTATCAAGGCCGGGAAAAAAATTGGAGCCCGCAGCGCCTTTACCTGGTACCAGATCGCCAAAGCGGGTGAAGGTGGAGCGACCGTGAAAGGGAACTTGAATAATGCCGCCTTCATGAAGGCTTATTTCGAGGACTTCGAATCCGCCTTGGAACAAATAGCCGCTGCCAGCAATGAGGCGCCTCTTTTGATTATAGAGCCGGACATGTATGGCTTTTTATTGCAAAGCGATCTCATCCCCAATCTTGATGCCGCCCAACTTTCCGTCGACATGACTCATGCCAATGCTCTTTCCGGGGGCAAATATGACTCAACCTTGAAAGGTTTTTGCGAATACATGGTTCAGCGGGCGAAAGCCAAGGTGCCGGGCCTATTGGCTGGGCATTTGATGAATTCCTGGAGCACCCTTATTCCCGGCGAGATTGGCCAAGGTTCCTTGGATGCCCATCTCTCGGCGGCGGTGTCCTTATCGCGATTCCTTAATTCACTCGGAGCCAAGGGCAAGGGGGATTTGATTTTTGTGGAAAAATCGGATCGCGATGCCGGCACCAAGGGCAGTAAATGGTTTTGGGGGGATGAGCAATATCAGCGTTATTTTGCTTGGGTGAAAACCCTTTCTTTTCGTAGCGGTCTACGAGTTTGCGGATGGCAAATCTCGGAGGGCACTTCCCAATCCCCCGCCAGCAACCGGGATGATGCCGTGGAGCGCCTTCGCGATCATCCCGCGGAATGGACCAATGCCGGATTTATCGGAGTGCTTTTTGGCCCAGGTGCCGAAGGGCAGGCGGACTATGCCAATGACGGCGGTTTTTTCCTGAAGTCCATGGAGGCCTATAGCGCTCGTCCTCAGCCCATTGGTGCTAGCGTTCCCGTTCGTATTCGAACGCAGCCTCGCCGAACCCACACCGCGCACCGCCAAGGCAGCTTGGAAATGCGGAATATGCCCATGTTTCTGGGCCGAAATCTCAAGCCATAATTCAGTTAAGCCTCGCGGCGGCGCATAACCAGAACATTTTCAATGTGCCTGGTATGCGGCATCATGTCTATTGGCTGCAATTCCACGGCCGTGTATTTGGAGTTCAAGGCTTGCGCATCACGCGCCAATGAATTGGGATTGCACGACACGTAAATCAATTTTTCCGGTCCTTGATTCAACAAGGAAGTGATCACCGGTGCTTCCAAGCCTTTGCGAGGGGGATCGACCAAGGCGGCATCGAAGGCCTTCCAGGAAAATCCGGATTGTCGCAATAGTGCCCCGACATCGCCGGACTGAAAGCGTGCTTTGCTTTGTAGCCCGTTTTGCACGGCAGCATATTGCGCCGCCGCGATGGAGTTAGCGTTTTCCTCCCAGCCTTCGGCATGGCCCGTGCGCCTGGCCGCCCATAGGGTAAAAGTTCCGGTCCCGCAATACAAGTCGAGGACTCGCTCGCCAGGATGAAGAGAGGCGATGGCTGTTGAGAAGAGGGTGGGAGCCTGATAGGGGTTCACTTGAAAAAAGGTCCCCATTTCCAGGCGAAAGTCGAGACCATCGAGTTTTTCGGTGATGAAGTTTTGACCCCAAAGGGTTTTTTCTTGCCGGCTTAACACCACATTGGTGCGCTGTTCATTGGTTTGCACAACAAAGCCCTGTAGCGCAGCGGCCCGGTTTCCGAGCGCCTTTTGCAAATGGGCCACGGCGGAGGAGGTGTGGGGAAGTTCAAAGTGGGTGGGCGCATGAATCACTAAGCCAGCCAATATTTCCCCGGTGCCCAGGCCTTTTCGTAGCAGGGCGTGCCGCAAAAGCCCCTGATGGTTTTGCTCGCTATAAATTGAAAGGCGATTTTCTTGAGCCCATTTTCTCAGGGCGAAAGCGCAGGCCGTGAGTTCTGGGTCTTGGACTAGACATGCTTCTTGATTAATGACATGGTGCGAGTTTTGAGCATAGCACCCGAGGGTAATATGTCGGTTACCTAGGGATGGAATGGATTCGTCTTGACCAAAGGGCAACTGAACCTTATGGCGGTAACCTGAAAGTTTCGGGCAAGGTAGGATGTCGTGAATATTTAAGCCGGGAAAGATTCCCAAGCGGTGGATTACCGTGGTTTGCTTTGCCGCTAATTGATCGGCATAGTCCTGTTCAAGGGTTTGGCAGCCACCGCAATCCGGGAAATGAGGGCAAGACCCGTGGCTGGATATTTTACCCATGTGGTGCATAGGATTCGGGCTCGTTTCGGGCACGCCGCAAAGATAGCGCTCCTAGTCCTATGATTAAGAGAGTGGATTCTACAAGTTTCTTGTGTCCTGCTACATTTCCGACCCATGCCTAAGTCTCGTTCCGCCAAGCCCAGCACCTCTAAATCCCGTGACCGCAGTTCCGGTCCTTCGAATGCCACGCCCAAAAAAGGCGGAAAGATGTGGGATGGGCGCTTCGATGCGGGAATGGCAGATTCCATGCAACGTCTTTCCTTCAGCCTTCACGTTGACGGCAAGCTGTTTCGCGAAGACATAGCGGGAAGTATTGCCCATGCCGAAGGATTGCACCAGGGAGGCGTGCTGAGCGAAGCCGAGCTCAAGCGCCTGCAATCGGGCCTGAGGAGCATTTGGCGCGATTTGGAAAAGGGCGATTCCCTTTTCGACTCCACCGACGAAGACATTCACATGGCCGTGGAGCGTGTGCTCACCGATCGCATTGGGGCACTTGGCAAAAAGCTGCATACCGGCCGCAGCCGTAATGATCAAGTTGCCACCGATTTCCGTTTGTATGCGCGTCGCCAAAGTTTGCGGCTAGAAGGACTTGTTATTGGCCTGCAGAAAGCCCTGCTGGCCAAGGCAGAAGAATATCGCGATGCCCTGATGCCGGGTTACACCCATGTGCAGCAAGCCCAGCCCATTTATGTCGGTCATTATCTTCTGAGCTGGGTTTTTGCCTTGGATCGCGATTGTTCCCGTCTGCGCCACGTGCGAGAGACGGTGGCGGAAATGCCCTTGGGTGCGGGAGCTTTGGCCGGTTCCGCCTTCCCGTATCCCCGTGCACAAGTGGCTCGCTTGCTTGGCTTCGATCGACCGTCAGCGAATAGCATTGACGCAACTTCACATCGCGATTTTGCCTTGGAACTTTCCCATGCCATTGCCTCGCTGGGTGCCTTGCTTTCAAGCTATGCCGAAGACTTTGTGATCTGGTCTTCACAGGAATACGGCTTTATCAAGTTGGGAGATGCCTACACTTCCGGTTCTTCCATGATGCCGCAAAAGAAAAACCCGGATTCGATGGAGCTGATACGCGGTAAGTCGGGGCGCCTCTTAGGTAATTACACTCGCCTATTTACCGTGATGAAAGGCCTGCCTCACGCCTACGATCGCGATTTACAAGAAGACAAAGAAGGCGTTTTTGATTCGGTGGAAACCTCCGAAGTCTGCCTTCAAGTCATGACTGAAGCCGTGAACAGCATGATTTTTAACCGTGAAACCTTGCTGAAGAAATTGCATCCCTCTCTGCTGGCCACGGATTTGGCCGATTATCTCGTTGGAAAAGGCATCCCTTTCCGGGATGCGCATCATATTGTTGGGGCCTTGGTAGGAAAGGCCGAAAAACAAGGTGTTTCCTTTTTGGAATTGTCCGAGCAGGACTGGGCCGTTGTTCCTGACGGTGAAAAATTCCGCAAGCAATTAACCTTCGTTTATTCCGCCGAGAGGCGAAATATTCAAGGCGGCACGGGTTCTCGTTCCGTAACCAAGCAATTAGCCTTGGCGAAAAAGCAAATACAGGCAGCGGAAAAAAACTTTCTAAAGCAGCAAGGCCAAGACGCCATTGCCGCCTTATTGCATGGTGTGAAGCCTCGGTAAAAATGGGGAAGGGGCCATGCCCCGTAGTTTCCTTGTCCGCATGACCGTGATATAATGGCCTTGACCTACTTGTGCCTGGATTTGCCGTGATTCGTTCGCATCCCAAAACACGCCTCGGCGGCATCGATTTCGGATCTTCCACGGTGCGGCATTCTCTGCTTTACAGTTTTTGGGATGGGATTTTTGCCACAGCCATGCTGGCCCTGAATGAAAATTTT
>JAYUVP010000136.1:0-3959 GCA_043753995.1 Fibrobacterota bacterium
GGATGGATTTTCTGTGTCGAATTATGCCAACGAATTCGCTGATGAATTGTTTCGGCAATCGGAAGAAGACTTGAGAAAAGCCCTTGCTAAGCCCAAAGGAGAAAGTGGCAATGGCCACTTTGATTCGCATTCACCCCCTAATCTGGAAATGCATGCAGGGGAATTTCACTATCCCTTTGGACAAATCGATATTGTGGGTGGAGGTTTTGATTCCTGGACCCTTCCCGGTCCGGCAAAGTTTTACGCTCACGGCGATATTCGACTGCGTGGCAAATTGAAAATGGAGAATGTCACCTTCGCGAGCGAGGGTCATATTTTTCTGGAAGGCGAGGTGACGGGCAAGGATATTCACCTTTTTGCCCGAGGCAATATCAACTTCCTGGGCAAAAGCCAGGTAGAGGTGGAGGCCTTGGCAAGCGGTAATATTGTCTTGCAAGATCAGGCCAAAACCCTCGGAAATTCCCTGCTCTTAGTGAAAAAGGGCGTAAAGGCCCCGGGTAGCCAAGACACGATTTCTGCGATTCGGATTTCTCAGGAGGCGACGGCCGAAGGCTACCTCCTGGCCTTGGGAACGGGAAGCCGCATCGTTATGGCAGGGGACGCAAATCACGTGCGTGGTGTTTTATTGGCTGATGAAGCCTGGTTGGCGGGAACGATAGATGGGAGTGTGGCCGTGCGACAGTTGCGTTGCGGGGATAAGAGGCCACCACAATGTTTGGGGTCGGTCGTGATTCGTCGCCATGGTTTACCGGGAAATTTTTTGCAGCCTATGAAACTCGGGCCATCCAAGGCTGAGCATATGCAATTTCAACTTTTGACTTATGAGACCCGTTGATGCTTTCGGGAAATTTATCAGCATTCACTTTTCGACAACGGGGCTTTAGTCTAATAGAAACCGTTATTGCCTTATCGATTTTACTCGGAGGTTTGGCGGTCTTTTTCTGGCAAGTTCGCAGCCAAAACCGACATGAAGCCAGAGTGCAACTACGGCAATTCGCTTTGGAATTGGCACGTAATGACCTGGAAAGTCTTCAAGGTTTACCTCAGCGCGACATTCATGACACAGAATACCAAACACTTTTCGCCGGAAGCTCCATTTTGAGCCTAAGACGCCAAGTTGTCGATAGCTCCGATTTGGAAAATACAACCGAAGATTTGAAGCTCGACAATCAACTAAATCCCTTGGCATTGCGCGAGCCCGTAGAGGTCCTTGTTGCGGTCTATGTCGATTCGGATTCCAAATCCATTTCCCAGAAATCTTCATGGAGCCAGGGGCTGCCATGGTCCGGCAAATTGGATGGCGATACAGCGACCTCTCCCTTGATTCGCTTGCATGTTCGAATTCCGGAATATCACTGGTGAATGCGTTGACTTCGCCTATGGTGCAAGAATGGCAGAATTCTCGCCGAGGGGTGACCTTGCTGGAGTTGATGGCTTCGCTCAGTTTAGCCGTGGTAGTGGGCCTTCTAGCATGGTCCATGTTTCGCCAAGAAGGTGGCGCCATTCGCCATTTATTGGGAAGAAGTCAGCGACATGCTCAGGGTACGGCTTTTACCGAAACTTTGGCGCAAGGCTTAATTCTTGGCAAAGGATTGCGTGATTTGTCACCGACATCCATTCGTTGGATTGACAGGCAGGGCCAATTGCGGCAATTAGGTATGGCCTGGGGGGATTCGGTATTACACTCCGAGACGCATCGCCCCTTGGACTCGGTCTGCGGATTTCAGGTTTCCGCGCTGGGTAGGCAATCCCCTTCGTCCCAATTCGGTTTCAGTTCGGAACCCAGGGATAGCCTGGATAGCGACGACAACGGGTTTGTGGATTGGGAAGAACTCGATCAAAATCACGATGATGTCCTGGATTCCTCCGAAATCCCGGAATTGAGATTGGTAGTCCTCACCTGGCATGCTTGCGGTGATACGACCGGGCATCGCCTTGTCGTTTGTCCAAGGAATCGAAGGGGCCCGACTCCGCAATCCCGAAAACCTGGAGATGATTTTGACTTTTAATGAGCTCCCCTTTTCGAATGCCCAGGCATTGTTAGTTTCCTGCCTCGCATGCGCCATTTAAAAATCGATACTGTTCTTAGCGAAGCCGCAGGCCGGGACATATGCCAGCGAGCCAAGGTTTTTGCCCTGGCCGAGGATAACCCCTCCCGTTCAGAATTGCGCTTTGCGGCCTTGAATGGCCCAGATGAATTGTTGCGCGAGGCCTTGACCTTGCGTCTCCGACGTCCCGTGCAACTGATAATGGTTTCGCCGGCGGAAATGGACGAGGGCCTCCATGTGCTTGAAAGCCAAGGCGAATTGGCGCAAAGCGAAGGTTTACTGAGTGAGTTGATGCGTTCCGATGTGGTCGTGGGAGAAGGTACGTCGCTGGAGGAAATTCGGCGCAAGAGCCAGGCCGAGCCTCTCATTAAACTCGTCAATCACATCATTAATCAAGCCATACTCGAACTCGCCACCGATATTCACGTGGAGCCGGGTGAAACCGGAGTAAAGGTGAGATACCGTAAGGATGGGATGCTAAAGGACGCCATGGATTTGCCCAAATGGGTGCAAGCTTCCATGACTTCACGCATGAAAATATTGGCCGAGCTCGACATTGCCGAGAAAAGGTTGCCTCAGGATGGGCGCATCAAATGGCCTCATGAAGGGGATTGGATCGATTTACGCGTTTCAACCTTGCCTACCCGAGTGGGGGAAAAGGTTGTAATTCGCGTGCTCAAGCATTTGGAGCAGGTGGCTCAATTCGAAAGCCTGGGCATGCAAGTGGATACCTTGCAAGCCCTGCGCAGCTTGATTCATCGACCTCAAGGCATGCTTTTCGTGACTGGCCCAACGGGTTCGGGTAAATCCTCAACGCTTTATGCGGCTTTGCGGGAAATCATAGGCAAAGACATTAATGTGTCGACCATTGAAGATCCGATTGAATACCGATTGGAAGGCGCCAATCAAGTTCAAATTCATGAGCGGGCTGGGCTCACCTTCGCCTCAGCACTTCGGTCCTTATTACGCCAGGACCCCGATGTCATTATGGTGGGCGAAATCCGCGATGAGGAAACCGCAGCCATCGCCGTCCAGGCAGCGCAAACCGGTCACTTGGTGTTTTCCACCTTGCACACCAATGATGCCCCCTCGGCCGTGACTCGTTTGCTTGATTTGAAAATCAAACCCTTTCTCATCAGTTCGGCCGTTTTAGGTGTGCTCTCTCAGCGCTTGGTGCGCAAGTTGTGTAGCCGCTGCAAGGTTCTTGCGCCACCCACCGCTGAGGAAAAACTTTTCCTTCCGAATCTTCCCGACCTTTGTCCCACGGCCAAAGGTTGTGCCTTTTGCCAAGGAACGGGTTATCGCGGACGTACCGGTCTTTTTGAGTTGTTGCTCTTTGACACCCATGTGCGCGAAGCCATTCTTGCTGGTAAATCGGACAGCGAAATCAAAAAGGTCGCGGCCTATCGCACCTTGGTCCAAGATGGCTTGGAAAAAATGCGCGAACATCAAACCAGTGCCGCCGAATTGATTCGCGTGGCCGTTATGGAAGCCCAAGTATGATTTTTTGCTGGAAAATAGGACGGCTATCCCTGCCGGTCATGGCTTTGGCATGGTTGTTTGCCTGGCAAGCAAACGCTCAAACGAATGCCGACGGAAACCCGAGTAGCCCTCCAGTTCCTGAAGACATGCCTCCCATGCCCATTGAGCCTTCGCCTCAAGACAATCCTTCGCCCATGCCGGAGACCTGGGCCCCCGCCCCAGCACCCCAAAGGGAGGAATTGTCGGAACAAGAGCGACAAATCGTCGAAATGCATCGCAACAATGCTGTGCAGGCTCGTCGGCCAGCACGCAAACTCAAAGTCACCGCCAAACCTTCCAATCCCTCTAGTCTTTCCAAAACGAAAAATTCGAAGGCCGACAGTACTCGCCTTACCGTGGACTATGTGGATGAACCCATTCAGGATGTCT
>JAYUVP010000137.1:0-12752 GCA_043753995.1 Fibrobacterota bacterium
CCTCATCCTCCACCAAGAGATATTCATGCGGCCGATCTTCGCCGGCGAAAAGGCTGCCCTGCATGCCCACATCATTCGCAGCGGAAGGCTCCGAGGCAGGCGGCTTTGCCGACGCAGTCTCCGGCGGCTTTGCTCTCGCAGTCCCAGTTTCAACCGGACTTGCCGCCTTGGCCTTCTCCTCCTTTACCACCGGCAACATTTTCCCCAGACTTGGCATTTGATAGCGTTCCAAGAAAGCCTTTACCCGCTCCACATCTAAGCCTTGGTTGATCAAGTCGTCGAGGCCGATCGGTAAGCTTAGCTGGGTATGCAAGGTGACAAGTTTTTTACTGAGAAAGGCATTCTCGCGGTCGCGTTCCAAATTCTCACGCAGCTTGACCTTGGTGATTTCGGCAAGTCGCTCGTAAATGGCTTCCAGCGATCCAAATTGAGCGAGCAAGGCTGCTGCCCCTTTTTCGCCTATGCCCTTGACACCGGGAACATTGTCCGAAGCATCACCCAGAAGGGAAAGAAAATCGACAATGAGTTCCGGGCCCACCCCCCATTTAGTGCGCACGTCCTCGACACCAATCACAACGGCCTGCTGACCTTGCTTACCGGCCTCGAAAAGGAAAACCTTGGGCCCAACCATTTGCATCAAATCTTTGTCGCGAGTCACCAAATAGGTTTCAAAATCCTTGGCCTGCGCCTGAACCGCAAGGGTGGCCATGACATCATCGGCTTCATAGCCAGGAAGGGAAACAGTGCGTAATCCGCAATGCTCGACAAAATCATCAATGAGCGGTAATTGGGTGGCCAAGCTATCCGGCATGGGCTTGCGCTGGGCCTTATACTCACTATAGGCCTCGTGACGCCAAGTTGGACCTTTGAGGTCCTTGACGAAAGCAATGTGGGTGGGTTTGCGATCCTGAATCAGGCGCAAAATGGTGGAAACAAAGCCGAAAACCGCCGAGGTCTCCAAGCCTTCGGTGGTTTTCAGGGGATTATGAATGAAGGCAAAAAAACTGCGGTAGGCTAAAGCCGAAACATCGATGAGATAAAGCGAAGACATGGGGTAAAAGGTGTTTGCTCAACGCCTTGAGGTCAAAGAAAAGCGCGAGCTAAATGGTAAGAGTACGGTGCTGTTTACCAACACCTCGGTTTTCAAGGGATTTTCAGGGGAGGCCAGCCGCCCGAAGGACTCGGATGCGGCTTGAATCCTTAATCGCCGCTATTTCAAATACAGGGTATAGCGGCTTCCTCGCGCCAAGCCTCGAACTTCACCACCCGCCGTGATATTCCATAGGGAATATCGGCTGCCCGATGCCACTGGCAAAGCCGCCGGCCCGACATGCAAAATCCGGGAAATACCACCCACCGAGGCGCCTACGGTTAAAGTGACGGGGATGGAAACGGAGGCTTGATTAGGATTATTGTGATTTAAAATCATGGTCTGGGAATAAACACCCGCTGGAATTTCCGCGGCGCTTAAGGTCAAAGCCACGGATTGCGTGCCACCCGGCTGAACCGTACCGCTAAGAATCGAGGCATGCAGCCAGTCCGGACGGCGATTGAAGCGGATGGCCAAGTTGTTTTTCAAGTACGCGGTATTGTACTGGACATTCAAGCCAATGGTCGCGGTACCGTTCTGAATTCCGGTAGTGGAACTGAGCACGTTGCCCGTCAGGTTCTGGTAATACATGAAAATGGTGCCATTAGAATGCAATACCATTTGAAAAGTAACGGTGCCACTCCCGCTATAAAAGGCAACAGTCTGGAATTGAATAATCGCGCTATCTCCAAAGTCTTGGAAATAAATATCGCCCGTTGCACTGGGTAAAAGGTCATCGAAAAAGGCCGAGACAAGATTAGTCGGCATGCTCGTGGAGGGCAGTGGGTAATTCCCCAAGTTCGAAGAACCTGTTCCAAAAGTCAAATAACCGTTGGAGGAAACGTATAGGGAATTAAAGGAGGCGCCATAGAAGGGAAAGGCAAAACTCAATCCCTGAGCCTGAAAACAATCATCGCAGGAGGAAATTGACGACATCAAGGTTCCCGTGGTGCGTATGTCATTCCATTGAAAAGTGGGTCCGCCGCTTTGATCCGAATCGGTCCAGCGATAACCATAAGCATCCGGACCCCCTGTGGCTTGGGTCACCGGATGGCCAATGCGATTATCGATTTCGCCTTTTTCCATTGGGACAAAGTGAGTAGCGTCATAGGGCGCGGAGGGGACGAATCCAGCATCCACACCCGTGATTTGCCAATTCAAAACCGTGCCGCCGGTATTCCCAATATCCAGGTCGACCGTGGTCGACTGACCGGGATTCAATGTCCTGGATACACTGGGGGGATTTACGGTCGCAAAGGGTGGTATCGCCCCATTTCCTATGAATGCTACGGTCTGTATGGCATTCTCGTCCGCATTCGAAGTCAGGGTCAAGGTCGCATTCGCCGAGCCCGTACTCGTTGGACGGAAAGACGCCACCACGGTCACCTCACCGAAGGCGGGAATGGTCATGGGCAGAGTCCCCACTACGGTAAAGGCCGCGTGATTACTGGTAATGCTGCTGACGGTGGTGACGTCATTACAAGTATTCTGCAAGGTCAGGGTGGTTTGCCCGGTGCCACCGACAAATACGGTGCCAAAATCGAAAGAAGTGGGCGTTACGGTTAAGGATCGGCATCCATAAATATTCGCTGTAACCGTAATAGGTATTTCAGCGTGGCCAGGGTCATTAGTTGCAACGCGCACTACTCCGGTCCAAGCTCCAGCCGCTAGGCCCGCAGGATTCACCGTTATGGTAAGTGGCTGGGAGCCGCCCGGCGTCACCGTGCCGGGGGCCATGGGTGCTGCCGATAGCCAACTGGGACCGGCATCTGCCAAGGCTGCGGCCACATTGAGCCGTCCCCCCGTCAGAGTACGACCGGTTAATGAGGCAATCGGATCGACCGAACCCAGCAAAATCCCTTTGACCTGGACTGCCGTCAGCATGGGATTCATTGTCCAAACCAAGTAGGCCGCACCGGAGACATGGGGTGTCGCCATCGAGGTTCCGGAAAGGTTTTGATAAGCATTACCCGGGGCACAGCTATAAGTTTCGACACCGGGAGCACCGAGGTCTACGGAGAGGGCTCCATAATTCGAGAAGGAAGCCAGCAAATCATTGCGGTCGGTAGCGGCGACGGCAATGATATTGTCCAAATCATAGCTTGATGGATAATTGGCAGAAGCATCTGTATTGGACCCATTATTTCCCGCCGCGGCGATAAACAAATGGCCCATATCCCGGCCTTCGGCAATCAAGTCATAAAGACTTTGGGAAAAAGGTCCGCCACCCCAGCTATTGCTTGTTATGCGCATATCCATGGCATTTGAATAATCCACCGCATTCAATATCGCCGCATCCGTAGTTGAACCTGCGGAATTGAAAATTTTCAGGCCCGCGATATTGGCTGTCCAAGCGACACCCGCGACGCCTATGCCATTATTGCCCACGCCACCAATGGTACCCGCGCAATGCGTTCCATGATAGTGGTCATCCATAGGATTGCCATCGACATTGATAAAGTCATATCCGTGGATGTCATCGATATAGCCATTGCCATCATCATCCACACCGGTAGTACCCGTGCTTTCCGCGGCATTGGTCCAGGTATTCCCGGCTAAATCGGGGTGTAGATAATCAATTCCTGTATCTATGAGCCCCAATACCAAGGACTTGTTTCCGGTATGGCGATCCCAAGCTTCGGGGGCGTCGATATCGGCGTCCACGAGACCGCTGACTTGTCCCACATTATGCATGCCGTACAAATTGCCGAATGCCGCGTCATTGGGAATGGCCACGAGTTTACGCACATAATTCGGCTCGGCATATTCCACATTGGGATCCGCTTTCAATTGGGCTATGGCATTCGCCAGAGAATAGCCCAAGGCCGTCTCCATTTTCACCAGCAATAGTTTTCGGCCCACATGGGACCGAAGTCCACTGCGGGGGGTTTTCGCAATGGCCAATTCCTGCACGTCCTGAGTGCCCAGGGTAGTGAGTACACCTTGGTTTGCAAAATTTTGCCGTCCCATTTTAAGAGCGACAATCACCTGACCCGGTGCGTATTCCTGAGAATAATTGGCGGCATTATAAATTTTCGCAAAATCAGGGGTGACCGGCGCAGTCAAAACCGAGGCACGAATCAAAGGCGATCCCGTTTGATCGACTCCCGCAATTTGATATTGCAAGATATCGCCACCGCTATTCGCCAAGGTGGCCGTGAGATCCGCCGGGGCATCCGTGGGAGCAAGGTTAAAGGTCAGGGCGGAGGGTGTGATGCTCGCCAGCGGAGGAAGAGCACCGGTTCCGGAAAGGGAAATGGTGATGGACGGATTGTCCGCCGCATTGCTAGTGACGACGAGAGTTCCCGTCGCGGAGGTCGTTTGAATCGGTGAGAATATCACATTCGCCGTCACCGATCCAAAAGGCGGAATGGTCAAAGGCAAGGTCGTTGACGCAACGAACCGCGCGTGATCCGAAGCAATAGATGTGATAATTGTCGCCTCACTACCCGAATTATTGAAGGTCAAGGTCCGTGAGACCGAAGTGCCTGTCCAAACATTTCCAAATTCTAAGGCAGAAGGAGTCGCCGAGAGCCGCCGAACACCGACCACGGTGAATTCAATGGGTAAGGGCGACCCGGCTGGGGGCGCAAGGGGATCGTTACTCTTGACCATCAAGTTGGTATTGTAGACACCACCGAATATCCCTGTCGAATTCAGAGTTAAAACAATATTTTGACTCAATCCGGGACCAATGGTTCCCGAGCCAGGGGCCACAGTCAACCAATTGGGCAGAGTTCCCGAATTCGTTTGTCCTGGGTTCACTTGGTATTCGGAAGGAGTACTACTTGTCGCCCAACCCGTAAGATTATCCGTGTCCACATTCTGGCTACGATAGGCGCTGAATAATCCAAACTCAACGCCAGTACCTGACCAAGCCGTCCCTGTAGGCGGGTTTTGCGTTGAACCCGTTGTCCTTACGAAATCGACTCCTATACCCTGCGCATTCACCAAGGCCACCGACACCGTGCTGCTTTCTACCCAACCAATATTTCCACCGGCATAAAAAGTGGAGTCATCGGCCGTTCCTGTGAATTCTCTAACAACAACCCTTCGCCCCGTTCGAAGCACATAGCCCGAGGGAAAGGTGAAACTCAAGACTTGAGAGCCGGCATTATCCACCCAGGACAAAACCCAGCCGGCGATATTTTGATCGGCACCACGATTCCAAAGTTCGATAAAGTCGGGATTATTGCAGAATTCATTGATTAAAATGCGACCGCCTCCCGCACCTTCCAGAGTGAAGGTGAGATCCGCACCGCCAGTATTTCGGATCTCCAGATTCTCGGTGTCGATGCCACCCGCATTCACCGTGCTGCTTATCGACGTGGGATTCAGGGCAATTCCCGGCGCCGCAGTTCCAATGCCCGACATCGCGATGGCAATCGTGGCATTATCCTCCGCATTGCTATTCACCGTAAGGGTTCCGGCTTGCGATCCAAGAGTCATTGGGGTGAACGCCACTTGAAGGGTAATAGACTGACCGCCTGAAATAGAAGTCGGAGCCGTCCCCACTATTGCGAAAGCCGAATTGCTTGATATAATGGATGTAATGGTTGTGATTTCATCCCCGCCATTGGTCAAGGTCACGGAAAGCGGAGTCGTTGATCCCACCCAATGATTACCGAAAGCCAAGGCCGAAGGAGTAGCCGACAAACGGCGAAAGCCATCCACCGCGAATGAGACTGGGATGACAAAGGGATTTGCGATTCCTGGAACATTATGACTGAGTTCCACCGAGCCGGTATAGGACCCGCCTGAGATTTGCGTTGCATCCAAGGTTACCGGCACATTAGCTGTTAAACCTTGTGCCACTCGAATGGGTACACCATCACCGGTAACGCTTAACCAGGTTCCACCCGCAACATGGTCTAATGCATTGCCTAACTGTCGAAAAACCGAATTACTGAAATAACCCGGGTAGGGATAGATATTTAGGCTCACTATGGGCCTTGAGGGATTATAGGCTCCGACTAAATAACCATTGTTAAAAGCTCCAAGCGATAGACCGGTCCCCTGAGGAGCCGTACTTACCGTGAATAGATTCGACGTGATCGGCAATACGCCTTGGTTGATGGGATGATTGGCAAGCGAAACGCTGGTTGCCGTTCCCGTGGTATAGGTCGTGAGGGCAATAGGTGCGTAGGCAGAAGTGATAATACGGCCTTGCAAAGCCCAAGCGCCGCCTGTATAGAATGTCGCGCCCAGGAGGATGACCCCTCCGCCCGCGTCCACATAATCGGCAAGCACATCCCCAACACCAATGGGCGACAACCAGCTTGTACCGGACTCTACGATGACAGCATCATAAGCTTGAAGTTGAGCCAAGGTGGGAGTGGCGGTCGAACCTTCAAATTCGGCTAGGCTGCTTACATTCGGCAGGGCACGAATACCGTCCTCAAAGGCTGAGAAGTAATCTCCGGCTCTGAGCACCAAAATATCCAATGGCCCCGCTTGGGGTCGCGCCAAGCCTTGGTTTTGCACTCCACGCGGTGTGAATACCAGATCGGCAATTCCGGTATTGGTCACGGTCAAGGAAGCGGTTACCGTCCCGCCTACCACGGTCGAACCACTGATATTCGTCGGCGCAACTAAAATGCCCGCCGGTGCGGTTCCGACACCCGAGAAACTGACAGTAAGGGAGGGATTATCATCGGCATTGCTGGCGATGATTACTTGACCCGAATGGCCGCCTTGGTTCGGGGGTATAAAGCGTATGGGGACTTGCACCGTGGCCCCTCCCGCCACGGTAAGCGGGAAGGTTACCGAGGTGGAAAAGGCCGCGTTATTAAAGGTGAAAGACGTTACCGTCGTTGCATTCGCGCCACTATTGCTCAAGCTGATATTCAAAATGGCCGTTGACCCGGCGCCCACATTACCGAAATTAAGGCTATTGGGCGATACGGCAAGATTATTCACCTGCTCCAATACGCCGCAAGCCGTCCAAACATCGCGCACGGTTTGGGCATTGAAGCCCAAGGTGGTGGCTGCTAAAATCCAAGCCTCGCGAGCATCCCGGTATTGTGAATTACTGGTCAATAAATACCGGTTTGCATAAAGGGCAATAGCCGCCGCCGCTTGATTCCCAAGCCCGGTGATATTGTAAGGGTGACCATCATTGCTGCCGACGCCACCTTCGGAAAGCAGGTAATAAGCGAAGTTTTGAACGCCGCTATTATAATGCACACCGCCATTGTCTCCGCTGCCTGTATACCAGTTGGTTCCGAGATAGTAGGAGGGCTGCCCAAAGCGTTGGGGATTTCGCAAGTCACGCAAGGCATCCGCGCTGAGCCAGCAATCTTCTCCCATCAAGTAGTCCGCGCGGCCATCGGCGCTCGATGGATATTGAGGGCGGCCATCCGGCTGATCCCAGAATTCCACTGCGGCACCCATGATGTCGGAATAGCTCTCATTGAGCGCGCCACTTTCATAGGAATAGACGAGATTCGATGTGTATTGGGTGATGGCATGGCCATATTCATGGGCCGCGACATCCAAAACAGTCAAGGCATTGGCGGCGACGCCGTCGCCATCACCGAAATAAAAGGCGCTTCCATCCCAATAAGCATTCACATAATTGGAGCCCTCGTGAGCATAGGCTGTCGCGAAGGCTCCGGCATTGTCGAAGCTATTGCGACCTAGCACCGTAGAGACATAGCGCTGGGTGGTCTCCATGTTTTTAGCCAGAGAAATGGCAGCACGATCGGTGATTCCCCAATTGCCGGTAGTATTTTGCGACCAATCACTACGATCCTGGTCATAAACACCCCAGCGGTTCGTGGCATTGTGCAGAAAGTAAAGGGAAAGATTGTCGCGCCAACCTTGAATTTGCATCACGGCACCATCTTCACCGACGAGGCGGCTGCCGCTCACCGTTTGTGCCGCTCCACCCACGGGAGCACCATGAAGAATGCGATTTTCGCGAAACAGCAATTCTCCGCTTTCCGCGTCGACATAGCCTCGCCATAGCGCGGGAACCGCGCCGGAATCCTTGATCAGAACTTCATAAGCCAGGGCATCATTGAAAATCACGAGCTTGGGATCTTGCTTGTCAATGGCGCCAGTCTTTACACCCAAGGCCTTACGCGCTTCTGAGCGCGCCTGATCGACTTTCAACTTGGGCGATGAGGTCGAAGCCAAAGCCTGCGAGAGATGGCCACTGGTGGCATACACGGCATTCGCTGAATTAACATGCACGACCATGTCGCTGCCAATCACCGGAAAGCCCTGATGATATTGCATCAGGCGAATATGCTGATTGCCCTTGGTATCGACTTCGCTTGAAGTGATTCTGACTTCGCTTCCCTGTTTCTGCAATCGACTATTCAAGCGACGGAGGACTTGGGCGGTAGCATCTCCTCGCAAAGCCAGTTTATTGCCCAGCAATCTTTCGTTGGACTCCAGAAAATCCGCCTGCGATAGCGGTTTCATTTTCTTGAATCCTTGACGATAGGGATTGCTTTGGACAGGCTCGGACACCAGGGCTTTGCCATGATCCGGCCTAATGGCATAGGCTGAGGCCATAGCGGCGAGAACGAGCGCGGCGGCTTTCGCCGTATTGCCAAAAATCTTTTTCATAGTCCGGCTTTCCCGTGATGGATGTTTCCTTGCCTCCAATACTCGATCAATCCATCAACTTCCAGGCCTGATTCAGTCTGAACCAGGTCGTATTGTCCACAGTATTCACATAGGTGCTACCGATTTCCGCCGACATACCCAAGGTATTCGGATTGCCCGCGCCTTGCAGAACCTGGGCCGAAGCCGCTACCGAAGGAATACCTCCCAAGGCATAAGCCGAAGCCGTGAGCGGTGTGCGAGGCGTTAAGGCGTCGGGGCTGCCGTCATCAATGGTGATTTCTACCCACATATGAGCATTATTGGTCACGACTTGCTGAAGATTCCCGGTCGTGGTGCCTTCGCCTAGTCGGGCGACAAAAAGGCCATTGGAAACGCGTATGGATTTGTTTGCCGAGGCGCGGAATTCCTCCGTGTAAAGGGTCGTTCCCGCAACAGAATCGCTCATGAGCCGAATCACAGCGTCGACATTGACAGGATTGGGATAGCCCAGCGGATTGCCTGAGGCATCCATCAATTCGCCGCTGATAGCGATTTTCCTGCTATTCGTTGTGATTGCCAAAACGGTCAATAGAGCATTGGCGCTGGTTGCATTCGACAGGGCATTGCTCACGACGACGCTGAATTGAGCACCATTGTCACCCATCACAGTCGCAGCCGTGGTATAGGTCGACGATGTGGCACCAGGGATGGCCGCGCCATTTCGACGCCACTGATAGGTCAAAGCACTGCCCGTCGCTGTCACGGTAAAAGCAGCCGTTTGGCCCACATTGACGGTTCGATTGGCCGGCTGGGTGACTATGACCGCGGGTGACAATACGGTCAAATCACCGTTTTGGCTAGCAATGGAACCAAAAGGATTGGTCACGACCACACTGTACATGCCGCCATTGTCGGCCGCGGTCAGGGTTGGCGTCGTATAGGTGGTATTGGTAGCTCCAGGAATATTGGTGCCATTTCGGCGCCACTGATAGGTCAAGGTTGGGCTACCCGTTGCGGTGACAGAAAAGGTGGCGGTCTGACCAACAAGGGCCGTTTGATGTGCCGGAGGAATGATGATGTCCGGAGGTGTCTGAGTCACCGATAAGGTGGCATTATTGCTGGTGACGATTCCAAAACTATTGATCACCATAACGCTGAATTGTGCTCCATGGTCGCCGAATACTGCGGGTGGCGTCGTATACGAAGGAGCCGTGGCGCCAGTGATGGAGAAACCATTCCGAAGCCACTGGTAAGTCAAAGTAGGCGAACCCGAGGCGACGACAAAAAAGGTGGCCGTCTGGCCGACATTGACGGTTTGGCTCACGGGCTGGGTGGTGATGGTTGGCGGCAAATTGACCGACAAAATCGCATTGGCACTGGTGATATTGCCCGCAACATTGCTCACCACGACGCTGAATTGCACGCCATTATCCCCCGCCACGGCACCCGGAGTCGTATAAGATTGCGAAGTGGCCCCACCGATTGCGGATCCATTGCGACGCCACTGATAGGTCAATGGGGCCGTACCCGAAGCGCTGACGGAAAAAGTCGCCGCCTGGCCAACCGTAACGGTTTGATTCAACGGCTGGGAAGTGATAGTCGGAGGCACATTAACGGTCAATACGGCATTGTTACTGGTCACATTACCCGCCGAATTGCTTACCACGACACTGAATTGCGCGCCATTGTCCGCAGCCGAAGTCGCCGGCGTTGTATAAGAGGAAGATGTCGCACCGGATATATTCGAACCATTACGGCGCCATTGATAGGTGGGAGTTGTCCCGGAGGCAACAACAAAAAATGTGGCGGTTTGGCCTTGGTTGACGGTGACATTGGCGGGCTGGGTCGTGATGGCCGGAGCCGTGGCAATCACCCAAGGTGTCAAACGGTTTGCAGGGATTGGCCTTTCCGCGTCGCCGGAAATGCCCGGGCCTTGCCAACCCACGGCCAAATTATCTCCACCCGCACCCTCTTTTTGCAGAGCTTCGATGTAGTAGCGTTGGCCGGCGGTTAAAGCTATGGAGGCGCTAGCTTGTTGGCCGAATTTGGCCCACTCCCTAGAGTTAGTCCAATCGGGAACCAAGGCAATACGCCGAATATTGGCAGGATTAGCGTCCGTGCTAAGCCAAAGCTCACAATTGTCATCACCCGCTATCCAAAAGGTGTAATTGCCCGTCGTCGGCGGAGTGACATAAGCGCGGGCGCGCATGCCATAATTATCAGCCACATTGGTGGGCGATTCAAAAAGACCCGGCCAAGTTCGTGTTGAGGGATTATTCGGATAATTGCCATTGGAAGTCAGATTACTGACGGCAACTCCCCCGATACCATTCCAGGTTTCTAATAGAATGCCGGTGGTCGACTGCGCCGCTACCGAAAGCGCACTCGACAAAATCAGCGCAAACAGGGTGACTAAGGCGATTTTTTTTTGGGCAGGCCGCGAAGAAACGGATTGGCAATCCATCATGGAGTCCTTGCTTTGCAGGCGCATGCGTAGAACACGTAGCGCTTTGATTTGAATGACGCGGGTGTAAGACTAACTACTTGAACGGTTGTTGACCAGAGACAATATCGAAATGAAATATCCCGGGTCCTACAAGAAATATTTCAAAAGGCGATGAACTTCACTCTCTGAAAAGGAAACTTCATGCACTGAGCGGTTTATTTTTTCCCAAGATCACTCTTTTGGCCTGGGACAAGACACGATGTCAAAAATATCACACGGGAGATTTCTTATCCGCGTCTTTTCATGCTGCGAGCTAACCAGGTATCGATGGCCAAAAATCCAGGCCCCTGAATGAAAAGCCAAAACAAAAGCAGCAAATACAAGGTTTCAGAAAAACCAATCAGATCGGAAAAGCCGTGAAAGTCTTCACTTTTAGCAGTGAGTATTGCAACGGTCATGATGGTCATCAGCGGCAAGGTTGCCAAACGAGTGCAAAAACCGGCCAATAAACAAAGGCCACCCACCCACTCCATGGCTGAAACCAAATAGGCTTGAAAAACTGGAAATGGCAGGGCCAAATCGGTAAAGTAGGCCGCCACTTTTTCCAAGTGATGCCATTTTCCCCAACCGGATTCGACAAAAACCCAGCCTAGGCAAATGCGCGCCGCCAAGGGCGGCAGCCAATGAAATGCTCGTGAAATCGCCAATAGGCGCGAAGACCAAATCGCTAGAAAAGCAAGCAGCATAAGGCCCTCGAAGAAAGACGAATTAAAAAATCAAACTAGACCAGGCTGGCAATAGGATCTTTGCGTTCCAAAACCGATGTCGCCGTGCCCGAGATTTTTTTGTTCAACTCTTCCTTCAGCACTTCGTAAAGGCCGTCGAAATTCACCGGCATTTTGCCTTCGGACAAAAGGCCTTCCTTCTGCAACTTGATCCACAGGCGTTGCAGATTCGGCGCATTCAAAGCCGCGAGACGGAGAATCTCATCATTCGAAAGCACTTTTTGCGGCTCTTCAATCATGAGCAAACGGCCTTCGCCCAAGACCGCGATGCGATCGGTCAATTCCAAAATATCTTCCATGCGGTGCGAGCTGACCATAATAGCCAAGCCACGCGACTTCAATTCTTTCAAAGTCAGCACGGTGTCTCGAATACCGACCGAGTCGAGATCGGATAGCGGTTCATCCAAGAGGAGCAAGGAAGGATCGGTGACGAGGGAAAGCGCCAGGGCAATGCGACGACGCTCGCCGCAGCTCATTTCGTCGAGATACCATTCCTTGGCTTGCTTCATGCGCACGAGCTTCAAAACGAAATCGACTTTCTCCTTGATGAGACGGCCTTCGTAGCCATTGAGTCGGCAAGCGCGCGCCAATTCGTCTTCGACCGTGGGGCCGACGAGTTGCGATTCAGGATTCTGCTCGACTAGAGTGACATATTCGCTCAGTTTACGATTCGAAAATTCCTCGATGGGGCGGCTGCCTAAAAGCAAGGTTCCCTCGCTTTTGTCCATATAGCCCGCAAGGATTTTCATCAGAGTGGTTTTACCTGCGCCATTGGCTCCGACCAAGCCGACGATTTCGCCGGAATAGAGATCATAGCTGATGCGATCCAGCGCATTATTGCCAGCGGGGTAGTTGTAAACCACATCTTGCAATG
>JAYUVP010000138.1:0-4197 GCA_043753995.1 Fibrobacterota bacterium
TTGATTCAGTACCTATTTGCCATCGATCGCGGCAATGAGCGTGTAGCGGCTTATTATCAGCCCTATCATCCTGCCGTCATACGAGCCTTGATGCAAATCTCGGCGGCAGCCAGCGAAGGCGGCACCCCGGTCACGGTCTGCGGTGAAATGGCCGCGGACCCTCTTTGCCTGCCCCTGCTTCTCGGCCTGGGCCTCAGCCATTTGTCCATCTCTCCGGCGGCCGCTGGCCTTGTGCGTCCCGCGATTCGAGGGTTGGATGCCTCGGCATGCAAGCAATTGCTTTCCAGCCTTTTGAAAAAGACCACAGCCGAGGAAGTGAAAGAAGAGCTGGAAGAGTTTATGCGGCCGGTTCTAGCGTCGAACTAAGGATTGTAGCGAAGATTAGCCCTTGGCGCTGAGCTTACCCATGATGACATCGACGCTTTTACGGAAGCTGTCGTCTTTGTCCATTGCCTTCTCAATAGTTTTGATAGCATGTACCACCGTGCTATGATCGCGGCCTCCAAAACGCTGCCCAATGGTCTTCAGCGAAGCCGAGGTTAATTCCTTCATGAGGAACATGGCGAGTTGACGGGCCTGGGCCACTTCCTTAGTCCCCCGCCCCTGCTCTATGATTCTGTCGACTTCGACAGCAAAATAGGTAGCGACTACTGTGGTGATATCTTCCGGAGAAATGCGCTTGGGCGCCCGCGAAGAGCCGGTGCGATTGACGATTTCACGCGCCAATTCCATGGTGATATCGCTGTGCTTAATCGAGGCCTGTAAAAGCAATTGGCGTATAGCGCCTTCGAGAATGCGAATATTGCTGTCAATGGCCTCGGCCAAATAGGAAATGATGTCTTCGCCGATGTCCAGGTTCATGGCCTGAGCTTTGCGGAAAAGGATGGCCTCACGCGTTTCCCGGTCGGGTGGCTGAATGTCGACGAAAAGGCCCCACTGGAAGCGTGAAACCAATCGGTCTTCCAGGCCTTTCAATTCGCCCGGAGGCGCATCCGAGGTCAGGACGATTTGCTTGCGACTTTGATGCAGCGAATTGAAAATGTGGAAGAACTCTTCCTGGGTTCGGTCTTTGCCGCTCATGAATTGCACATCATCCATGAGTAGCACATCGACTTCATTGCGATAGAAATTGCTCAGTTCATTGATACGATTATGCTGAATCGATTCGACGAATTCTCGGTAAAAAGCCTCCGAGGTGACATAACGCACCTTTTTACGAGGGTTTTCCGCCAAGACGAAATTGCCTATAGCCTGAAGCAGGTGAGTCTTACCCAAGCCCACGCCGCCATAAAGCAAAAGAGGATTGAATTTGGTGCCACCGGGTTCTTTGGCAACGGCCAAGGCCGCCGAATACGCGAATTGCGAATTGCTGCCGACGACAAATTCATCGAAGGTATAGCCAGGATTGAGGTCGATGGCTGGCATACCGCTGAAGGGTACACTGGGCCCATGGGAAGACATTCCAACCACGGGTTGCCGTCGGAATTGAACCCGAATTTCACGGCCAAAAGTTTCGGTAAGGGAATGCTCAATCAATCCCAGGTATAGCCGAGCCAAATGCTCCATATCCACGGTCAAAGGGACACTGATGGTGGCATGGTGATCGCCAGCCTCCTGCATTTTCAGAGGCAGAATCCACTGCGTAAAAACATCCTCGGAGAGCTTCTCCTTGAGGGATGCCAAACAAGTGCTCCAGGGCGACGTCGCGGCTAAGGAAATGGGCATGCGGGCCAATATTACTTAAAAGGTCTTTAAGGTTGTTTACGAAAGCCAAATCGCTATCACCTTTGTTTTCAACATCTTATTCACAGGAAAAATTCTTTAGAAATAAGGGATTTCAGTAAACAGGGGAAGTTTGGCCCTTTTTTATCTTCTGCAGGCGCAAGTCCTCTTGAGTTGAAATCAAAGGTGCGGTAGTATCATTGCCTCGCCTCCTGATAATGTCCGGGGACGGAGAGGGTTTCCCGAAGGCCTTGTCCGATTGGAAAGTAAAGAGCATGGAAGCCTTAGCCAAACTCACCATTCAAGAGAATCGCCTGCTTTCCCTAGCTGTGGCCTTTGCCATCACCTTGTTGGTGCATGCTCTTTGGTGCCACCACGTAGCCTATCCCCAAGCTTTTGAAAAACACCTGAAGAACGGTAAGCCCTGGGTTTATATCCCTTTGCGTTGGAAGGGCTTTTATAAGTCACAGGCACTTTGGATGGAAAGGGTATTACTGCTCATCGCCCTAAGTTTGGGCATTGCCTTGGTGAATCAAATACCCGCGAAGCGATCCGCTCTAGCCCTTTCCTTGGCGTTTATCGTCCTGACCTTGGCTCTTTTCCGATGGAATGCCTTGTGGCTTAATTTGCGGTATCGCCAGCAAGAGGACACTTATTTCCATTTGCATGACAGTCTTCGCGAAAAGCTGGAAAGCGAAGGCAAGGATTTTACCGAAACCGCCTTCAGGAATTTGGCAGCCTATCAACACCATCATCTCTTGCGTAAAGCCGATGAAGGCGGACATCTCACCCAAACTCTAAAGCAGCAGGCTAAACTTTCGCGGGAACACAAACGCGTTCACCCCACCCGCGAAACCGTGGAATCCTAATGTTGGGGTTTCTAGCTTTCCCCCTCTGGAATTTTGCTGTTTTATCATTGAGGGGACATGGAGAAGGTGAGCAACACGGAAGCCCATTGGCGGCAAGCCCTAGAAAAGGGCTTGGTACTCGGTAAAAAAGACACCGAGGCTTTTGCGGAATTTGCTTTGGACAAAGTTTCCCGGACCTTCGCCCTCAATATTCGGGTTTTGCCGGCCCCCCTGCGACAAGAAGTTATGGCGGCCTATTTGTTTTGCCGCATGGCCGACACCCTAGAAGATGCCCCGGACTTAGATGAAATAAGCAAGGTGGATTTGCTGGGTCGTTTTTCGGAGCTCTTCACTCCAGGTGCTACCAGCGATTTGCCTACTTCACAATCCCTCGCCAATTTTGTCGACCAAATTCCTCAAGCTTGGCGAAGCAGTGCTAAATGGGAACATCTGCTTCTATGCCATGCCGAGCCAATTTTTGAACTCTATCGAGACTTCAGTCTCCCCGTACAACAGAGCATAGCGCGATGCGTGCAAGAAATGTGTTCGGGTATGGGTGAGTTCACCGTAAAGCAGGGTAAGACGCGGGAAGGCCGCCCGCTCATTGCTTCCTTGGAAGATCTCGACAAGTACTGCTATTACGTCGCCGGCACGGTGGGACTACTGCTTTGCGAATTGTTCTCCCATCACAGCCGTTTAATTCACAGCGTTAAGGCCAAGGCACTTAAGGCTTTAGCCGTAAGCTTCGGTCTGGGGCTTCAGCTCACCAACATTCTCAAAGATCTGCATGAAGATCGCGAGAGGCAAGTTTCGTTCTTACCCCAGTCCTTGTTGGAAGAGGCCTCCCTTTCACCCGAAGGCTTTTTGAATCCCGATCAAAGGTTGGCCGCGGGTAAGGTATGGAATCGCTTATTGCGCAAGGCCAAGCAGCATCTTGAAGACGCCCTAGAGTATTCCTGCCTTCTGCCGAAGCTAGAACCGCGCATGCGCCTTTTCTGCCTTTGGCCGCTTTTTATGGCGGCAGAGACTCTGGTATTGCTGGCGGAGAAACGCGAAGCCTTAAAAGAAGGCACGCATTTAAAAATCAGCCGTGAGAGTGTGAAGCGCATCATTCGCGAAACCAGCATGCGGTGCTGGTCCAATCGTCTCTTACGCGCCTCTTTTCAAAGACCTATGAAGCGCCTGGAAGCCCTGTTGGCTTCACCGTCCTTGTAAATTCCCCCCGACTGTCCTATTCCCAGGAAACAAATTGGCATCGAATTCGAATCGCAATGGCACCTGGCTACGCTTAGCGTTGTTCGCCCTCACCTTAATCGTCGATCAACTCACTAAGGTCTGGGCCCGTCATCACTTTAGCCTGCCTTCCGGTGAACCCGATTATTTCAAGGCCATGCCCATACTTGGCGAATGGCTGCAATTCCGTCTCATCTACAATCACGGTGCTGCCTTTGGCATGAGACCGCAAGAACTTTTGCCGTTTCTCCATCCTACGATTTTTTACACCCTGTTTTCCCTGATCGCCATAGGACCACTAGTCGGGCCAGCAAGGCGGCGGGCAGCATCGCTGTTGCCAAGTTCCTGAGCATGGGCTGCGAGCATTGGCACCGCAAGGATTTGGCCCAGTTGG
>JAYUVP010000139.1:0-24112 GCA_043753995.1 Fibrobacterota bacterium
TGAAATCATAGGGCTGTCCTCGATAGGTATCAAGACTCTTTTCGACTGCGGGGATATGCTTCACATATTCCTCTTTTAATCGAAACACGGCGAATTTATTTCCTCTTCCACGTCGAATCCATTTGAAGAGGGAGGTGCTGTGAACGTCGACGATGGCCTCATAGACAATAAAGGAACCCTGCTCTTTCCGGAGGATTCCAACATGGGAATAGTTTGAATTTGTTGCCCCTTCAATGAGCTTGGTCAATTCTCCTTTCGGTAATGCCTGAGCAATAATATCACCCACCTGGGGCTGATATTTTAATGTCCAATAGAAAGGTTCTAGAATAAATAGGAAGGCACAATAGATCATGATGGTAATCAGCGCAAGAAATCTTGCTTTTGCCAATTTCGTGGCGGGGAGCAACTTAATCATGGTTCATTGTAGGGCGTAATTTATGCGACGGCGATACTTTTCCAGCCTTGGAGGAGGCTAAGGCCTCTAGGTTCTCAAAAACCATTCGGTTCGACAATGGCGAATCAAGCCAGGTAGACGGCGCTTCGACTGCGGAAGAGTCGTTCGCTGGGCTATGCCCCTGACGGCGCGAAGGCCCGGAAGCCAGGGGTAACTCTAATGTTACAGGCGCCGTCGTCAGCGGCACGACCATGATCACCGCTCCGCCGGCGAAAATACCCAGGCGCCAAAACCAACGATGGGAATATCGGTTGATAAGGGCCGTAGCTTCCCCGTCCCCAGCCACCCTGTCCCGAATATTTTTCGTTCGCGTGGGCACCAAGGGTTCGCCATCCTTGCTAATGAATTTGGGAAGGCCCTCATTCTTCGGCCATAATGAATAAAATTGAATCGCGGCGGTATCCTTCGTGAAAAGCAAATAGCAGTCATTTTCGGCGGGAAAACCTAATTCCCCACCTTCCAGCACGATGGAATCCAGCTCGGTCACACGATGCTTGATTTCCTTTCCTTTTCGAAGTATTTCATTTTCATTTTCGTAACGATAGAATTCCAATCATTGAATAAGCCGTGATATAAAGACGGTCGCCAAGTTAAAAACTTTAGGCCATTCCTATTATCCGCAATGCTGTCTAAGGATTAGGCAACCCATTTCGCGGATGGATCTGCCTGCCTCGCGCATCGCGGGATTTACTTGCTGACCCATCCTGTGACTCCGGAAAAGTCAAGACAGGATAAGGCTTAAGTATGCGCATGTGCCGATGAGCGTCGATCGGGGAGGCGGAGCGAATTCGCAGAGGCAGGGCGAGGCCGCGTTGATCACGAATGGCCACCAAGGCCTCAAATGCCTGCAAGGTCACCGGTCCATTGCGTGTCTTTCCTTGAACATCCAACCAAGTATTTCCCGGACTGGGATTGACTGTGAATTCCGTTCCACCAGTTGCAGCATAAAGTGCGCTGTGCGGGCCTAAGGTGGTGTCGCCCAAGGGTAGCGGATAAAGGGCCGCATCGTCGATCCAAAACTTAGCAGAGTCCATCTCCCATCCGAAGTCAATACGACATGTGAGATCGGATGCGGTGATCTCGAAATAGTGAAGATAATCCGACCAGGTGGTATCAATTCGAAAGCTCTGGGTGGGAGCGAGGTTTGCATAGCTTCCATTAGACTTGCGCGCAATGACGGTGATTTCAAAAGGCGTTGCCGCGCGCGCGGAAAACCTCATGAGATATTTCTGGCCGATTTGGACAGGAAAATGCTTTGGTACAGTTAAAAGGGGTGAACGGTTTGCCGTATCCCCTGGATATTCCACGCGTAAGCTTCCCCCGCGCAAACTGGCATCATGCATTACGGCCACTGGGGGCGTAGGCCAGGCGGTCCATTGCTGTATGCTGGTCGAGAAATCATAAGTGGCCAAGGCCTTTCCCGCCGTATCGGATAGCGCAAGAGACGGGGAGCGCTCCCAGGCAAGCTTACCATTGCGATCGCAGCGAACGCCGGTGGGTGTCTCGCGACACTCGAGATCGTCTTGGCGCGAAACCAATAAATGCGAGGCAGTGGGAAGATGCCCCCTTTCAATATAGGGCACTTCATTTTTCAACTTGGAGTACAGGGTATTGCCTCGAGCCACATTGCCATACATATCTTCTAAGCCAACGATATTATCCCTCTGGGCGATGAATTGTCCTTTGCGATTTCCATAACACAAATTATTTCGCACCGTATCGTCACGGCTATTGTGCAGAAAAATCCCAATGTCGGCGCCCGAAACCGTATTGCCCTCGATAACGATGTGGTGGGTGCGGTCATCGAGATATATGCCCAAGGCGAAAGTCGAAAGGTCTGGAATGCCGTCCGGGGCGCCAATGGCGTCCAAAACCAAGTTTTTGCGAATCACGCTGCCCGCGGATCCCGGCAAGTTATAATCCGAACTCCAAGTGTAAATCGCGCTGCCATCGTCGGTGGTCATGCAGAATCGACGAATCAGATTGCTCTCGATAAGGTTGCGCTGTCCCGAAAATCCAATGCCGATATAGCCTATCGAATCCAGCGTATTCCCTCGGATCACAACATCGTTGCCGCTGATTTGCATGCCACGACCTGAGCAGCATTCGCCACCCAGGCCAGTGCGAGTGAGTCTTGATATTTCAGCCACGCGCTTCACGGTATTGTTTTCGATCCGGTTGGCATCGCCAGTAATCATCATGCCATGCACATTGGGGCCGACCACTTCGTTCTCTTCCACCGTCAGTCGGGAACCCTTGATACGCAAGCCCGAACCCATGGGGTTTTCCACTCGCAAGCGCCGCAGAACCAAATCGTTTCCGCTGCCATTGATGCCGTCTCCGCCATGTCCGCGCAATCCTAAGTCCTGTAGGATGGCATGCCGCACATTATTCAGGGCGATTCCATGCCCCGGAACCGAAGCTTCGAGGACCCGTCCATTGGGATTCGCATTTTCAGGTAGCCAAGCATAAAGCCGACCTGCCGTCGCATCGAAATACCATTCGCCTGGAGCATCGAGCAAGGTGAGATGGTTGTTCACCCAGGCGCCCCACTTCTCTTGCACGGGATAAATGGGAGATCCCGAAAAGAGGATTGTTCCCGAGGCTCCCTCGACGGACTCGATGCGGTTGGTATTCCATGTCCAATGTTGGCTTCGCACGAATACGGTGGCGCCCGCCAGATCCATTCCGACAAGCGCCGCACAAACAAAGGACTGCGTTGAAACCAGGGAGGTAACGGGGGCGGTACCCTTGTTAGGATAACGCGCCAGGGTTAGGGTCTTGCCATCCAGGAAAAGCTGAACCACGCTATCCGTGACGGATGTCACCCAGATATTTCCCTGGTGCTGGGTCCAGGCGCCGGAGATCCGGCGGACCCCCGTCAATTCGGGGACGGTGCCGTTTCCATAAGCTCCCACGGTGACGGCATTGCCTGCGGCTCCGGCAACTTCGGCGCCTTTGCCCAAGTTCAAGGTGCCTGGGTATTGGCCGCCGCGCTCCAGTAAGACTTGATCACCCGGGCCTAAGGCCAGCTTCTCGATTTTAGATAAGGAGCGCCAGGGGGTGGCCAAATTCTGGGCCTCGGTAGCGGTGCGGCTATCTTCCCCCGAAGTTGCGCTTAAGTAATACGTCGCAGCCTGCAAAGGGAGGGCGAAGAAAACCATGCCCAGGCATGAGAACAAAATGGCAATCCATCGCAATGCAGCACCCCCCCAGTCCTGGCCCAGACTAACCATGACAATTTCTAAGGGCGCATTCAAGGCACGGTGCGCTGCTTTCGTTTGGGCCTCGGCGTTCTTGGAGGTCGGTGCGGATTAATCCACCCTCACCGTACCGAATCCGCTTTTTCGGACTACCTCACGTTCAAAGACGCGACGCCGGCCCGCTCGTTTTTGCCCTGACCTTCTAGGCGCATTTCAACCAGGTAATTTCCTGCTGCAATAGGACCCAAGGCAAAGGCGTGGCGCCCAGCCGCAAGGGTTTTGCAGTCTATCGATTTCACGTGCACGCCTTGGGCATTGGTCAAGGTGATGCGGGCATGGTTGGCTCGTTCGATTTGCACTTCGAGGCTGCGGCCGCTCAAGGAAAGGCGGGGCCATGCAATGGCATGGGATCCGTTACCTGCGTCACGATAGGGCGCTCCGCCTAAGCTCACCGTGGCATCGGCATATTTCACCAAGCCCGAACTCGCATTGGCTGAGCCGGTAAACCAAACGCTGCCTTCAGCGTTGAAGTTGGCCAAGGTATCATTGTCTATGCGCACATTGTCGAAGTAAACGGTCCCGGCTACATAGGGCGTGGTCTGCGAGAAATACTGGAAAAGGACTTCGCGAACATCGCCTACATTGGCGGCGCCGAAAGCGGTGATGGGTATTTCAATGGTTTTCCACTGACCGGGAGTGACGGTCGATAGATTGAGAGCTTTGGAAGTCGCGGGGCTCCATGTATAGGCAGTCGTGACCTTAATAACAGGAATGATTTGCAAGTTGGTGGCGCTACCGGGCTTCACATAAATGTCAAAGAAAAGGCTCGTTTTGCCGGTAAAGCTCTTCGCCAAGGCGGTACCTAATTCCCAATACCCATCGTTTCCGCTTGGCACCGCCAAGTTCGAGATATTCAGGCTCATGACATAGTTGCCGCTCATTTCCTCGATGGTCACGTCCTTGATTTTGATGTCGGTGGTGTGGGCGTCATAAAGGGCCTTCATGGCAGGGGCGGTTGTCGAATAGTCGCCGAAGAATGAACTTGCTTGTTCGCTCATGGCCCAGCTCATGGCACCTGCATAACCGTTCGCATAGGCATGGGCGAAGGCCTCGGTGATGGTCTTGGTGGTCTTGAGGGGTTGGCCGCTTGAAGGTCCCGTGGTGGAAGCGCTCCAGCTCTTGGCGGGAAATTCACCGATGAGAATAGGCTTGTCCATATTCCAAAAGCTAGCGGGGTGCTCGAAGGGCGATAAGCTGGCATCTTGCCATTCGGGATAATAATGCGCCATGTAAAAGTCGAGGTATCCATCGGCATCTGCGCCAGCAGCTACCAACTTGGCCGTGCTGTATTCCGTGATATATTGATACGACGCAATGCCGGTGGAAACCATTTTCTTGCTATTGCGATGCACAAAACCCGCGATTTTATTGGTGATGCGCAAGATGTCGGCCATGGGCAGCTTTTGGGTGACATGACTCCAATTTGCCGAGGCCAGCATGCCCTCGGGTTCATTGAATACTTCCCAACACAGGATGGCGGGATGATTGCCAACGCTATCTAGTAGAGGCTTGAGGGCCTTGTTCAGGTAGGTGTCGATATTGGCCGGCACGGTAAGGAATTTTTGGTTATTCGCCAGATTGAAATCGCTATAGGCAGCTTTGCCTGTGCCATCTCCGGGGACAAGCATGTCGAAGGAGAAGAGGCAGAGATCCACGACCACGCCATAGGCATAGGCCGTGTCGAGGGCTTCGCGGATATTGGAAATGGTTTTCGATCCTAGCCCGGTGACTTCGCCATTGGCATTGATTTTGGGGCAATGCGAGGCGTCGGTGTGCAGCCACCAGCGCACGGCATTGCCGCCAGACTTGCGGATATTCTTCACGTGATTGGTGAAGGCACTAATATTGAGCTTGGTGTCGCCGACATCACTTCCGAATGAGCTCGAAGTCAGCCAGGCGATATTCATGCCGCTCAGGAAAAGTTTTTTGCCATTGATGACGGCCCAATTGCCGTTCATCGAATCCTTCACAGTTTGCGGGGCCACCGCTTGTACGGAAGCCGAGGCGCATGCCGAGGCGACGAGAAGGGCCAAGGCCATTTGTTTCAAAGTATGGAGGAACATAGAGAGGCTTTCCTTGCGGTGGAGCTTGTTTGGTCGGGGGAAAGCATAATTCCGTTTGAGCAGAAGCTCAGTCTTACCCTTATAAGACAAGGCCGCATTTTGGCCTTCAAGAACTGGTCGCGCCTACCATGTTTACGCGCCAGTTGCTCATTCGCATTCGTCTCTTGGAGGCGCGTAATTCGCTCTAATCGTGGCATCACCGGAACTGAGTGTCACCGTCGACATGGCGCTGCCCGCGCTGGCAAAGGCCGCAGTGCCGGAAACCGTTGACCAGCCGGTGAAATCATAATAGAGATACACCGTTTTCGATCCGCAGGAGGTGACCGATTGCCTGCAATTGGTCGCCGTAATCGATCTCGCGATCCCGTGGTCGACTGTGACTGGCCCAGCCGGAGTCGTACTGCATCCCATCGGAAGGCCCGTGGGAAGGGTTACGGTCAAGGTGTATGGGTTTGGTGCGAAATTGGCGGTAACCGTTCTACTTGTGGTCATGAAGATGGAATCGGGATTTTTGTTTCCTGTCAGTTCACCGCTCCAATTCACGAAATGGTAGCCCGTAGCGGGACTCGCCGTCAGATTCACCTTGGTTCCAGTGAAGTAGGTAGGACCGGTAGGGCTAGCGACTATGCTACCAGAACCGGAGGGAAGGCTTGTCAGGGTCAAGGGGAATTTGGGAATGGCCGTACAGATTGCCGAAAGAATCGTATTGGCGACCAAGGTGACCGTTCGGGGGTTGGTCGTGTTTCCGTCCGACCAGGAAGTGAATTGATAGGCGGAATCGGGTGTCACGGTAAGGAGTATGGATTTGCCGTGATTATATGCGGGCAGGTCCGGATTTCTGGCCACGGTACCGCGCGTAGTATTAATGGTTAGGGTATAGGTATTGGTATCGTAATTGGCCTGGATGCGCGCATTCCCCATAGGCAAGGTGACCGATGTCCCCGAGGCATTCGCGTCTCCAAAGGTCGCGCTACCATTTACGGTCGACCAATTCACAAAATGATAACCTGTCACGATCGGGGCTGATTGTGAATACGGGAGCTTCAAGGGGATTTCCACCGAATCGAGGACCGTGACTTCCGATCCCAATTTCCGATTTCGGGTGAGCAAAGCAAATCGAGTGACATGAATGGTGTAAAGGGTTTTCGTTTTGCCGTCCTGGGCGGTCACTTCGCATTGGATATCATTGTCTCCGACGGCCAAGGTTATGGGAGCGGAAGCCGTACCGCTGGCGACCGCCGTCGAATTCACGGTAATCGTGGCATTGGGATCGGCAACTACCGGCGTTACGGTAACGCTCACGGTATGGTAGGATACCGTGTCCATATAGACCAATGGGCTTATTTGTACCAAGGTCCCATTGGAAATGGCCAGGGACTTTAGGGACGACTGGGAGTTGGGCGATCGATTGACGGAAACATTATAGACCTTCTGGGCAAGGTTCTCGGCCGTGACAACGATGATGAAGCGATTGGCATTCTCGCCCACCTGAATTTTCTGGTACTCCGATGACGAGCCCGAGACCAGCGCCTTGCCGTTGACTTGGAGGGTGGAATGGGAATCGGTTACCGACGGGGTGATGCGAACCAGGCTGTCGGAAAAAGCGGCCTGAAAGACGTAATCTGAAAGGCTGGGCGTGAAAGTCGGGGACAAGGTTCCAACCGAGGGTGTCAGACTGGACAATTCAGTATTGCCGTTCTTCGCCCGAGTCACGGTAAGCAAATAGGTTTTAGTCGCAAGATTCTCGGCGGTCACAACTATGGAGAGGATATTCGGACCGATGTTCAAAGTGATGGCATCGGAAGCCGCGCCGCTGGCAATCGGATTGCCGTTGACTGTGATTTTAGAAGTGGCGACGGATTTCGTCGGGGCGACGGTGATGGAGGTGGTTGTATTCTGGACGGCGACAGAATAGGAGGTGTCGGCTGGGTTGAAAGCGGAGTCAAGCGCGCCAGGCGTCACGGTGAGGGCGGACAAGGTGGCGTCTCCATTGGGAGCGCGGGTGACGGATACGCTATAAATTTTCGAATCGCCGTTTTCAGCTCGAACCTTGATCTCCAAAGAATTAATGCCAACCCGCAAGGCAATGGGGGCCGTCAGGTTCGCAGAATCGACGACTACGCCATTTACGGTAAGCGCATAGGTGGACGTTGCCGCGGACATTTCCGGTTTGAGGGTGAAGGGCGTGCCTGCGCCGATTTCATTTTTGACCGCAAGGCGATAGGCCGTCGTATTGCGGTCGAAGTTGGGACGGAGGGTATCGGCCGAGGAAATCAGTTTGGACAAGTCGGAATTTCCATTTTTTTCACGCGTGACGATAATGGAATAAGATTTAACGTTTCCATCCGGGGTGGTCACTACGACATTGATGGTGCTTATGCCGGTCGGGATTTTCAAGAGCAAGCGGACTCCGGAAAGAGCAGGTTGGCCATTGATGGTCAAAGTAGAGGTGGCCGTTCCTGTAATTGCCGTCACGAAAGTGGAATCTACCGAGTTTGCGAGCGCAAGGGTGTAGACTTCGGTTTCGGGACGGAATGCGGAAACGATGGGACCGGCCGAAAGCGACAGGCCTGATAAATCAGGATTTCCATTCCCGGCGCGGGTGACCTGGATACCATAGGTTTTTTTACCCCCGCCCTGGGCCGTGACTTCCAAGGTGATGAGGTTTTTGCCTATGGCGAGATGGATGGCCCCCGAGACGGCCTTGGAGGCCAAGGGAAAACCATTCACAGTCAAGGTAGAGGTCGTATCCACCAGAGTCGCTTTGACCGTGGTTGAGGTCGTGGCGTTGGGTACCGAAACGACGTATGACGTTTCTGCGGATGAAAAATTGGGGCTTAATGCACCCGCCGAAACCGATAAGGCGCTGAGGTCGGCGATGAGCGAAGCGGGAAGCCGATAAACTTTCAAGGAATAGCTTTTAGCCACGGTATTTTCGAATTGGACGCTAATGGTTAGGGTATTGATGCCGACAGCCAAATCAATAGAACTCGAAGTTTCGCCGGATTTCACCACAACATCGTTGACCTTAATGACCCCGCTTCCCTCGGGCCTCAGGTTTATGCTGGTTGCGCTATTGGGCACAGTATCGAAATAAGCCAATTGCCCGGGGGCGAATTGGGGGACCAGCGATCCCTTCGAAACTCCCAGCGCGGTCAAGTTGGACTCATTCTCGGGAATGACATGTACAATCATGGTATCGGTGATGACTTGTCCATCATCATCCGTGACCTGAAAGAGGATGGATAGGTCCTGGGTGGTGGCTGGGGCTTTGAACGTGGTATCGGATCCAGAGATGGCGAAATCTGAAGTCCCAATTTTCCATTCCGTCTTGACGATTCGCCCCAACTTGTCTTTTCCTAAGCCATGCAGTTTCACTGTTGTCAGAGAATACACCGTGGTATCCCTGCCCGCGTCGGCTGTGGGCGGATCTTGCAGCACTTGGACTTCTAATTGTGCAATAGCAGTGGAGTCGGAGTCGACTCTCAAGGCGACTTGATAAGTGCCAGCCTTAGCATAGCGATGACCTCCGGAAATACGGATCGAATCCCCGTGGAGAGCGGAGGCCGCGCCAAATAAACGGATTCCTTCCTTGCCTTCATAACTCCAGGCAGCATTTTTCAAGGATCCGCTATCCAAGGTGGCCGTAGCGAAAAAAGAAATGGAGTCGTCGATGGATACAATAGAATCCGGTGTGGCGACGAGGCGTGAGAGCTTCGGAGATTTGGGTTTAGGTCCGACGACCTTTGGGCTGTCGATGGGCACGACGACAAGGGGGATGATTTCCTTGGTGACCTTGCCCGGAACGCTGCCATCAAAGCCGCGCCTTTCCTCATAGGCTAGCTTGTGATTCTTGTATCCTTTGAATGTTATTACGATTTTCTGGCCCTGATATCCATCGGCCAATAGCTTATTCGTTTCGGCCAAGTCGGCCGGATTCCCATCGAATAGGGTGCCTTCGGATCCCGAGGCTGAATCTTTCCATGTGATTTTCAGGCTGTCGAAGGCTGCCCAAGCGGTATCCTTCTGGACATTGATATAGGTATGGCCTTCTTCCTTGGTGACATTGCAGGAAAAGACCAGAAACAAAAGGAAGGAAATCAGGACAAAGGCAAGTCGCCGCTCAATTTTATTTGGGAAGATCATAAACCTTATCCGCCGAATTATCGGATTGGAGGAGATAAATTGCAGTGCCGCCGATTGCGGCCAAGGTGACCCCGCCGGCTACCCAGTAAAGGGTTTGCGAAAATCCTTTTTTTGGCTTGGCAACGGACTCATTTGGGGCGGTCATTTTCAATTTGTTAGCAGCAAATTGATTCGATTCCGTTTTAGTAGGCTCGGCCTGTCCCAAGGTTTCCTGCCGGATGACATATTCCTCGCGGACCCTTTGAAAAATGTGGTCGATTTCATCGCTGACGAACATGTCCACAATCTTGGCCGAAGGAAGCAGGCTCAATAACCGGAACATATAGTTTTTGCCCTTTTCTCGCGTTCTGGGATTGGCCGTATAGATGACAGCCAAATGCTTGGCGATGAAGACACTATCGCTTTGACTGAACGTTGTATTGGCTTGGGTAAAGGAATCAATGGAGGCGATCACCCGATCGAAGTCGCCTTCGGTATAGGCCTGGTGGATTTTCTTTTGGTCGAGGGCATACGCCGGGGACGGCGGGAGGGTATGGGTCTCTTTCGCGCCGAGGCTTTCCGGTAGGCAAAAGGGCAGCCCAAGGAAAACCACAGCCATGGCGCGAATCATTAGTCTCTTGGATAAACCGTTCGGCATAGGTGCCCTCGATGTTGATGCCACAGGAATCTGAATAGGATGGGTTAGCAAGCTACTTCTTGCGTCTTTTGGCGTAAACCTTTTGGCCTCGGATTCTTGCGGCTACTGAGGGGTTGCGTTTGAGCGCGCGATACGGCCTTTGATTCAGCGATAAGAATTACTTTTTATATTTGTAACGATAGAAATAATTTAAAGGGGCAGAGGCCGTGAGTTGATTTACAGCTCCGCGAGTCACCTGCCGGCTAGCCGTTCGCAGGGCTATACCCCTGACGGCGCGAATACCCGGAACGCAGGGTAATGCAAAGGTTCTAGGCGCCGTCGCCCGCGGGGGAAGGCGGGGGGGCGCTCAATCTGTGCCGCCGATGATTTGCAGCCTACCGCATGCTTTGAATGGCAAACAAGTTTATTGATGAGACAGGGCTTGATTTTTTTATGCTTTCTTCGATGTCACGACTCATCGCAAATTTTATCGCGGGCGCCAGCCTCCTCCTAGGGGTGTCGGGCTGCGGGGATTGCAACCAGCAGCAAGGCGAGACCAAGGTGAATGATTTCAGGGGCCTCGGACCTTCCGGGGATTACCGTTTTCCCTCACCCCCAAGCACCGACTCCAATATCACGAATTATTCCCTCCGTTTCGAGAATGATTCCAGCGCCGTCTTAAGCTTTCGCTCGGGGAGCAAGGACTATGTCCTGCGTTACCAAGTGGCTATAGACGGGGAATACACGGTGGAGAAAAGGCGCTATGCGGAATAAGTCCATTCCCACCTGGCCAAGCGCGTCCTTTCTTGTTTCCACATTTTCTGCTGCCTGCGTTGGTGTTCTCTGGGCCGCTTTCGCCGCCAGCCCGGCCCGTGCGGATGGAATATCCAAGGCTTGCGTTACGCCCCAGGAGTATGGCCTCGTCAAGAGCACCTTTAAACGGAAACAGCTGGTCCTTCGCGAATTTCGAGTTCAGGGTGTGATTCAGGACTCGATTCCATCAGGATTCATTGCGGTGCTCGGTGTCGGCGCCATTTCCTTGAGGAATCTGGATACTCTGAGGCTGGAATCGGAAGACGCCGACAGCCTGGAAACCCGTGTACGGGCCTTTATCGCCAGGAGTGTCCGCCATGAAAATTCCATTATCGAATTCAAGGCTGCGCCTTGAATTGAGAGCGGCTCTATTCGCGTCGATTCGAATTCATCCCATGTTGTTCCCTATCCTTCTGCTTTCCATCCCATGGGTTTCTGCGCAGGCTGGGACTAAGGCGCAAGAAGAAAAATGGGTCTCCTACCAAGTCGAGCCCTATGTCGACTCCTCGGTGACCTTTCGTGAAGCCAAATTTTTGGAAAGCTCTTCCGGGCTTCTCACCTATGTCTCCGGAGCGATTTTGCGACGAAGTCGACCAAAGGGCATTCTCAGGTGGGAAATCGCTGCAATGGGTATAGACATTGCAAATACTTGGATGGATGATTTGTCCTTTCAAAACGGCGCGCGCGGAATGATTGCCTTGGGTCCGCGCCTGGAAAGGGAGCCAGATAACCTGGATAGCGAAGGACCATGGGAAATCGCCTGGGAGCCTCGGGTGGTGATGCAATCGCTCAATGACGGCATAGATTGGCAGGCCTTGCCGCTTTCGCAGGCCCATGGCCTTGGGGCGGTTGCAGGCAAGGGCTTGTGGTGGAGCACCAGTTTCGATCCGCCTGAGTTTTTGATGGCCTCGGGCAATCAAGGGAAAACGTGGCGAAATGTGAAAGTGGAAATTCCAGGGTATAGCTATAAGGTGATGTCGGTGAAATTACTCGACCCCGATGGCCCTTGGCTAAGCGCGAGCGGTCCTACTGGCGGGGAATATGTCTTGCATTCTCCCGATGGCGGCAAAACTTGGAAGGACCGGACGCCGCCGGGTTCGAATACCATCATGAATCCGTTTTTCCGGGAAATGGGTGGGCTTCACTTCTTGCTGGGGGATACTTGCCTTTATGTGACATCGGATTTCGGGGGCAGTTGGCAGAAGCGACCTCTACCGGATATCCATTTATCAAGGAATGAATACAAGCTCACGGCCTCGCAATCACGTTTGTGGCTTTCCACGGATTTAAAAAAGAATTTTGTCTCATCCGACGGGGGCCAAAATTGGATTGGACTTACCTGGCCTTATGCTGAGGGCGAATTGTGGGCACAAGGCCGCCATGTGGTTTTGGAAAAAAAGGATGGAACCCTTTTTGTATCCGATGACCAAGGCCAAAGCTGGGAGGAGATTAACCTGAAGCCCTTGAAAACAGTATGGAAGGGCCAGTGGCGTGGGCAGGGTTGGGCCGCGACGAATTATGGTCTATATCGCACTTCCGACTGGGGCAGGCGCTGGCGACGGCAAGACTTGGGTTCAAGCCAAGCCAAAATAGATGTCATCCAAAGCACCGAAATTCTTCGTGACACTTTATTCATCAAAACATCGACCGGCACTTATTACGGGTCGGGTGAGCCCATCCATTTTCTTCAGCGCTGACCCTCGTTGTAGTGCCCGGCTTAACTAGTGCAATGGATGAAGAAATGTTTTCCGCACTCTCACCGAATTGAACATATACAGTATCCACAGGCTTGCGGTAATGGAATTGCTAAGGGTTTCTAATAAGTCTTTTTTGCCAACTTCGACTAGGTCTTGCATGCCTGCGAGAAAAATTAAGCCCGTATCTAGGAGGTCAAAGCCTATGAGCGAGGTTATCACCACGACATAGACCTTCGGGAAATTGCGCTGTCGTTTGAGGAAAAGGAAAACACATGCGACTAAGGCTCCCAAGCCGGTGATTTGGGAGAACGCTTCAAAAATGAGCAAGGGCTCCCAACCCATGTGAAAGGCGCGCCCTGTACTCGAAGTTAGCTGTTCCCAGGTGTCGCCATTGAGATAAGACAGAAGATCTTTGAGATTCCAGGTGCGGTATATTAGGCCTGCGAGAAGCCCAAATCCCACCAGGTAAAGCCAGCCGCCCAAGGAGCGAGGAGCGCCATTCGCCGGGACGGTCTCGCCGATAAGTCCATCTGGGGATTCGAGGCGATGGACCTTTAAGGGCTCCATACGTAGGATGCGCTTGAAGCACCAAGTTGCTGCGGCTAGGCAAGCCACTAGGTATAGCAGCCAGAAAAAATTCAGGTGGCTGCCGAAATATCCCGCTTGGCTCATGGCTTGCATGGTATAGGTGACCCCGAATTCCTCGTTTATTGATTTCAAGGCACTTACATATTTGGCGTACCCCTCTTGCGGTACATGATCGCTGAGTGATTCATAGGTATAGGATAAGGTGTGCTCCCGGTTACGGCCATTTTCATCCCAAGTGATGATGGCTTCGGGCAAGGCGGTTCGGCCATTCGAATGCAGCCTGCCCATGTCTTCGGGAAGATGGAGGCGCATGACGGCCTGGACCTTTTTGGGCCAATCGAGGGCATAGGGCGAGTTTCGCGTTTCGAGTTCAGGTGCATTTAGCAAGCTGCTGAGTTCCAAAGGTGCGAAGCTGCATTCACGCCGGCCTGTATTGGCATCCAGTTCGCATAGGCTGTCAATCGCATAAATCTCGCGGGTGGTCACCTCCCCTGTGACTGGGTCTTCCGAATACCTGACCGAATCGATATTGCGTAGCCCGCCATACATGCGGCCATTGAATTTGCGATAGCTTTTCTCAAGTTCGGCATAGGAGTTCGCGCCCCATTCCCGCCTGACCCGATCCGCCTCGTGGCCGCTATACACGGTGGTGATACTCATTCGCGTCCCTTTTTTCCAATCGGGGATAGTGACATCGTAATCCACCCGAAGGTTGCTGTGGCCTTCGGGAAGAAAGTCTATCGGTCCATAGACGTCGTCGGCTATGGGCAGGCCACCTTGGTAGGGGGGTGCATCGAAACGCGATGGTCGGCCACGTTGGCCGGTGATGGTGGGATCGTAATACTGGAATTGGCCATCCAGCTTGACCCTGGCAATCACATGATCGAAAGCCATGGGTGCCGGATTCATCATGGACAAGGTGGGTCCAGCTTCGGTATTCACAAGCACAGGCTCGGCCTGCATGCCCGTTCGGCCTAGCAAGGTGCAGAAGAGCAAGACCTTTTCTTTGCAGTCACCGAAGCGACGCACGAGAACCGAATCGGGAGGCCGCGGAGCATGCGATGAGGCTCCCATTTCCATGCCCAGATAGCGAATACTGTCTTGGACGAAGCGAAGGCTTTCCCTGACGCGATCTTCCGGTTTCAATTTGCGCAAGTCGGCTATGCGCTCTTGCATTTCTTGGGAGAGAGGTTCGGTTTGGCGGTAAATGGTCTTGGCCCAATTCACCACATCGCTCCAGGATCGGTACTCGCTCCATTCAATGCGGGGATAAAAGGGGTGCCAAGACGGTGCGCCATTCTCGTAGGCGACGGCGGGAACCTGCCGCAAATCCCAGACGAATTCGATCTGTCCATTTTGCGCTTGGCTCTTGTAGGCGGCTGCCCCGCCATGTCGCTTGATGTTCAGAAGGCGGTTTTCAGGGGCGACCAGGCGCACATGGCGGCGTTGGGTGGGTGATGCATGGGCGAGGTATTGCCAACCCGACATTTTGCTCAGGAAGACGGGATTATTGCCTTTAAGTGTATAGCTCCAGTCAATGCGATCTCCTAAACGCACATCTTGTAGAACATAGAGAGCTGTGAGGCGCCCGTCGAGCATGCGCCTATCCCATTGGCTTTCGCGTTGCATGATGGAGGGCTGGATGCGCCCAAGGTTTTCAATGGTTTTACCCTCACGAAGGATGCGTAAGTGGTGCGCGATCAAGGTTTGGTATTCGGGATCGAATTCAACGGACAATTCGCTGGAGCTCTCAAGGCCCGCCACCGAGGTGATTTCTATCACTTGGCGGTGGTATCGCGCCTGATCGGCTACGCTGACTTGGTCATCCCACAAAAGCCAATTTACCCCACCCTCTCCGGCAGCCTTGGGCGCAGGGGACGACTCCTCGACGGACATGGGTAAGACAAAGGGCAGTGGCGGGCCCACTCGGGGTATTTGGGCAAAGGCCAAATCCATAGTTACGAAAATAGTGAAATAAATCACAAAAAGAATTTGGCGCATGGCCTGGAAGGTAGGATTTTGCTAGGCTGAAATCGTGCGATGCGGACGTCCTAGTTGGGTCCAGGATGAATTAATTTTGTTCCTATTTCACCCAGTTCAGATTCGACTTCACTTGGCCGGAAAGTGCGCATGCGACTTCATTGGCTCTTTGCTACCCTCTCAATATCGGCGGGTTTGGTATTTGCCTCCTGTCGGGGGAAGGAAGCTGCGGTGGACCGTGCAGGCCAAGGGCCAAGGCACGAATCTGCCCAATGGATTTGGGGTGGGCATGCCATCCCTGCCGGATCGGAAAACAGCACCCTGTATCTCTTCCAGGGCCAGCTTGCAAAATCCGGGGACGGCTACCGCTTCCTCAAGCAAGGGCTATACCCTTATCCGGCCAAGGCCCGCCAACTCCATTTGGTATTCAGATTGGATGGGATGGATACTTCACAGGCTCTGCCCGCCCTGATGAAGGACCTCAGGCAACAATGGTTACGGCATGGCAATCTTGTTCCGGGTTTTCAATTCGATTTTGATTGCCCCACGGGAAAGCTGGAACAATATTCCGTTTGGTTACAGGGAATTCGGAAAGCGCTAGGCGGCGATGTCGTGCTCGGCATCACGGGGTTGGCGGATTGGGCTTTGTCGGGAGAGAAAGAGTCCTTGCGGAAGCTGATTCTTTCCACGGACGAAACCGTATTCCAGCTTTATTCCGGGCCCCGGAAAATCGCCGATCAGGCCCAGGTTCTGGATTGGCTTGAATCTCTGGGACTGCCTTATAAGGTCGGATTCCTCTCCAACGATTCGGCCGGTATCGCCCTGCTCGCCAACCCCACCGCGCGCTCCCACTGTCGCGGATACGTCACCTTCCTATTACCCTAAGGGAATAGCCATGCGCCCAATCCTCCTCGCTTTCGCTACCCTCCTCTTCGTTATAGCCATTCGCCCCGCGGTCGGATGCGGAGGCGACGAATACACCACCCAGTATCCCATTTCCTCGGAGCATCTCGTGGATGGAAGACGGTGGACGGCCGTCCTCAAGGCCTTAGACCATTACCGAGTGCCACGTAACTACGGGGGGGAGCTCGAGTACGACGAACAAAGAACGGTGGACAGTCTCGCGAGTGACAGCCTCAAGGCTTTTTTGCGACGGAGCGGATTGGATTCGCTCGCCCACTTGAACTGGAGATGTTGGCAATGCGCGGGATGCGGTGCGCGAATCACGAATTATTGTGGAACTGTATTGGATTTCCTAAAGGCGATATCGGCGGATCCCGCGGCCAAGCATCATTACCGCGATCTTGCGCTCGCCCGCTTCCGCATCTTTATGGAATTGGGCAGAGCCAACGACGAAAGCCTTGCAACCCTCCTGCTCGACCTTCGCCGAATCGCGGACGAACCGGAGTCGGGAGATTGGGGCCGGTATTTGCGCGCTACCGCCTACTTCTATGCCGACAGCCTGACGGAAGCCATGCGTGAGGCCGAGCCGCTCAAGAGTAGCCGTTTCCGATGGGTCGCGGAGGCGGCCAGTATTTTGCGCGCCCGCGCGGCCATGATTGCCGCACAGAAGAACTGGGATGGTTGGTCGAATCCCACCGGCATGGTGGACACGGCCCTGCTCGCGCTTTCGGGGAGGGAATACGCAGGTTACCTGGCCCGTTTTCCCGACGGGCGCTACCTCCATTCTGCCCATGGCATGCAGCGCCGCGTGTTTTTCCTTACCGGCAAACGAGCGGCATTCAACCGGGCCGTAGTCCAAGATTTTGAAAGCTGCCTCAAGGCTGGAGCTGGCCCGGATTTCCCCATCCAGCCTATTGCACTGGATGCAGCCCTGCATTATGCCGACAGCTTGGATCTTCCCGTAACATCCCCGCTACTCATGGTTTATTTTGCTCGTACCCGCCATGCTCATGGGTGGGACAAAGTGTTGGGGCGCTTGGAAAAGGCGAAGCCAGCCTATGCAAAATACCCTGGACTATACGACTACGTTTTCGCCACTTTATTACGGCAAAAAGGCGATGCTGCCAGACTGCTCGCCGAATACGGGAATCGGCCTCCCTCTGCAGCACTGCTCGCGCGCGCGCTCGCCGTCGTGGTGGCGCGTTCACTCGAGGACAGCCTGCTCTGGAAGCAAGCTGTAGAGCACTGGAGCCAACTGGCCAAATCGGTTCCGGATAGCAATGACTATATCCAGAAGCATCTCGCCAATGCGTATTTGCAAGGCGGCGATGTGCCAGGTGTGCTCGACTCGGCGAGCCTAGTGCGAGATACTGCCGCCCTTATCGAAGCCGCGTATTGGAGCGGCGAGGATAGCTGCATTCAGTCCTGGTCCAAAAGTCCGACGCTCAAGGTTGTGGCGCGACGCACGCTCCATAGGCGGATATTGAACCGGCATTTGTACGCGGGTCGTTATCGCGAATTTGTAAGTCGCTACGATTCGATTCCGCCCGATGACAGGCGCTTCCATGAATCGGCCATCGACGCTGCCCGCCAACTCGCCGAGAATCCCCGCGATCCCTCGGGTCTGTATGGGCTCGGGAATTTCTTGTGGAAATGGAAGGATATCAAAGCGGACTACCCATTATTGCAACAAGGCCAAAACTTCCCAGTGACTTATGAATTGCCACGCGGGCATGAGCCGGATTTGCCCTGCTGTCGCGGGCAGGGAAGGGCGGACGGCTATTCCTACTCCTCTGAGCGTGCCAGCCGACCGACACCCTTTTCCTTATTCCTCCAAGCCTCATTGGAATACCCAGAAGAGGAGAAGCATGCCGAGGAAGCGGAGGTATTGCGTGCCCTCATCATGTGTTATTCGGATACCAATTTAGGGAATGCCTGCAAGGCCGATGAAAAACGACCCCTGGCCGACCGTAGGCGTTGGTATGTCAAGCTGAACAGAAAATATCCAGATTCTGAATCAGCTCGGAAAACGGAGCATTATTATTGATTCAAGGTATCTCTCTCAACTCTCTGTTTTAAGAAGGCAAGCCAATTTTTGAGATTGTCATTCAGTTTCCTTTGTCCGAATATCCAGGTGACCATGGCGCCGTTAAGCGATTCCTCGGTTAAGACAAGGGTTTGGCCTTCTTTCTCTATCAATTTCCAAGAATGTATGGCTTTGAAATGCAGCATGGTTCCCACCCAAACCAGGCGACTCTCAGGAAGGCACAAGACCACCTCCGATTTTATTTTCGGAAATGCCGGCCCCCAAACAAACTTTTTTCCGAGACCTAGGGTCTCATCCACGCTGACGCTCTTGATCTCTCTATTCCATTCCGGCCATTCCTTCGCCTGAATCAGAGCTGTCCAAACATCCTTTTTAGGCGCGCGGATCTCGACCGAAGCAAGTCCTCTTACACGGGCAGTTGAATCCATATTCCCGCTCGCCCCTATTTGCTTATACCGGTCTAAGGAAGGAGCGCAGGCCAAACAGAATAGCGCGGGAAAAAGCGCCACCAAGAGCCTCTTCAATAAAGCAAATCCAGGTCGAACCGGTTCCATTTTAATCTTACCCATGTTTCCGTAAAGCAATGACAATTTGCAAAAAAAGAGCGAAATAAAATCCTGGTCACTCAGCTCAAACCATATAACTAGCTTAAACTCTACTATGCCTAGTTTTACCGATCCCGCCTTTTTCGAAACGCTGAAAGTCACGCGTCAAAACGTCGTGACCCTCCTGAATGCCTATTCCAGCGAACAATTAAAGACGATTCCGAAGGGCTTCAATAACAATATTCTCTGGCATGCCGGACATTTGTTGGTATCGCAACAATTGCTCTGCTATGCCATGTCGGATTTGCCGCTTCGCATTCCGGAAACCTATCTGCCCCTTTTTAAAAAAGGCACCAGCCCGAGGGAGTGGAAGGAAATCGTGGATACGGAGGAGCTCAAGGATTTGTTGATTTCCACTCTAGCGATGCTCACAAATGATTATGCCAATGGCATTTTCAAAACCTTTAAACCCTATACTTCGAGTTTTGGCGTTGCGCTATCGAAGGTTGAGGATGCCATTCTTTTCGATCATGTCCATGAAGGGCTTCACCTTGGATCGATGAATGCTTTGCAAAAATTGATTTGACGCTTCACCTTTGCAGCCGCCCGATTCCATTCAGGGATAAGCCATTCCAAGGCCAGCGGAATTCGCTCCTCGGCGCTGAACTTGGCAACATCTCAAAGCCGCCTCTTCGACCTTGATTCTTGAAGTGATATCGATTACGGGACAGGATCCGGGTGGTTGAAGCTGGCGGCGGAATAAAGGCTTCGGAGGCGGCCACCATACCCATGACATAAATCGTGTCATTGAAGTTCACGGCGGCAAATCCATGCCTTCTCGCCAGCATAGGCTCGACCGTACGCCAAGCGCGTGTGGCGGGATCGTATTCTTCATTGAGATCGAATGTGCCCGGCCACTCGCCTCCAATGGCATATAGTCTCCCATTGGCGGCGGCCAGGCAGAGGCCGCTACGGGGCGTTGGCAAATCGGGTAGCTTTTGCCAGGTATTTCGCACCGGATCATAGGCTTCGAAAAGCCTTCCGCTCACCCCGCCTAATCCTTTTTCACGTCCTGCCACTACATAAAGAAGCGAGTCGAGGACGGCAGCGCCTATATGCTCGCGGGCCAAGGACATGGGCGCACGTTCGCGCCAGGTTTCGCCCACGGGGTCATATTCTTGGACCTTGTTCAGCACAAGGCCGGTGGTGTCCACTCCGCCGATGAGATAAAGTTTGTCCCCAAAGGGCAATAAGACCCCGGCCGCCGAGGAGTGTTGCAAAGGTTTCAAAGTGCGCCAGGAATTAGTAGCCGGAGTATAGATCTGCAATTCGACCGCGCCGCCATTGGTCCCAAAACCACCCACCAGATAAATGTTATTGCCGATGCGGGCGCCAACAGCTTCGGAGCGGGTGATGGGTGTATTCGCGCGAGGTATCCAATGTCCGATGTCTTGAGCCATAGCCACCGGTGCCACGCAAAGCGCGGCACTGAGGACGGCGCCCAGAAGCCGACCCAGTGCGGGGCTGCAAGCGGTTGGTAACTCGGATGCAAGCGCTTGATTGGGGAATGGCGCTTGAGAAGCAATCGGATCCAGCATGTTAACAATGTAGGTGCAGAGACACACAAAAGGTGGGGGAGACGAGGCCGACCGGGCCTCGCGGGTAAACCGGCCGAGGCGCGGGGGCGGGCTCGCCCCCGGAAAGAATCAAGGGCGATGAATCCACATTTAAGTGATATTAGTAACAATAATGAAAATATATTTGGCGAATTCTCGTTCCAAGGCCTTTGCTGCGAACCAGGGTGACGCAATTGGGAATTCGAGACTGAATTTGCTGTTGCCGAACCGCTCCATTTTTGGTTTAGATGCGCATGTGGTTTCAAATGTCTCATGCCCTCCAAAGGATCTGAATTACCTCGCTTTTGCCCTCCAGAATTAGGCTTTCTTGGGTGGAAAACCCATGTCCCTCTCGCATAGGCGATGCATTTTTGGAAGGGTATGCTGACCTTGAACCCCAGGCAGATTGCCACGCTCCGCTCTCAATGGCGGCCGGTCTCTCGCGGGGAAGCCATCGGACTTTGTAACAGTCATAAAGTGGTGGTGATTCAACCGAATGTGCTTGGCGAATCCGCACAATGGTTCGACTCGCGGCATCCCTTTTATCGCGGCGACGGGCCTTATGCCTCAGCCTTGAGCGGCTTACTTTATTTTGTGTGTCTTGATGGCGCGACTATCCTAGATAGGGCCGCGCATGGCCCAGCGGGACAAAGACATGCCAAGGCTTTCGACCCCTTCGATGCTTCGAATTACACTCCCTACGACGAGCCCGAAGAAACCAAGCTCTATCCGATCACTTTCGAATTGCTCAGTTCAAATGGCAAACCTCTATCACCAACGCCTTACGAAATCGTCCTGCCCGATGGCTCGAAGCGCTCGGGCACCTCAGGTGCAGATGGGTTCATCAAGTACCTGACGAACCGCACCCCGGGCAAGGCCAAGCTAAAGCTCTTGCCGGGCAATAAAGTCAAGGTGGTTGAGCCGGAGAACGGGGAAAGCGAAAGCAATAAATTTCCAATAGAGATTGAGCTTCAGAGTTCTCTAGGAAAGCCCTTGGCCAATCAGGCCTATACCTTGATTCTGTCGGATGGCGAAAGCATCGAAGGCGTGAGCGATGCCCAGGGCTTCATTCGTCATCCCGATAACGAAGTGCCCGGCGAGGTGGAACTCTTATTGCGTGAGGCTCAAAAACCGAAGGCTCAAGTGGAGAAGCCGAAGGTGCCACACGCCGTGCCGGTCGCGCCCGTGGCCCCGCCCATCGCCGCCGACCCTGCTGAACCAGAAAAGCCCAAAGAAGCGCCCGAGAAAACCACCCCAGGGTATCGCCCGGGTTACCTCGGAAAAGAAGAGCCCGCTTCGGCACCCACCGTGCTCGACTTCAGCATAACCGAAAAGGTTTTGAAAGACTTAAGCGAAGACGAATTCCGGCAGGCCTTTGTGGATGCCGCCCTGCTAATGGAGGATCTCGGTTTGAACCGCTCCAAAGGGGCTGAGCGTTCCGAAGCTTATCTCGATATGGTGACCTGGGATGAAAAGGTGCGCGCGGGTTGGAAAAACGATCACTCGATCAACACGTCCTCTTGCGGCATGTTCGTACGCAATATCTGGTGGTTATGCGGGGCGCGAGGCACCTCGCTCCTCGATGCCCCCTATACGAGCGGGGTCTTGACTGACCTTGTGAAGTTCGATACCAAGGCCAGCCGCCAATGGGGTTCGGAAGTCACCGCGAAGACTTTCTTTCCCAAGATTGGCGACGTGCTCTACCTGTATCACCCGACCACGAGAAGCCAACATATTTTCATTATCTGCGGCATCGACAAGAAAATCGTAGAAGAAAATGGCGAGACCGTGGTTTATAATGCCGACGGTACCTTGGCCAAAGAGATCGCTTTCACCAGCGTCGACGGCGGCCAGGCGGATGGCGTCGGCCCCGACGGCAATGGCAAAAGCCAAACCTGGGGTTGCCAAGGTATTCACAAGTGCGTGCGCAAGATCAAATTGAGTAATGGACGCTTTCCCAATCTTGGATCTAGCTGGCCATTTCCCGATAAGGCGCCCGGCCGTCCCATCAATTCCTGGATTTCGATTTGGGAAGCGCGCGCCAAGTTCACCGCGCCTCTCATCAAGCCGCTGCGCCTCGGACCGATTACAAGCCAGCAGGCGCAAGGCGATACCTCGCTATACTATGTGCGTATTCAATTGGATGAGGGAGAAGCTCGTCAGCTCGAAGAGAAATTCGTTTTATCGAGCACCGACGGTTCTTTCGTGCAAACCAAGACCGTCCATGACGACTTGATCGAAGGCGATGACTATCTCGATTTGCAATTCACCGAAGTTCCCAAATCGCTGGCCTATTCACTTAAGGTCGTTCCGCCAACAGGCGAGGGTTACTTCATCTATCAAGGTGTGGACTTTGCCGATCTCGACGGCTATGTGCCCTGATGCAACCTCAACAATGGCTTCCATCTCATGGCTGATGCAACCACCGAAACGAAGCCCAACCTAGTACCCACCTCGAATCAAGGTGTGCCGAATTCAGGTGCGCCCACGACGACGATCAAGCGCACCGCGAAAAAGCCTTTCGATGGTGATTTCTATAAATGGCCGAATTGCACCGAAGATCCCCTGCCGGACTTCATCATCGAGAAGGTGATTTCGCATCGCCCCAAGACTCCGATAGCCACGAACAACCCCAGCGCAAACTTCTGGAAAGGATTTGCCAAGCGTGAAAAGGGGTATTCCTATGTCGGCAAGAGTTATAACGCCGATCAATTGCTCACCGACAACGAAAAATTTGCGATTGACAAGGAATTCTCTGCGCCGGGTGAAGTGGATAGTGTGAAACAGGCCAGTCGAAAAAAGGCCTACCTGGATGTCATCGAACGCATGGAAGCCCATGAGGTCAAGGGCGAAGGCACCACGGATTCAGTGATGACGGGCGATGGCGCCCTTTTCACATGGGGGCGTGGCCTTGGATATAATAAAGGCGCCATGGCTTCGGCCTTCTCGGCCTTCCTGAATAGTTCGGAAGAAATCAAGAATGCCTTCATTGAACATGGCATTGCCATGGTCGATGAGCAGCTCTATATCGTCGACACCGACAATCGCACCATCCTCGTGCATACCGATGCGGCGAACTATATCAACGGCGCCGAGCCTTCGGAATTGAAGCGCCGTTTGCTCACTTCATTCGTGGAATTGACAAATCGTTTCGGCCCCCAAGCGGCCACCGCCCAATGGCGAGTGATCCTCAAGAAATTCATCGAGCCGAATAAGAAGCACATTCTCGCCGCTATCGATGCGGGCTGGTCGACCCCCATGATCACCTATGTGGTTCATTGCAATATGTGGGGAAAATTCGCGGGTTGGGAGCCCTTCTTAAAAACGGGCGGCGACCCGAAAACGGTTTTGCGACTAGAGGTCGACTACACCAACTTTTAC
>JAYUVP010000140.1:0-17200 GCA_043753995.1 Fibrobacterota bacterium
CGAGGTCGGCGATGAATAAAGTCATGCCCAAAGCGCCGATGGGAACGAGGCCCAATTCAATGTCGCCACGCGACAGCTTGGCGCAAAGCACCGAGCCAATGCCGACCGAAACCGAAAATACGGCCAAGAGCAAGGTGACCACGCCTTCATTGGCTTGCAACATATGGCGCGTGAAATTCGGCAATTGAGCTAAAACCGTGGCCCCGAAAAACCAAAACCAGCTTATGCCCAAAACCGAATTAAAGACTGCTGGCTTTTGAGCGATGATGCGCGTCAAGGCCACGCTTTGGGTAAAGGGATTCCATTTCAACTTCAAATTGGGGACCACGGCAGGTGCTGCGGGAATGCGCAAGGAAGTCAAATAACCGACAATGGCGACACCTACGATGCCAGCCGAAATGACTCCCATATTGCGGCTTCCGGCTAAAAAGCCCCCGGCCAGAGTCCCAATTAAAATGGCTAAGAAAGTGCCCATTTCCACCAGGGCATTTCCCGTCATCACCTCATCTTCTTTCAGGTGCTGCGGCAAAATGCTGTATTTCGCTGGCCCGAAAAAGGCGGAATGCACCCCCATTAAGAATAGGGTGATGAAAAGCAAGACATTGTGTCCGGTAAAAAAACCCACTGAACCCAGGGCCATAATGCCGATTTCAGCGGCCTTGATGGTCCGCATGATTTTCGCCTTGTCGAATTTATCGGCTATTTGGCCGGCCACCGCCGAGAACAAGAAAAAGGGCAAGATGAAAAGCCCCGCCGCCAAATTGGTCACTAGCCCCGATTCCGCCTCGCTGGTCGCCTGAAAGGCGAATAAAATCACCAGGGTATTTTTGAACAGGTTGTCGTTCAATGCTCCCAGAAATTGAACCCCGAAAAAGGGTCCGAAACGTTTCTGGGCTAATAAACGAATCATGGTCATGGCTTTTCCTTTTTGCTTTGCAGCTTGCTATTCACCGTTACACCCTCATGAGACGCGCGGCCAGGTCTTCTCAGTAACAGTAAGGTAGGCTCCATCCCTTCCCACGATAGGCGAAAATAGGCAACAAAAAACCCACCCCATTTATTGAGGTGGGCTCATTTCGGGCCGGCCGCAAGTTAGGCACAAGCGGCCGCTATAATCCCCCGCTGAGTCGACTAATCCCCTTAGTGGTGATGTCCACCTTCACCGTGGGCATGGCCATGCTCGATTTCGTCCTTGGTAGCCACGCGAATCGAGGTGATGCTTACCTTGAAATGCAAATCCTGGCCCGCCAGGGGATGATTGCCGTCGAGGGTCACTTCCCCATCGGTCATTTCGGTAATGGTCATGACCTGGTCTTCGCCGTCTTCGTCTTCGACCACGATTTCCATGCCCTCTTCCAAAGGCTCCATGTCCTTGAATTCGCTACGGGGAACTTTCTGAATCAGTTCATCGTCGAATTCGCCATAACCTTCAGCGGCCACGACCTTGACCTCGACCTTGTCGCCTTGGCTGTGTCCGTCCAGGGCCTTTTCAAGTCCGCTAACGATTTGGCCCAAACCCTGAATGTAGAGCAGAGGGTCGGCACCTTCATTGGTGTCGAGCACTTCGCCCTTTCCATCCTTCAGGGTATACTCAATACCAACGACGTGATTATCTGCAACTTTCATGGGAACCTCCAAAACCAGGGTGGGACGGTGCCTTAAATATGGGCACTTTCGAACGGGCGACAAAGTAGGAAAGGAGGAAGTGAAAAACCGCACTTCTCCTCAGGGTCTCAGCAGCAAATCAGCTTGTCGCTGCCTGGGTTGATTTGGCGGTTGCCGAGCAAGGGACCAGGACCTATGCATTTCGGGGAGCAGGCAATACTCCTTGGATTTTCGGCAAAGTCGGTGCAGGGTCGGGCCCATCACCCTAGCCCGGTATTCCTTGCCTTTTATTCTTCCATAACCCTCGAGGTTTCACGTGAAACATTGGGGGCTTTTCGAAGTGGCCGGGACTACAGGGGTTAGGATATTAGGCTCAGTGTTTCACGTGAAACAATTTGAGCGCAGCTGCAAAATCCGACATTTAAAAGGAAGAGTAAGCGACGAGGAAAAAATCCAGGCGGCTGCATTCCCACCGAATGGAAATGTTATTTGCGCCAGAGCCATAAGCTGTACCAGAACAAAAGGTCAGCTTCGTCCCCAGTCCTATAAGAATTACGGTTTTTAGAGGCGGCCCGAAACCGACCTCGATAAGGGTCGCTCGAACTTTAAAGAGAAAACTGGCCCCCCCTTGCCAGGGTAGGTATTTTTTAGGGCCTATGTCCAACTTGCTACTCGATCCCAATTCGCTGCCAGAGAAATCTCAAGAAAAACTTCGGGCAGTCGAGGAGCTGTATACCAAGTGGAATAAAAGCATCAACCTGGTCAGTGAGCAGGATAAAGACAAGATTTGGCTTCGCCATATTGTCGACTCCTTGCAGTCCATTCCCCTACTCCATGACGTGCATAAGCTGGCCGACATGGGCAGCGGCGTCGGCTTTCCTGCCGTACCCATTGCCATAGCTCGTCCCGAAATCGATGTCTTCGCTATCGAGCCCATTCAAAAGAAATGCGCTTTGATTCAAGAAATCATTCGCGAAGTGCGCCTACCCAATTTGCATGTGCAAAATGACCGCACCGAAAAAGTCTATCTCTCGCATATGGACGTGGTGATTTGCCGAGCCTTCGGCGAATTCCATCGCGACGCCAAGCTGGCTTATAAAATGCTGAAGCCGGGCGGCATGTTCATGACGCATAAGGCCGCACCTGAACCCGAACCTCCCGAAGGTTATGAGCGCCATGAAAACCATGCATATCAATTACCCGGTCATCCCAAGCGCTTCTACATAGTCATTGCCCACAAGGCTGGTGAGATGTGACTCGCATCATAGCTGCCTGCAATCAAAAAGGTGGCGTCGGAAAAACCACCACCTGCGTGAACACGGCGGCGGCCATGGCTGCGCTGGAGCAAAGAGTGCTGCTGGTCGACATGGACCCGCAAGCCAATAGCACCCAGGGCATGGGCCTGGATCAAGTCGAGCGCGAACACGATCTTTATGACGCCTTGGTTTGGGCCGAAGACGAAATAAGCCGCGAACAAATTCAGCCCTTGGTCGAAAAGACCTGCATGAATTTTCTCGACATGCTCCCCTGCTCGCGCGCACTCTCGGGACTCGAAATCGAATTGGTGAATGGCAAGAATCGCGAACGCCGCTTGCAACGCGTGCTCGCTCCCCTGGCCGGAAGCTACGACTATATCTTCATCGACTCGCCACCCAGCTTGTCCATGCTGACCTTGAATGTGCTCACCGCCGCCAACTCGGTGCTCATCCCCATTCAATGCGAATACTATGCGCTCCAGGGCTTGGCCGAATTGCTGAACACCATTCGCTTGGTACAGCAAAGCTTCAATCCGAATCTTTCGATTGAAGGCGCCTTGCTCACCATGTTCGACAGCCGCCTCAATCTCAGCAAGCAAGTGGTGGAAGACGTGCAAAACACCTTCTCCGAAAAGGTGTTCAAGACCATCATTCCCCGCAGCGTCAAACTCTCTGAAGCCCCCAGCTTCGGCAAGCCCATCATTCTCTACGACGTCCTCTCCCAAGGCGCCATGCGCTATATGGAATTGGCCAAGGAAATCCTAGCCCACAATACCGCCCCCGCCGCGCCATGATCGCCAACCGTAACACTCAGGTTACCCTACTGGCCCACACCCAGGGCAATTCCCCGGCCTCCCTGCAAGATCGCTCCGTAGGGTTAAGCCCCGAAGCCCCGCGGTCGCAAAGCGACATCGCGCATGGCCTACCCCGAAGCATTACCCTGCGCCCCCTGTTCGTCCGCTCCGCAGCAATGCCCTGCCATCACCGCAAGTCCAACCCACAGGGAAAAGCCCCGAAGCCCCGCGGTCGCGAAGCGGCATCGCGCATAACCAACGCCGAAGCAATACCCTGCCATCACCTGCAAGGCTGGCCTCAAAGCAATTCCCTGACTCCCCGGTTTGATCTCTCCGTCGCCGCTCCCCTAAGCAATGCCCTGCGCTCCCTGCACGCCCAGCCCCAGGGCAATTCCCTGCGCTCCCTGTTTGATCGCTCCGCCGCCACTCCCTGGAGCATTGCCCAGGCTCCCCTGCTAGACCGGCCCCAGGGAAATACCCCGCGGATAAAGGCCTTTCGAAGCGGCGCCGCGCCGGGATTCACTGCGGCCTCAGCTACAGGCCGAGCCCAATTCACCCCGGCCGCGAGTTCCCTGCGTGGAACGCAGGGGTGTCTGAGCGCCCGCGGTGAATTGGGCTCGGCCCTATGCCAACCCGCAGGGAACCCCAAACAAGCCCGCCTCGAGGCCCACCCGTGAATATGCCCCGCAAAGCCCTCGGCAAAGGGCTCGAAGCCATATTCGCGAATATCGGCAATGAAGTCGTGAATGCCAAAACCGGCAGCGATTTGCATGAAGTCGAAATCGCCCGCATCGAGGCCAATCCTTTTCAGCCGCGCCGCGAATTCGGCGAAGGCGAAATCGAAGAGCTGGCCCAGAGCATCGCCGAAAAGGGTTTGCTCCAGCCCGTCCTGCTTCGCAAGCATGGCGGTGGCTATCAGCTCATCGCTGGAGAGCGCCGCTTCCGCGCTTTTCAAAAGCTGGGGAAAACCCAAATTCCCGCCCAGGTTCGCGATCATGTCAGCGATCGCGACATGGCCGAATTGGCCCTCATCGAAAACATTCAGCGCGTGCAGCTCGGGCCCATCGAAGAAGCCTTGGCCTACGATCGCCTCGCGGGAGAAATGGGATCGACCCATGACGAAATCGCCCGCAAGGTTGGCAAAAGCCGCGCCGCAATTTCGAATTCCATGCGCCTGCTCAAGCTCGAAGCCGAAGTGCAACAGCTCTTGCAGCAAGGCAAACTCACGGCCGGACATGGACGCGCCTTAGTAGGCATGGAGGCCAAGGCGCAAATCGCCATGGCCCGCAAAATCGCCGAAGAAGGCCTCAATGTGCGCAAGGCCGAAGCGGGCAAAAAACCTGCGCCGGTCAAAAAAGAAGATCCCAATGCCCGCGCCCTGCTGGACCGCCTGCGCCTTGCTTTGGGAACCCAAGTGCTCGTCAAGGGCAAGGCCACCAAAGGCGTCATTGAGGTGCAATTTCTGAGCCGCGAGGATTTGAGCCGTCTCGTGCGAATCTTCGAAGCCGGAGCCGAAAGGGTGAGCAGCGAGGGATAATTCCCCCGTCTGTCGGCCATGGCGAAAAAGCGTTATGTCACTTTGCAAATCATTCCCGACGACTCGACCGAGACGTGGACTTTTCGCCTGCGTTATTTGTTTTTCGAATTCCTGTTTTATGCCGGCGTGATAGCCCTGCTCGCCTTGGCCATCGCCTCGGTGCGCATTACCCAAATCAATGCCAAGCTGCTCACCGCCAATCATTTGGCCGTGGCCAACAAAGACCTCATAGAGCGGCAAAAGAAAATGGAATTGCTTGAAAAAGAGCTTTCCCAAATCGCCCAACGCGAAAAGGCTATACGCAGTCTCTTGCAGGCCTTCGCCGCCGAGGACACCCTCGTATCGCAAGAACCCTCACGGGTCTCCGTCATTCCTGACCTCGGCAAATACCTCGCCAAGGTGCGTGATTTGGAAAGGCAAATGCGCGGTAAAAGCCCGGTAGGCCGGCGCGACCATGTGCCTGACATTTGGCCGGTGGCCGGCATAGTCAGCCGAGGTTTTAATCCCAGCCCCCAGCCCGAGCTCAATCATGAAGCCCTCGACATCGTGGCCGCTGAAAAAGCCTTGGTGGTGGCCAGCGCCAAGGGCATAGTCATCGCCAGTGAGCTGGACGCTGACCTGGGCCGCATCGTTCGCATTGATCATGACTTCGGCATTGAAACCGTTTACGGGCATCTCGACCAAAGTCTGGTGCAAGTGGGGGATCATCTTGACAAGGGCACCGTCCTGGGACTGGTCGGCAATACCGGCAATAGCGTCGGACCGCATTTGCACTATGAGATTATCTTCAAAGGGCAGCCGGTGAATCCCATGAAATACCTAAGATGAAAATCATGGGTTGGGGAAAGCCAAAAACAATTCCGGTTGCAAACACCTTACTCGTCGTCAGCGAGGCTTTCATGTCGAAGACCACCACCGCCAGCATGACCTTCATCAGCGACGGCGCCAAGATTCAAGGCGATGTCGCCGTCGATCACGATTTGCGCGTCGAAGGCCATGTGAAAGGCATATTGCAAGTGGGCGGGACTTTGGTGCTCGGCCCCACCGGACGCATCGAAGGCGATGTCACCGTGCGCTCGGCCACCTTGGCGGGCCAATTGACCGGCAATATCAAGGCCTCTGAGAAAATCGTGATGGAAACCAAGTCGGTGCTCATGGGCGATTTGGAAACGCGCGAACTGGTTATCAACGAAGGCGCGATCTTTCAAGGCAAGAGCATCATGCGCGTCGAAGGCCGCAATCCCGCCTAGGGCTCCGGAGCTCCCCGACCCCGAAGCGAGCACCGACCATGAATTCCAATTCGTGGATGAAACCACTTCAGTTGGGATGGATGATTGCTCTATGGTTGACCCTTGGCGTCGCCGGTGGACGCTGGCTTGATATTCGGTTCGGTCTAACCCCCTTTGGCATTTTGGCAGGAACGATTTTGGCCTTTGCGGCTTGCACTTGGAGCGTGTATCGTCTAGTTAAATCCATGGATGACGAGACAACGCCGAAAAAACACCCATAAAAACCGCCCCAATGCAGTTTCAACCCTTTGGATCAAGGTGTTTGATTGCTAACCTTCCGGCCCGTTAAAAGGGTTTACACCAAGGTTTCATTTTGCCTCCAGTTTCCCCGAATACTTTGACTGCCAAGGCAGGACGCGCCGCAATCGCCTCCTCTGCCGCTGAGCTGATTCAGTTCGTGCGCCTTGTGACGGTTGTCGGAGGAGGCTTAGCCCTGCTGGCCTTTACCGCCACTCAAGTTTTTGCATCGGCCTTTCCCCTGCTTCGCCTCGACATGGCCTTGATGGCCATCGGCCTCATGGGATTGAATGCCGTTGCCGCCGTGGCCCCGCTTTATTGGTTCGCCAACCAAAACCCCATTCGCGTCTACATGACTTCCATGCTCCTGCGCATGGCGTCCGTCGGCGGCGTGACTCTGTCCTTGGTTTTGTCCAAGCAATTCGGAATGTCGGAGGCTTTCACCTTCGTCTTTTCTGCCATGATCGGTTTTGTTGCCTTCACGGCAATCGAAATTCGTCACTTGATTCGCCACCAGTCCACTCTTCTCAACCGGTGAAGCGCAGTCTCATGAATCGCCAGTTTGCCGCCTTTTCCGGATCTCTTGCCGCCCTCCCTGCATTCGGCCGCGCCGCTCGCCTCCCCCGCTTGCCTTGGCTGGCCGCGCTCGCTTTGACCCTGTCTTTGTTTGCCGGCGTTGCCAGCGCCGAAGAGCATGGCCAAGACCTTGGCGGCTATATGATGCATCACTTGGCCAATGGGCATGAATGGCGCCCCATTCCCGGTGGGCCAACCTTGACCTTACCCTCCCATTGGATGGTCGGCAATGTCGACATGAGCATATCCCTGCATGTCTTGCTTTTGCTCATCGCCGTGGTTGCTTTGATTTTGGTCTTCAAGCCCGCAGCCAAGCGCGTGGCCCACGCCCCCACCAATAAGCTCGGCCATATGATGGAAGCTTTCGTGCTCTTCATTCGCGACGAAGTGGTGAGGCCTAATCTCGGCGAAGAAGATGCTCCCAAATGGACGCCGTTTTTCTTGACCCTCTTCTTCTTTATACTCGCCTTAAATCTTATCGGTTTGATTCCCGGCTTTCCTGCGGCAACGGGCAATATCAATTTCACCGCCGCCATGTCCCTCTTGATTTTCGTGGTCTTCAATGTGGCTGGCATGAAGCACAATGGAGTGGGCCACTATGTCGCCAATATCGTCCCCAAGGGTTTGCCCATTGCGGTGATGCCCCTCATCGCCGCGATTGAATTCCTCGGCATCTTCACCAAGACCTTCGCCTTAGCCATTCGTCTTTTCGCCAATATGACGGCGGGCCACGTTCTCATCATGTCCTTGCTCGGCCTCATCATTGTCTTCAAGACCGTGTTGGCTTCAGCCGCTTTTGTTCCCTTCACCTTGTTCATTTATCTGATCGAGGTTTTGGTCGCGTTTTTACAAGCCTATGTCTTTACCCTTTTGGCCAGTCTCTTCGTGGGATCGGCCATTCATCAGGAGCATTGACATGACTTGGAGTCCTATCTTCATCAATCGTTAAACAACCTCAACGAGAATTTTTCCGTCACAAGGAGTTTGCAATGGCACTCGAGAACGCAAGCATGGGTCTGCTTTCCGCCGGTATCGGCGCGGGTCTGGCCGCCATCGGCGCCGGCATCGGCATTGGCCGTTTGGCCGGTTCTGCCCTGGAAGGCATAGCCCGGCAGCCTGAGGCTTCCGGCAACATTCGCACCACCATGTTGATCGCTGCGGCGCTCGTCGAAGGTGTGGCTTTGTTCGCCGAAGTTATTTGCATCATCTTGGCTTTCAAGTAAGCAATGAGCGGCAACCTCAACGGCATGCAATTGGCTGAAGCCGGCGAGACCGTCGCCGAAAGCCAAGGCACCCATGCCGAAACGCAAGCGCATGGCGGCAACGCCTTGCCTCCGTTTTTGCAATTCGATCCGGGCGTAGGCATCTGGACCATCATCACCTTCGTTTTGCTGTTGGTGGTGCTCAAGAAAATGGCTTGGAAGCCGATTCTCGCTTCGCTCGACGAGCGTGAAAAGACCATCAAGCAAAGTCTCGATCAAGCCCAGCGTTTGCAAGGCGAGAATGCCCGTTTAGCCGAAGAGCAAAAACGCATTCTTGAAGCCGCCCGTGCGGAAGCCGCTGGTATTGTGCAGAACTCGCGCGAAGCCGCCGAAGTTTTGCGCCGCCAGCTCGAACAAGCTGCGCAAGCCGAAAAGGCCCGCATCTTGGCTTCAGCTCAGCAGGAAATCGAAACGCAAAAGCGCCAAGCTCTCGCTGAATTACGCAAGACCGCCGCTGATCTCTCGATCAGTGTCGCTGAAAAGCTGATTCGCCAGAACTTGGACGACTCCAAAAACCGTGCCCTCGTCGATTCTTTGATCGCCGAAGTGGGCGCAACCAAGGCCTGAGGCGAATTTCATGGCGCATGGCTCTCAATACGTGAAGGCAGCGGCCGTTTATGCCCGCACCTTGCTTGCTCTGGCCAAAAGCCAGGGCGTAGAAGCGGCGGTGACCGGCGAAATGCAGGCTCTGTCTTCCTTGTTCGCCAAGGAAAAAGCCGTGGTACGTGCCTTGCACAATCCGGCCTTGTCGGGCGACAAGAAAACGCAATTGACCCAGGTCCTTGCCGATCGCGCTACACCGCTGACGGCCAAGCTCTTGCGTCTTTTGGCGACCAAGAATCGCCTCGCGGTTTTGCCTGCGCTTGCCGACACTTATTTGCGCCTCGAAGAAAAATCGCGCAATATCCGTCGCGCGAAAGTCATCAGCGCGGTGGCCATGAGCGCCGAACAACTCAAACAGTTGGCGGACTTGCTCGCGGCCAAAATGCCGGGCTCCACCTATCGCTTGGAAAATACGGTCGATTCCAATCTCGTCGCGGGCTTCCGCGTTGAAGAGGGCGATCGCATTCTCGACGCATCCTTGCGTCACAAGCTCGACTCATTGAGGCAAAAGCTCGCGGCCTGAGGGCCGACTCCGAGCATAGCCAATAACACTTTTAGGCAATCAAGGATCAAGCACCCATGGCCATCGAAGTCAAGTCGGACGAAATCTCGGCGATACTGCGCAAGCAGTTGGAAAGCCTCGACCTCGCCAGCGAGAGCTATGAGACGGGCACCGTGCTGCAAGTCGGCGACGGTATCGCTCGCGTTTATGGCCTGTCGAAGGCCATGTCGGGCGAAATGGTCGAAGTGCAAACCCAATCGGGACCTATCAGCGCCATCGTGCTGAATCTCGAAGCCGACAATGTCGGTATTGCCTTGCTCGGCAATTCTTCGGCGGCCAAAGAAGGCGACAAAGTCGTGCGCACCGGAAAAATCGCCTCCGTTCCTGTGGGCGATTCCATTCTCGGCCGCGTCATCAATGCCCTCGGCGAACCCATCGACGGCGGCCCGGCTCTGACTAATACCGAATTGCGCCCTATTGAATTCAAGGCGCCCGGCATCATTCGCCGCAAGAATGTGCATGAGCCGCTCGAAACCGGCATCAAGGCCATCGACACCATGATTCCGATTGGCCGCGGACAGCGCGAGCTCATCATCGGCGATCGCAAAACCGGCAAAACGGCCATTGCCCTTGACACCATCATCAATCAAAAAGGCAAGGGCGTTAAGTGCATCTACGTGGCCATCGGCCAAAAGCAGAGCACGGTCGCCATGGTGGTGGAAAAATTGCGCCAAGCGGGCGCCATGGAATACACCACGGTTGTCGCCGCCAACGCTTCGGACTCGGCTCCCCTGCAATACCTCGCTCCTTATGCGGGCGTGACCATGGGCGAGTATTTCATGTTCAAGGGCGGCCACTCGCTTTTGATTTACGACGATCTCACCAAGCAGGCCCAGGCTTATCGCCAGCTTTCCTTGCTGCTGCGCCGCCCTCCAGGACGCGAAGCTTATCCCGGTGACGTGTTCTACGTCCACAGCCGCTTACTCGAGCGCGCTTGCAAAATGAGCGATGCCGAAGGCGCTGGCTCCTTGACCGCCTTGCCCATTATCGAAACCCAGGCCGGTGACGTTTCGGCTTACATTCCCACCAACGTGATTTCCATCACGGACGGGCAAATCTTTCTCGACGCCAATATGTTCAATGCGGGCCAACGCCCCGCCGTGGACGTGGGCCTTTCGGTTTCGCGCGTGGGTGGTGATGCCCAAATCAAGGCTACCAAACAGGTGGCCGGTACCTTGCGCCTTACTCTCGCGCAATATCGCGAACTCGCGGCCTTCTCGCAATTCGCCTCGGATCTCGACAAGAGCACGCAAAAGCAATTGGCTCGCGGCGAGCGCCTCATGCGCCTCTTGCGCCAAGGCCAATATCAGCCTTATCGCATCGCCAAGACCGTGGTCTCGATTTTCGCCGGTAATAATGGCTTCATCGACGAGATTCCAGTCTCCGACGTGAATCGCTATGAAAGCGAAATGCTGCAATACATCGATCTCAAGCATGCCGGCCTTTTCGACGAAATCGAAAAGAAGCAGAAGCTCGACGACGACATGATGGCTCGCATCAAAACCGCCCTGACCGAATTCGCCAAGCAGTTCTCGGTGAAGCAGGCCTGAGGAATAAGCGGGCATGGCCAGCATTAAGGAATTGCGCCTCAAGATCAAGGCGCTGAAAAACACCAGCAAGATCACCGCGGCCATGAAAATGGTGTCGGCGGCGCGCTTGCGCAAGGCGCAAGACGCTTACGGGCGATCCAAGCCTTATTACCAGCGCATGCTCGAAATGCTCGATCGCGTCTTGGCTTCGGTCGACGACGTATCGCATCCACTCATGGCGCAACGCGAAGTGAAGACACGCCGCTATGTCGTGGTCGCCTCCGATCGCGGCCTTTGCGGAGCCTTCAACAATGGCCTCTTGCGCACCTTCGCTCGGCGCCCCAAGGACAAGACTCCCATTGACGCCCTCGGCGTAGGCCGACGCGCGCGCGATTTTCTGAATCGCCAAGGCAATATTCGCCTCGCGAATAACGAGACCCTGCCGAATTTGCCGACCTATGCGAATGCCGAGGCCATTGCCAAGGATTTGCTGGCCGACTTTCTCGCGGGAAAGACCGACGAAGTGGTTTTGGTTTTCAATCGCTTCAAGAATGCCTTGAGCCAAATTCCGACCTTCGTCACGTTATTGCCTTTCAAGAGTGAAGGCCTCGTTCTCGAAGCCGCTGCCGGATCGGGAGCGAACAAAGCCCCAGCCTCAAAGAGCGGCATGAAGGACGATTATTTCCTTGAGCCCTCAGCCGAGCAATTGTTCAAGGAACTCTTGCCCAAGCTGGTGACTTTGCAAATCTTCCGGGCTTTGCTGGAAAATGCGGTAGGCGAGCATAGCGCGCGCATGACCGCCATGGACAATGCCACCCGCAATACCAAGGCTCTCATCGGCAGCTATACGCTGACCATGAATCGCCTTCGTCAAGCGGCCATCACACGTGAACTTATTGAAATCGTCTCGGGCGCCGAAGCGCTCAAAGGCTAGAAACGGGATTTATCATGGCAGGCATCATGGGTAACGGCACTATCGTCGCGGTCATGGGACCGGTGGTCGACGTCAGCTTCGAGGGGCAGGCATTGCCTTCCATTCTCACCGCGCTACGCACCACGAATGCATCGATCGGCCCCGAAGCCGATAACCTCGTGCTCGAAGTGGCTATTCACTTGGGCGACAATCTCGTGCGCGCCATCGCCATGGATTCGACCGACGGCCTCGTGCGTGGACAAAGCGTCATCAATACCGGCAAGCTGATTTCAGTGCCGGTGGGCGCGGGCACCTTGGGACGTATCTTGAATGTTACGGGCGATCCGATTGACAATGAAGGCCCCATCAAGGCCGATCGCTTCGACCCCATTCACAAAGCTCCTCCTGCTTTCACCAATCAAAGCACACGCGCCGAAGTGCTAGTCACTGGCATCAAGGTCGTCGACCTTCTCGCGCCTTATGCCAAGGGTGGCAAAATCGGATTGTTCGGTGGAGCCGGTGTGGGCAAGACGGTTATCATCATGGAGCTCATCAATAATATCGCCAAGCAACATGGCGGTTATTCGGTGTTCGCCGGCGTGGGCGAGCGCACCCGTGAAGGCACGGCGCTCTATGGTGAAATGAAAGAGTCCGGCGTTTTGGACAAGACTTGCCTCGTTTACGGCCAGATGAATGAGCCCCCGGGAGCCCGCGCACGCGTCGCTTTGACCGCGCTCACCATCGCAGAATATTTCCGCGATGACAAGAATCAGGACGTGCTGCTCTTCGTGGACAATATGTTCCGCTTCACCCAGGCGGGTTCGGAAGTGTCGGCTCTCTTGGGCCGTATTCCTTCGGCCGTGGGTTATCAGCCGACTCTCGGTACCGAAATGGGCGACTTGCAAGAGCGCATCACTTCGACCTTGAATGGCTCGATTACTTCGATTCAAGCCATTTACGTGCCTGCCGATGATTATACGGATCCGGCTCCCGCGACGACTTTCACTCACTTGGATGCGACCACCAATTTGTCGCGCGCCATTTCCGAGCTCGGCATTTACCCTGCCGTGGATCCGCTCGATTCTTCTTCGCGCATACTCGACCCGCAAGTGGTTGGCGACGAGCATTATGCGGTAGCTCGCGGCGTGCAGTCGATTTTGCAACGCTACAAGGAATTGCAAGACATCATCGCCATCTTAGGCATGGACGAGCTTTCCGAAGACGACCGCCGTGTTGTGAATCGCGCCCGCCGCGTGCAGAAATTCTTGAGCCAGCCTTTCCATGTCGCCGAAGTGTTCACGGGCCGTCCCGGCAAATTCGTGAAGCTCGAAGACACGGTGCGCTCCTTCAAGGAAATTCTCGACGGCAAGCATGACGATTTGCCCGAAGACGCTTTCTACATGGTCGGTTCCATCGAAGAGGCCGTCAAAAAGGCCGAAGACATTCGTAAGGTCGGCTAAGGAAAATCATGCGTCTGCAAATCTTGACCCCCGAACGCACCTTATTCGACGGCGAAGCCGATGGCGTGCTTTTGCCTGGCGAATCGGGTGGATTCGAAGTCTTGAAAGATCATGCTCCCATTCTTTCGAGCCTGGTGCCCGGAGAAGTGCGCGTGGCTATCGGCAAGAAAGAGCAGCCTTTCCATGTATCGGGCGGCTTTTTTGAATTCGCGCACAATAGCGGCGTGATTTTGGCGGACTCGGCGGAAACGCCCGAGGAAATCAAGGTCGCTCGCGCCGAGGCGGCACGTGATAGGGCGCAAAAGCGTTTGGCTCAGCCCCGCGATATCAATATGACGCGCGCCCAACAGGCACTTTTGCGCGCCATATCGCGTCTTCGCTTTGTCGGCAAATACGGCGCCCCTGGCGCCGCGGAGTAACGGCCTAGTTTTCTTAAGGCCCTCCCCTGCGGGCCCAGCGGCATCATCACCATGCACCCTGCCGCGCAAAAACTCATCGACGAACTCGGTCTCATGCCCCACCCCGAAGGTGGGCATTTTTGCGAAGTGATACGATCGTCACGGACGATAGAGATTCCTGGGCAAGGCCCACGCAGCGCGATCACCTCGATTCACTTCCTTCTCACGCGCGGCGAACGTAGTCGCTGGCATCGCGTGGCTTCCGATGAGGTTTGGATTTGGCTAGAAGGCGCGCCGCTCGAATTGCATGTGAGCGATTTACGCGAGTATACGGTGGAAATATTGCAGCCGCCGCAGAGACAGCATGTCGTGCCTGCAGGGCATTGGCAGGCGGCCAGAACGCGAGGCGAGTATTCTCTGGTGGCTTGCGTTGTAGCTCCAGGGTTTGACTTCGCCGATTTCGAATTGATTCATCCCGACACCGAACCGGGTTCGGAGGTGGCTCGGGGACTTATTGCATTAAAGAGGGAGGCTGCAGACTACCTATAAAGCCTAGCATCACCCCCTTCATCCTTGCTTTTTGGTGATTAGATCACTAATATACTAGGATGATTCGTCGAAAATTGACTATTTCGCTCGAAAAAGGGCTTTCAAGCTTTCCAGTAGTCAGCCTACTGGGACCTCGCCAAGTCGGTAAAACCACCTTGGCCAATGAGATTGTCAAGACCTTGACGCCATCTGAAAATCAAACCCGCCCACCCTTGCGCCTAGATCTAGAGCGTCCCTCGGATTTACATAAACTCGAAGAAGCAGAATTATTTCTAGAAGCCCAACAAGACCGACTCGTCATCATCGACGAGGTACAGCGTAAACCAGATATTTTTCCCCTTTTACGTGCGCTTGTGGATGCGAATCCGATACCGGGTCGTTTCTTATTGCTGGGCTCCTCATCACCCGACGTGAAACGACAAGGCTCCGAAAGCCTCGCGGGTCGCATTTTGGAAATGGAATTGGCGCCGTTTCTAATCGATGAATTACCCGCCACACCAGCCAACGCGCAATCGTTATGGCTACGTGGGGGTTACCCTAAAAGTTTTCTCGCCGACTCGGATTCTGACTCCTATCAATGGCGAACCGCATTCATCTCCACCCACTTAGAAAGGGATATACCCCAACTGGGTATTCGCATTCCAGCGACAACCTTATTTCGCTTTTGGCAAATGCTGGCTCATTCGCATGGACAATTATGGAATGCCGCACCCATTGCCTCAGCTATGCAAGTCGGCAATCAGGCGATTCAACATTATCTCGATATTTTAGAATCCACCTTCATGTTGCGCCGTTTGCCGCCCTTTTATACCAACCTCAAAAAACGATTGATCAAATCCCCGAAGGTTTATTTCCGTGACAGCGGCCTCTTGCATGCGCTTTTGGGTCTCGAAGATTTCAATGCCTTGTCCGGACATCCCGGCCTAGGAGCCTCCTGGGAAGGCTGGGCGCTTGAACAAGTTCTCGGCGCTGCGCCACCCATATGGAGGCCGAGTTTTTATCGCACCCAGGCGGGAGCGGAATTGGATTTGATTTTAGAAAAGCCGGGAAAAAAACCGGTGGCTTTCGAATTCAAATACTCATCGACACCGCAAGTCACCAAAGGATTTTGGTCCGCTTTAAACGACACCGAACCCGAAAGGGCCTATGTCATAGCACCCATTCAGGAAGCCTATCCTCTGAAAACCCAGACGGACATACCGGTAACGGTCATACCCCTGAAAGATTTAGCCAAGGTGATGCTCACCTAAGCGAGCTAAACACCTTCCGCTCACCGCTTGCGAAGCAAAACAAAATCCTGCTTGGCTTTGCCGCTGAGTATTTCCACAACCTCGAAATACTGCGCCCAATGCTTGCGGATATAGGCCTCAGGATGAAAAGCAGCGCAAAGATTGGTGCCGGCCACGCTCGCGTATTTCACAATCATTTTCCCGGCGCGAAAATCGACCACCTCATTCGGATCAAGATCAGGCACGAAAGGCTCACCATGGGTAGTCAAAAGCGCATGGCCACCGGGCTTTAATACGCGCTGCAATTCCTTGATCCAATCTTCACTCAGGGCTTCAGGCAAATGAGTGAAAACCGAAAAAGCATAAACCAAATCAAAAAAACCATCTTGGTATTTAAGAGGTGGAGCCAATTCATTGATACCGAAATCTCCGAAAGGCAAATTCGCGGCGCACCATTCCACCAGCTTGGGATTATAGTCGGAGCCATAAATCTTGGTGGCCGGATAGTCTTTCCAATAGCGAACGACTCGCCCGCAGCCACAACCGAAATCCAGGACGCGTTGCAATTTGTCAGCGCCCACACCATGTCGCGCCAAGGTCTCAAGAATCGAATTAAGGACAAGCTTGCCGCCTTCCATAAAAAGCACAGCATTGGTACGGCCACCCACGAGAACGATCAGGTTGGAAGGGGGAACCGGCAAACCATCGGAAGGCAAACGGTTTTCCTCGCCTTTAACATCGTCCTTGGCCTTGGATGCCTTCCAAACTTCAGTCAGGCGAAAAGCGAATTTCAGCAGGCCCACTTGTTCGAGAATGGCCTTGATCAAATTCTTAACGCTACGGGGAACGGGCATGCGACCTATACCGGTTAAAGGATGTCTGGCGACACCTCAAAAGGTAGCAAGCAAGGCAGCTAAAACCTTAATCTTGGAGCTTCGGTAAGGCCCGATCCATAGGAAGACCCAAAGCAAACTCCGAAACCGGAATAATGCGTCCGAGTGCATTCATAGCCAAGGCCTTCGGCATGAATCCGAAATGGCCGCGACTATCGCGCAAGGCATTGCGCCGTGCCAAGGGAGCAATGGAAGTAATGCCCGGCATGGTCACCAGCACATCGACATAGCCATTCGCATCCCAGACATTATTGTTCACAGCCAAAACTTCGAAAGACGTGGTGCCATACTTATCGACCAGGGATTTACCAACGGCCAGCACTCCGTCGGTTTCATCGGAAGAGCGCCGGGAACCCGGCGTGGCATCCAGCAACCAATTGTCGGTTCTTTTGTTCAGGAAACCGGAGAACATCACGCAGGCTCCCGTGCGAGACGTCGTCAAGCTGGATCGATATTCAATCCAATAAGCATAGCTGGCATTCCCGGAGGGTATGCGCAAAGAGGCGAG
>JAYUVP010000141.1:0-46406 GCA_043753995.1 Fibrobacterota bacterium
CCCGAACCTTCCCGCCCCAATACCGTGGCCAAATCGAAGCGAAATCCGTCGACATGACATTCTTCGACGAGATAGCGAAGGCTGTCCATGGCCAGCCTATTCACGACGGGACTACCGAAATCAAGAGTATTGCCGCAACCCGTAACATTCCGGTAACTCCGTTTTTCGTGCTTGTCCCCTTCCAATGCATAATAGGCGACATTGTCTAGGCCGCGAAAACTCAGGGTTGGCCCAAATTCACTGCCTTCCGCCGTATGGTTGTAAACCACATCGAGAATGATTTCGATTCCGGCGCGATGCAATTCGCGCACCAGGGTCTTGAACTCATTGAGCGGCGCCAGCGGATCGGTTGTGGTGGCATAGTCCAGTTCAAGGCAGAAGAAAGCCGCCGTATTATAGCCCCAATAATTCACCAAGCCGCGCTGGGTGAGGTGATCTTCAGAATATTTGGCCTGCACTGGCAATAACTCGACGGCATTGATGCCCAAGGCAGTCAGATGAGGAATTTTTTCGATGAAGCCCAAATAGGTCCCAGGCGTCCGAACATCGGAAGAGGCATGGGCCGTAAAACCTTTGACATGCGCCTCATAGAGGATCAAATCCTCTAAGCGATGGTCAGGCTTGCGGACGCCTTGCCAATCAAAATTTTGAGGTCCGACCACGACGCATTTAGGCAAAACTCGCGCATTGCTGCGACGGTCCATCACCAGGTCACGGTCGACATGATCAGGATCATAGGCCAAATGCAAATGCTCAACTGTACTGAATTTCCCCACCAAGGCTTTGGCATAGGGGTCAATCAAGAACTTGTAGGGGTTATAGCGGTGACCATGGCGCGGGTCCCACGGACCATCGGCCAGAAACGCGTAAAATTGGCCAGCCTGCAATCCTTGCACATGCCCATGCCAAATGTCATGGGTGCGTTCTGGCAGGGGCAAAAGGGCTATAGGCTCGCCATAGGGCTGATCAAAAAGGGCTACAAAAACCGCATGGGCATGCTTGGAATAAACCGCGAAGCTCACCCCCTCCCGGTCGACGGTGGCTCCCAGGGGATAAGCCTTGGCTGGCCGAATGGAAAAAAACCGGCCACCCAAGGACGTGACGGTGATTTCGCCTCGCCGGTTACGGCGATGCAGGGATGGTGAGCGGTGATGAGCGCCGCGCCCGTGGCCACGAACAGACATGCTGGGGGACTCGTTGAGGCTCCAAGGCAAATTTCCCCGGAGGCGGAAGGATTTGAACCCTTGGTCTCGCCTATTGGGCGCAACCTGGGCACGCCTCTGGGCGGCAAATATAGTCCAAAATCGCCAATCTCTGGCCGCCATAGTACCGAAGGTATAACCCAAATCGGACAGGTCGGACAATCTGGCCGGGACTCGCGCCGGGACTCTGCCAAAAAATCCCGACCGGTAAAAAAAGGGCTCAGGGATGTTTCGCGCTCCCTGACCGTCCATGGTGCAGCCCTTCACTTCGCCAAGGCTTGGGCTACGTGGCACAACAATTCCGCCTTGGTGCTTGGGGTTGAGATGGTCGAGGGGACCACAGGCAAGCAAAGGCCTGTGCGGGTGGAGCTATGATGCTCGCCGCCCCTACCCGCCCCCTTGTGCGCTGGCACGGCGCCAAGTGGCGACTAGCCCCGTGGATCATCGAACAATTCCCGGCCCACCGCGTTTACGTCGAGCCCTATGGCGGCGGCGCTTCGGTCCTACTGCGAAAGGATCGCTCCTACGCCGAGGTCTACAACGACTTGGATGAGGAGATCGTCAACCTCTTCCAGGTGGCGCGAGACCATGGTGATGAATTGGCTCGTCGCCTCGAACTCACCCCGTTTTCTCGGGTCGAATTCAAGGCCTCTTACGGTGATTCAACCGATCGAATAGAGCGCGCCCGACACACCATCATCAAGGCCTATCAAGGGTTTGGCTCGAATAGCATTCATAGACTGAGCGGGTTCAGAAACAATTGCACGCTCTCCGGGTCTACGCCGGCAGGTGATTGGGCGACATACCCGACCGCATTGCGAAAAATTATTACAAGGCTTCAAGGTGTTGTGATTGAGAGTCGATACGCGATCAACATTTTGGAAATGTTCGACTCCCCAGAAACCTTGTTCTATGTGGACCCGCCGTATTTACCCGAAACTCGCAATCCTGGCCACGACTACGCGCACGAATTGACGGGTGAGGATCACCGCACGTTATTGCATGCTCTCAACGAATCGAATGGCATGGTTGTCCTATCCGGCTACCCGTCGCCGATTTATGACGATGCGCTCCAGGGTTGGCGACGGTTAGAAAAAAAGACCATGGCCGATGGTGCGCGGCCAAGGACCGAGGTGCTTTGGTGTTCGCCGAACATCAAAACAGGACGCCTACTATGACCGCATCAAAAATCGAATGGACTGATCGCGTTTGGAATCCGGTGACCGGCTGCACCAAGGTTTCTGCGGGCTGCAAGAACTGCTACGCCGAGCGGTTCGCCGGCAGGAATATGGGCCAGTGGAAGGACCGAGATTTTGGTGATGTTAGGACGCATGAGGAGCGACTAAACGCGCCGCTGCACTGGCAAAAACCGGCAAAAATATTCGTGAATTCGATGAGCGATTTGTTTCACAAAGACGTGCCGTTCGATTTTATCGATCGCGTTTTCTTAGTGATGGCGTCGACACTTCACCATACCTATCAGATTTTGACCAAGCGCCCAGATAGGATGCTTGAATATTTATCAACATCAAAGCACAGAACCAGGTCGCATGATTGGTCGCGGATAACCCCACTCCCAAATGTTCACCTTGGTATTTCCGTCGAGAATCAAAAGGCTGCGGATGAGCGCGTATCGCTTTTGCTGCGATGCCCTTCGGCGGTTCGGTTTCTGAGCTGCGAGCCTATGCTTGGTCCGGTTCAAGTATTCGATGAAATGACCGCTGAGCTTCTTTTCCATAGCGGCAATGATTACGAGCCTGGAGCTATCGACTGGATAATATGCGGCGGAGAAAGCGGCCCAGGTGCGCGACCTATGCACCCAGATTGGGCGAGGTCGTTGCGCGACCAATGCAAAGTCGCAGCCGTGCCGTTCCATTTTAAGCAATGGGGCGAGTGGAAACCAATCACACGAATAGACGGAATTCACGAATCACCATTCGGTGGACAAGTTTCGATTCGCGCAGGTAAAAAGAAATCAGGCCGCCTGCTTGATGGTGTCGAGCATAACGCTTTCCCGGTGGTGCGCCCATGAGAAACATGAGCTTCGCCCTCACCACCAAACAGCTCAAAGACGGAAGCAAAACCGTCACCCGTCGCCTTGGCTGGCAAAACCTCAAGTCTGGCGATCGGGTCATGGCTTGTGAAAAGTGTATGGGCCTTGGGCTAGGCGGCAAAATCGTCCACCTCGGTTGCATCAGCATCGTAAGCGTTCGCCGCGAACCGCTCAACGCGATAACTCAAGAGGACTGCGCGCGCGAAGGCTTCCCGAATTTCACACCAGATCAATTCGTGGCCATGTTCTGCGAGCACATGGGGTGCGATCCAGAAACCGAGGTAACTCGAATCGAATTTGAGAAAACCCAAGCCGCGGGCAAAGCGGCAAACCAACCCATGGAGACAGCATGAAAGCCCAGAAAATGGCCTGGTGGAAAACCGGCTACGGAAAGATGGATAGGCAGATGCAAGGCGACTTCGAACGTGCGCAGAAAATCGCGCAGGAGAGCGGAAAACCTTGCACCATCACATTGACCATCATCATCAACCCTCCTCGAACGAACGAGCCGGAGTATATGCCGGTGAAGTACAAGCGCAAGCTCACCGAACCAGCCTACGCCTCGGCAGAGTGCGATCTCGTCTTGCGTGATGGCGTCGCGGTGTCGGATGCCGAGCAGCATCCCGACCAAGTCTTGCTGGATTTTGAAGAGAAAAACGAAATCACCCTGGCCCGCGCTAAGAAAGCCGCAGTCTAATGAAAACCGAAAACCTCGTCATCAATGCTGATGGCAAAGAATTACTCCTCGGCGCCCACTTCCACACCCTGGAGGACATGACCCGTATCACCTTCGAGGCTCAAAACCTCATCGCCTTCGTGAGCTTTGTGAAGAAGCTGGAAGGCGAATACCTGGTGATTTGTAAGCCTCAGCGGGTGGAGGCTTGGCCCAAGGAAATCAATCGTTATTCCCTGCCTTTGGCTACCTGCCAATTGCATGCGAGCGAAGCCCTTAGCCAACTATCCAAAATGGCGAACACCAAAAAGTCACTCGCCGACTTCGCCGAATTCATCGAGAGCTTCAAAGCCTTTTCGACCGAAGGTGCCCTGGAACTCCTCCCGAATCTGCGAAACTTCCGCATGAAAAAGGTCTTGTCCGTCAATGTCAGCGACGACCGCAAAGGGAATTTCGCCTATGCGGTTTCGCTCGAAAAGGGAGGGAATGATGATTTCACTCCTCCCGCGCTGCTGAAATTCAAGGTCCCTATTTTCAAATTCCACGCCGACACTTTCGAGCACGCTTTCGAGCTCTACTTCGATTCACGTCCCGAAGGTGAAACCGTGGCGATGAATTTCACTCTCAAGACCTTCACCTTCGATGAGGACTTGGAAGCGGCCAAAATCGAGGCAATCGATGCCGGACTTGAAGGCATCGAGAAAGACCAAATCCTTTGGGGTTCGCAAGCAGTCAAGGTGACCGACGATTCATGGAAGTACAAGAAGAATTCGGTAGAGAGCTAAGCGCCAAGAATCCATAAGGTCGCGACAGCATGAAAAAAGCACGTCCCGAGGCGCAAGCCTCCGAATCTGTCAACGATGCCTCCGGGTTGTGCCGCGGCATGGGTGTGGATGCGACCTTTCCAAATTCAGTTAAGCAAGGAAAATAAGTGCCAAACCGCTATATCCGCGAAAGCATGATCGAATCGGAAACGATCAACTCGGTGAGCTTCCAGGCTGAGGTTACCTGGTTGCGCCTGCTTTTGACGGTGGATGATTGGGGACGATGCGAAGCAAGTATACCCCTTCTGCGACCAAAATTATTTCCGCTGCGTCTTGACCAGGTCCGAGAGGCCGATCTGCAACGATGGCTCGCCGAGTGCGAAAAGTCCGGGCTGATACGTTTCTACCAAATCCGAGGCAAGGCCCACGTTCAAATGATGAAATGGCGTAAGGGGCGAGCTTTGCAAAGCAAATATCCCGATCCACCACCCGAAATTCTCGCAGAATGTTATGCGGATGAAAACGGATGTTTACAGGCGCAAACATCGGAAAACATCAGTTTACAACCGAATACAAATGCACCCGATAACGATCACGATAACGATCACGATAACGATCACGATGGCGATATTTCGGATTCTGGGCCAGGCTTGCGAGATCGATTCGATGAGGCGCGAAAGCTGTATCCCGGCACCAAAGGCGGATTAACCGTCGAGTGGTCCAATTTCGAGAAAAAATACCGAAAGGCTTTGGCTGAAATCATTCCAAAACTTTCGCCAGCAATCCAAAACGAGATCAACCACAAGCGGGAGTTGGCCGCCAAAGGGCAGTTCGTGGCCGCCTGGGCGCATTTCCGGACCTGGGTCAACCAAAGACGCTGGGAGCAGGAATTAGGGGCTTCTGGGCCCATAGGAGGCGGAAATGCAAAACCAAATAATCGCGCCGAATTGGAAGCCGACGCGGCAAGAATTCGGCAGCGTCACGCCAACCGAAGCGCTCCTGACGGACCTGATCGATTCGATGTACTGGGCAGCGAAGCAGCCGGCACCCAAGGGCGATATGCTGGCGCTTGACATCGACATGGCGGCCAGGTATTGGCGAGACATCCCGGCACATTCCCTGCGGGAGGCGGTGGAGGCTGCAATCGTAAGGGCTGCGCCTTGGGCTGCGACCATCCCCCAGGTGGCGCAACTATGGCAGGACCGCAAGGCCGTGCCGAAGATGTTGGATCATGCCGCCGTGGGAAACCGCGACCGGATTTCTCGTGACCGGCAACTGCCATCACCTGAGACGCGATTACCCACCGAGCAGGAGCGTGAGGCGAATGCAGCGATGTTCCAGCGTCTTGCAGAAGGACTGCGGAAATGAAACCCTACACCAAGCTCGGAGACGAGGCCTTGAAATTCCCCCGCGTGGTGGGCAGGCGCCGCATGTCCTCGAAGCTTCGCAAGGCTGCGATTGTGGCAAGGGTCGCGCCGGAAGAGATGGATGGCCAGCCAGAGGAGCGTATTCACGACCTGGTGGAAATCGAAATTGAGGCGACGGGCCTGCCCTACCTGTCCCTGCGGACTCGGTTTTACAACTGGCTCAAGAGGCATGCAGACCGCGGCGATCACATCGCCATGGAGATGCAAGGAGCCCTATCCGATTTACCCGATATCATGGTGTGGGATAAATCGAAGGATGGGCGCGGAACCGTGTGCTTGTGTTTGGAGCTAAAGCGCGACAAGGGGACGGCAAGCAAAGGGCAAAGGGCTTTTGCCGAAAAGGTCGGTGGGGAAATAACAAAAAGTTTTGCACAGGCCCAGGCGGCCGTAAGGAGGTTTACACAATGATTTCCAAATTGGAAATACCCAGTGTCGAAGAGCAAAGGCGGATCAACGACGAAATCAACTCTCGCATCGCCGAGAAAAAGCCCAAGACCAAACAGGATTACGTCACGCCGATGAATTTGATCGCAGAAATCGAGCTGCGCTTCGGACTGCAATTCGTGCTCGACCTGGCCGGAACCGAAGAAAACAAGCGATGCGAGCACGTCATCACTCCCGAAGACGACAGTCTACTGGTGTCCTGGGAGGATCGGATGAATGGGATCCTGCTGAACGATATGGCTTGGCATGGGATGGCTGCTGGCATGCGTCCGGCCGCGTGGCTAAATCCGGAGTTCGGCCAAACCGCGAAATACATGCGCAAGGCTGCCGACCAGGGAATCATCATGGTCTCCCTCACTCTGGCCAGCATTGGATCGGCGTGGTATCAGAATTTTGTCAGGCCAAATGCCATGAGCCTCATCACCGACCGCATCACCTTCGACGGCGAAACTCAAGGCTTTAACCGCGACACCATGATCTCGCTCTGGGGTATGGGACTGACGGGGCTGGGTTGGTGGGATCGGCGCGTTCTTGGAGCGAAACCATGAGTGCGACCCATGAAGTCCAGCTATTTGGTCCTAGTGGCGCGCGCTGGCACCCATGTTCACTAGCTGATGCTCCCGCGAACCATACCGGCGACGAGTCATCGATATACGTCAAACTCCTTGGTGGTGCCATTATCGGGCCATGCCGAGCGGATCGCGTCAGGGTGATGGGGCATGAAAAAACCAAGAGCGAGAATCAAGGAGACCTATTCGCATGAGGTGCGGTAAAAAGCTTCACAAGCTTCCAGACGGCGAAAAGGTCTGTAAGGAGTGTCGGCGAGCCTATGACAAAAAGCGTGGACGCGAGAAATACTTGCGCCTGAAGGCCGACCCCGCGGCTTATGCCGCCTTTTGTGCCGCGGATTATGCGCACCGCATGGAGCGCCTAAAAGATCCAGCGAAGCGGGAGATGAAAAACAGGACCGACGCAAGGTCACGCAAGAAGCGCATGCAGGAAATCCCCGAGGTCCGCGAGCGGAGGTATAACAATGTCCGCCAATATCGCGCGAGAAAATTGCAGGAGGATCCGGGATGGGCGAAGCGCGAAAGGGAGCGCTTTGACAGGCTTGATCTGATTGAGAAGGAGCAGCGCGAGGCTGAACACGCCCAAGCCATGGCAGCCGCCCCCCTCATCGCGGCCAGAGCCTTGAAGCTTGCGGAAACGCGGGCAAGCGAGGAGCGTATGGGAATCATCAGGAGGAGTGCCGCTTGAGCTGCAGGGATTGCGGCAGCGCATCCTGTCGACCGCGATGTTTTCGCCTATGCCCCATTTGCAAGGGTGATGGGTGCGGCGGGTGCGCCAAAAGTATTGTGCCTGGCGTCGTGGAATGTGGGGATGATTTCGAGCCAAGAATTGTGGTGTGTTCGCAATGGGGTGATCCTGAAATTGACGCACTGACTGCCGGAACGGAGCAAGGCCTATTTATAGCGATCGAAATGTCGCGAGACGCTTTAATTGAAATGGGAGAATGATATGAAGTCAATATTTATAAAATCGTTGATAATTCTTTTCACGGCATCACTTTACGGGTGCATTACAGAAGCCGCCGATCGGCGAATAATCGACGAGACGATAAACCCCAAGGTCATGACCTGGGACCACCCGGCAATCATTCGCTTTGGCGACACGGTAGCCGCCATAAATGGCCGGGCCTATGCCTACTATGCCAATGGGGTGGTGAGCTGGGGGCGCGTGACTGTGGTTGACTCGGCCGGGCTAGAAACGGATATCGGGTGCTATTGCTCGGAGCCTGGGGCGACAAAGCTTATCGCCTTTGTGGCCGAGTTCGAGGCGGTGCCTGGGGCGGTGGCAATTCGGTATCGCGGGGAGGTGGCAGAAGCGCCATGACCGACACTCAGGAGATACCGTAACCCGCATAATACTGCTTGCCTGCTCAGTATTGACATTGCCAGAAATATCACTACTGTATAACCCACAGTGACCAGCCTAACAGGTATCCAACTCAAAGTCTTAGAATTCCTAGTAGAATACCAAGACCTCAATGGCTGCGGCCCAAGCCAAAGGACCATTGCGCAGCGATTCGAATGGGCTTCAAGTTATGCGCCCGTCTCCCACCTGGAGGCATTGGAACGCAAGGGATATATCGCGAGGAAGCCGAGAATGCCGGGCCACATTCGGATTTTGAAGAGGCCGGAATCGGCGCAAGTGGCGGAGGCGGTTTAGGCGATGTGCGAGTATCGCGGCATGAAAATGGGCAGAGCCAAGTGGACACCTCCCAGAAAACCAGAGTGTTGCGACTGTCATCAAGCCTTGAGTCCAGAAAACAGCGCAAAGTGGACAAGCTTAAGATGCTTTTCTTGTTATCGCGTCTACGATAAAATACGACACGGTATGGGCTCGAAATCAAAGCAATTAGCCAAGTATGCCACGTAAAGCCACGGGCCCCACCGGTAAAAAAATGGGGCGCCCCCCAAAGATTTTTAATTGGGTTCAAGTTGCCGAAATGTGCAGCCTGAACATGACGGTGCTAGAAATTTGTCGCGTCTTGTCTTGCGATGATATGACGCTTCGTGCCGCCTGTGAGCGAGAAAAAGGGATCACTTTATCGGCATTCTACAATCAGCACCGCGAAAAGGCGAAAATGTCTTTGCGCCGAATGCAGTGGAGAAACGCCAAAAAGGGCAGCGACAAAATGGCGATATGGCTCGGCATACAAGAACTTGGCCAACGCAACCGCACAGACATCACAAGCGGTGACGAGGCATTCCCGCAAGCCCAAGTTATCATGCCGGATAACGGTCGCGACCCCCAAGAAGCCCCCGAGCCAGGACAATTCGGCGAGGGTTCTTGATTGCGCAGCTTCCGCCTATCCAAGCCCATGCCGGGCCACAAAGCCAGTTCCTAGGCAGTCAAGCCGACATCGCCATTTATGGTGGCGCAGCAGGAGGCGGCAAGTCGTGGGCGCTCCTGATGGAGCCGCTCAGACACATCCACAGGCCAGGATTCGGCGCTGTAGCTTTCCGTCGCACAACACCACAGATTCGAAACGAGGGCGGCCTTTGGGATACGTCCATGCGAATGTATCCGCTTGTGGGAGGCTCGCCACGGGAACAAACTCTGACATGGAAATGGAAAAGCGGCGCCTCGCTCTCCATGTCCCACCTCCAATATGACAACACGGTGCTCGATTGGCAGGGGTCGCAAATCCCCCTGATTCTTTTCGATGAGCTCACCCACTTCTCTGCCCGCCAATTCTGGTACATGCTCTCCCGTAACCGAAGCGATACGGCAGGGGTCAGGCCCTATGTCAGGGCGGGTACAAACCCAAGCAAAAAGTCTTTCGTCCGCCACCTGATTGATTGGTGGATCGGCGATGACGGATTTCCAATTTATTCGAGGTCTGGGAAAATCCGTTATTTCTTCCGCGACGAAGACAAGCTGATATGGGTTCACCCAAGCGCCCGCGACCGTTTTGGCAATGCCCCAAAATCCATCACCTTCGTTCCATCTCGCCTGAGCGACAATCCCACTCTTTGCAAGCGTGACCCAGGCTATGCGGCCAACTTGGCAGCCCAGGACCGCGCCGAGCGCATGCGTTTGCTTGAAGGCAACTGGGATGTTGACGACTCAGGAGGAATGTTCGACCCGGAATGGTTCATCATTGAGGCGCGCGTGCCGGCGCACATCGAGCTTCGAATCATTCGGTATTGGGATAGAGCAGCATCGGAGGTGAGTGCAAAAAATCCCGACCCAGATTGGACGGCTGGGGCTCTTGTCGGAATTGACCAATTCGGCGAGCTGTGGATACTCGACATGATCCACTTCCGAGGCGAACCACTGGAGAATGAGCGGCGCATTAAAAATGCCGCTGACAATGACGGTAGAGACCTTCCAATCCTAATCGAACAAGAGCCTGGAAGCGCGGGAAAGGATGTTTTTTCGCATTACCAAACCCGGGTGTTAGCTGGGTACACCGTCCGCAATGACCGGCCCACCGGATCCAAAGTCGACCGGGCAAGACCATGGGCTGCGCTTGCCGAAAACCGCAAAGTTCACATTCTCGCCGGGAAATGGAATGCGCCTTTTCTGGCCGAGGCAAAAAACTTCCCAAATGGGAAAAAAGATCAAATCGACGCGGTATCTGGTGCATACGCTTGTCACTTTGAGCCCGTCGAGATTGGCGGCGTGAATATCCATTATTAGGGGACTGCATGGCCGCACTGAGCGACGATGTCAAATTGGCTGGTACCGCTATTGCAGGCGCAGCGCCACAAGTGGCCTACCATGGCCCAGACATTATTTCGATCAACCCTTATCAGTTTGTGCGTGAGGCCGACAATGGATCGGGTGGGTTCGCGAACAATGAGTATTTGATCCCGCACACGCGCGAAAGAATGTTGGCGGAGAGAAAGCAATATTCCTATTACCCTAACTTTTTCAAGCGCATCATCAATGCGCTTGTCGATCCCGTTTATCGCGAAGAACCGAAGCGAAACGAAGCAACCGGAAACGAGCTTTTCGCGAAATTCATGACCAACTGCAACCGGCGAGGCACGCCGTGGGCAAGGTGGATTCGCAGCGTGGCCCGCAAGGTGCGGCGCTATGGTGTCGGCTTCGTGGTCGTCGACAATGACGCCAAACCGGCGCCGACGCTGGCTGAGGCCGTGGCGAAGGACCAGCGGCCATACGTGTATTTCGTGAGCCCAGAGCGCGTGGTCTCCTACCAGTACGACAACATGGGCGCGTTGACCGAGCTTCGCTTCTATGAAGATCGCCGCGTGGGAGGGGAGAAAGAGAAATTCCAAAGGTCAATAACCGCCGCGGGTTGGTTTCTTTATAAAAAAGTGAAAGACGAGTGGGTGCAGGATTCTTCAGGCGCATACACCATTGGAGTTATCCCTGTTGTGCCTATTTATGACGATCTCCCCGAAGACGAAGAAGATCCAATATTATCACTTCCGCCTCTTTATCATATTGCCCGCCTGAATCATGCCATCATGAATATTTGCAGCGAAATGCGAGAGCAGGAACGCGGGCAAATGTTCAGCCTGCTGAAGCTGCCTAAGCCGGCCGGTTCGGTAATCCCCAGCGCCCTCACGATCGGTATTGGTAACGCCATCACCTACGACCCAAAGGACGGCGGCGATCCGGGATTCATCGGTCCAGACCCGGCAATTCTTGAGGCGGTAATGAAGGATCGGGATTTCCTGATTCAGCAAATGTTCGAAATGGCCTCAGTCCTGGGGGTAAGTTCCAAGCAAAACAAAGACTCTAGCGGCTGGAAGGTCGAGGTTCAATTCCAAAGCTCGAACCAGAATTTGATCACTTTCACTAGCGTGATGGAGTCCGCCGAAGTAAGCGTCGTAGACATCGTGGATTTATTCCTGCGGGCGAATCTCGAATTCACTGTGGAATACTCCGATAATTTTGGCCTCATCAACGACATGTCCGAGATTACGCAAATGCAGGAATCCTTGGCTGTTGCCGAGCTTCCAGCAAAAGTGAGGAAGGCTGTGGTCAAAGATTGGGTTGGCTCGCGGTTCCGTAGCCTGCCTCCGGACGAATTACAGGAATTGCTTGATGCTGTCGACCAGAACGCTATTGATGAGCAGCACACAGAAACTATTCCTGTAGCGGCGTAATGCCCAAGGCAAACCCGGTGGCGGCCCTGGTCCGGGCGTTCTCTCAGGCCTTCGGCACCATGGCCGAAAATGTCATAGCCTCGATTGACCAGCAAATGAAGGCCGGAGCGACACCGCAAGACGCGGTCGCTTTTGCTTTCCAGGTCCATGACGTTCAGGGGACAATCAAAAAAGAAATCCTCGACGGCATGGTGACCGCTGTCGCCATTGGCTATGGCATTGAACCGCGACTAATCGCTAATCCGATCGGCCTTCGAGCAACCTTTTTGAATTCCCATTGGCCAGGTGATCTCCTGACTATGTCCCGTCGCATTGCGTCCAAGGAAATGCAGGCGGTGGCGTCTGATACCATTTCCGCCAATCTCTTGGCGTCGAGAGCCTTCAATCACCGCGTAGCGACATGGCAGGAAATGGCCAACGACTTGTCCGGCCAAATGCCTGGTGGTCGGCAAACTATCCTCCCTGGCGAGCTATCGCAGGCCCAGGGCGATGTGATTCGGCATGCCCGCCGAGTGATGGGTGGCGAGGGTAGCGCGGCTGTTTCCGACCTCAATCGAGCATTAACCACAGCAAGATCGCAGGCTGAAAGGCTTGGTCGCTCAGGGGCGCCAAATCAATCCCTGAAGGCCGCTTACTTCGATGTCGCCGACAAGGCCCAGGCCTTGACTGCGAAGGGTTTGGAGAGAGCCATTAAAACCGCCGTCATCGAAAAGACCAGGTATAACGCCGAGCGAATCGCGCGCACGGAGATGGCCAGGGCCTACGGGACCGGTGTGCTCGCGAAGGCGGATGAAGACGTTGACGTGATTGGTATCAAATCATCGCTGTCTTCTCGGCACCAGGAAACCGACATTTGCGACTTTCACGCGCACGCAAACCTATACGGCATGGGTCCAGGAGTCTTCCCCAAGGGCAAGGCCCCGCCTTATCCATATCACCCACATTGTCTCTGCATCCTGTCCGAGGTTTACGAGGGCGAGGCCGAAGTCGCCGACTTCCAAAAAGACAAGGGCGCCAAGTTTCTCAAGGCGCTTCCGGCGACACAAAAGCGCCTTTTGCTCGGTGCCGAAGGGGCAAAGAAAATCGACGGCTGGGAAAAAAACCTGAAAGGGTGGCAAGGGCATGGAGCTCCGCGCGCCTATAAAATCAAGACCGCCGATTTAAAGCCGGCCGAAAAAGCATCAAACCAGGCGGAAAGGGTTCGTGAGATAGAGGCAAAAATCAGGCCTCAGCATTTCGAATCCCTTGCGATAATTTCGCCCACTGGGGAAATGTTGGCCTTCAAGGATGGCACGCATAACAGCGTCGACGTTTCCGATATCAAGCACTTGATAAAAGGGAACGTCGTCACCCACAATCACCCTGCTGGCTGGAAGTCGCCAGAGAATTCGCCCATGCGTGGAGGTAATTCATTTTCCAATGCCGATATTCGCGTTGCCGTGGCGAACGGGGCCAAGGAAATACGCGCAGCCTCCCCTTTGTGGGATCACATTTACAGACCGGCGCCAGGAGCCGCTACCGAAGGTCTTTTAGATGCTTACGGGCTGGCTGACACGGCAGTGAGGCGGGAAACGATGAGAAAAATACGGCTTGGAGAAATAGACACCGACACGGCAAGTGCATCCCATTGTCATTTGGTGATGGAGATTTTTACCAAGCAATTTGGCGGCCAGTATTTTAGACTTCCGGCAGGATCGGAGGTGCCGTGAAAATCGACGGTGACAGCGAAATTCCCGAGTATTCCCCGGTATGCGCATACTGTTCGCACTTGCGCAATGATGGCCTTGGGCGCAACTGTAAGGCCTTCTCGGGTGGCATCCCCATGCCTATTTGGATAGGCGAAAACAAACACACCCAGCCTTATTCAGGTGACGGTGGCGTGACGTTCTCGCCCGCCTCTCCTTCCCCAAACAAGTGACGAAATAGGGCCTCGAAAAGCCCATCCTTCACGCGCTGGTCAAATTCGTCGGGGCTCATGAGATAATTTGAAGGCTCGCCAAGAAAATTTTCGTCTTGGGCGTCACCCCCTACATCTTCCGCCATGACAGCAATTTATGTCGATGCCCGCCCTCTTTGGTGCTTGCCATCCAAATCAATTTGGGAAAATTTGGGAACATTGAAAGCCTAAGCGCCCAAATTCACGCGTAACCTTGACTCGACAACACGCGCAAAGTCAAGGAGGCTGCGTGCCTGTATTCGACGACGTAAAGAAGGCCCTGGCGGCCCTCGACAAAGGCTCCGAGCTTGTGTCGGTCCTGGAGACCAACATCACGGAGCTGGTGACGGCAGAGCAAAACAAAGGCAAGGAAGAGAAGGGTCAGGCGAATCGCGAAGCTGAAGGGCTACGCAAGCGCTTGAAACGGTTCGAAGAAACTTTCGGTCTTGACTCCAAGGCTGACGATTTCGATTCGAAGCTCACCGAAACTAAAGCCAAGCTCACCGCCCCGCCCGCTTCCGGTAAGGAATCCGATATCAAAACGCATCCTGAGTTTTTGGCCCTCAATGAAAAATTGACGGCCTTCGAAAAAAACCAGAAAGAGCGTGACGATCGCGAGAAGCTGAACCGTGAAAAGCTGGTGGAAAAAACTCGTCGAACTGCAGCGCTCGAAGGCTTGACCAAGCTCAAAGTGCATGAAAAAGCATTGACGGACGCCGTCGATCTAGTTTCCCGGAAAATCAAAGTCCGTGACGATGATTCGGTTTTCGTGGAAGACGACAAGGGCAACCCCATGACCGTCGAGGCCTACGTGGCCGCGTACGTCAAGGACCGCCCGCACATCGTCGAAAATAGCCAAGGCCCTGGCGGCGGTGGCGGTCCCGGAGGTGGAGAAGGGCGACCCAACGACAAGCCCGACAACATTGCGGAACGCACTAAGGCGCTCCGCGAACGCCAGGCCCAATTCAGCCCGATTATTTAATCGGTTTAGCCTGGCGAGCTTGAAGGGCTCGCTATGTCAACTTTCATCACCCCCGCTCAACTCGCAGACGTCACCCTTGATGCTGCGATTCACTTGCAAGACAACCTCGTCGCCGGTAACCTTTGCCTGCGAAATGTCGAGCAGCAATTTGCCAGCCACATTGGCGACGAAGTGACCGTCAAGGTTCCGGCCGATCTCGGCACCGCCGACGAATTGGTGACCACGGCATCCAATACCGCCATCACGCAGACCAGCACCAAGATGAAGCTGGAGAAGCACTTCTACAAGAAGATTCCTTTGACCGCCAAGGAAAAATCCCTGCAGGTGGTGGACTTCGAAATGGAAGTTGTCTTGCCCGCCGTGCTCGCGGTGGCCACCTCGGTCGAGCGATACCTTTTGGAGCGCTGGACCGGCTTCTTCAATCGCACCTTGTCCGGCACTGCCGGCACCAGCCCTTCCACGGTCGCGCACCTGCTCGCTGCTCGCAAAGCTCTGTTCGATGCTCGCGTTCCCATGGGTAACATGGTGGCGATTATCGATTCGACCGCCGAGCAAGCGCTCCTGCAGGTCGCCCAGTTCACCTCTGCGGACTATGGCGCTGATCGCCCGCTGGCTCTGCGCGAAGCGGCCCTCGGCAAAATGCACAAGACCGCATTCTTCGTCACGCAGGGAGCGCTCAGCACTTTCAATCGCGGCGATGTTGCCGGAACCGTCCTAGTCAACGGCGGAAGTCAAAGCGGCACGTCCTTGGTCATTGATGGCTTGACGGCCGCGACCGGCACCATTTATCGCGGCACTCGATTAACCATCAACGCCATTTCGAATTATACGGCAGTTGTCGCCGAGGATGCGACCATTGCTGGAAATGCCGCAACCCTCACCCTGGTCACGGCCCTGCCTTCATCCCCTGCGGACAATGCGGCCATCACATTCGGAACCGCCCCGACCAAGAACATCGTGTACAACCCCATGGCCGCCCTGGGCGCCATCGTTGCCCCCGCCCCCTTCGCCACGGATTACTCCAAGGTGCAGAAGGTCGGAGGCTTGTCGATGCGTGTCTCCATCATCCCTGACGCATCCACCCTTGGCGATGCGCTGATCGTCGACACCTTCGCAGCTGCCGGCGTTCGCCACCCCAATCACGGCGCTGTCTGGCAAGGATAATCCAAGCGTGAAGGGCGACGGCTATCAAGTCCGATCGCCCTTCCGTTTCATCATCAAATCACTAAGGAGGCTGTGTGGCAAAGATCAGAATTCAAAAAGGTGCCGTGGCCGAGCAGGTCACGGAAATCGACGAAACCGACTTGGCGGCTTGGGAAAAGCACGGCTGGAAGCGGATTGACATGGAGTTATTGGCCAAGCGATCGCCGTTCACCAAGGACCAACTCGATACCATCGAAATCGAGGAGAAGTGGGTCGAGGAGCGAGCCGAAAAGGACGCTTCCGCCGAGCCTCCCAAAACCGAAGGCGCTTTCGGGCCCAATTCCGAAGAGGCCCAGGGAAGCGGCACGGTTCCTCAAGGGCGACGCACGAAATAAGCCATGGACCTCTCAGTCAAAATAAACCGGGCTAATGCGCTCAAGGCTCTCCAGGCAATGCCCGAAGACCTTGGCCGCGCCATGCGCCTAGCCCTCAAGGCTGGCACCCGGGATATTCAGGTCGCAGCGCGGCAGGACCACAAGTTCGCGCCTCGCAGCGGCAACGCTGACCGCTCCATTTCCACGCAGGTAGACGGCCTTCGCGGGCGCGTATTCCTCGACACCGGCATCGCGCCTTACGCTCCTGGATTGCATGAGGGTACCGGATTGTACGGTCCTCGCGGGCAAGCAATTCGCGTCGAGCCGACGAGCAAAAAGGCTTTGCGATTCGTGAAGGGCGGCAAATTCATGTTTAGCCGCGGGCACATGATCAAAGGCATCAAGGGCGACCCGTTTTTATACCGCGCCGCCGAGCGTGAGCGCCCCAGCTTCGAAAAGCGAATCGATCGAAACATCGCCAAGGTCATCAAGGATCGGGGCCTCTGATGGCGGCTCACTTCATCACCTCGGTCGACATCACTGACGCCGCTCTTTTCCCATTGGTCACGCCGAATTATTTGACGAAGACCGATCAGGATTTGGCCTCGCTTGCTCGCATGCGCGGGGTAACCGAAGACGATATTGAGCGTGACCCGCTGGATCACTTGCTGCGGGAATTGGCTATCGCCTACTGCTGCAAGCGAATCTGCATCGACAAGATGGGCATCAACCCGCAAGCCTATGGCATGGGCGTCGAAGTCGATATCTATGCGTCTAAGCTCAAGCATTACAAAGCAGAAATTGATCGGCTGGAACCCATCATCACCGCCGAGGTTTTGACAGGTGTGGCCGATTCCGCCGAAGAGTATTCATCCTCAGTCGAACTTTTCCGAGGGTAGCACGTGATTTCTTATTGGCGCGAAAAGTTTTTGAAGGATTGGCCTAGCCGGGTACTACTCACGGCGCTGACCGCTGCGATGATTTTCTTTTGGACCAATGGCGTAAAGGTGGTCAAAGCCGAAAGCGGCTCATTCGTCATTCAAGTTGTAAAGCCTTCGATTGATTCTCTGAAAAACCAAGTCGATACTCTCGGCGCACAAATGGAAGAACTCAAGGCGCAGCAAGACAAGACTGCGAATATTCAGCGCGAGTTTTTCGGCGCGATGATGGAGGTTTTTCCGGCCCTAAAAAAATCTGTGCAAGAGCGAGGAAAACAAAACAGCGATGTGATTTTGAAAAAAGCAGAGTCGGAAAGATTATTGGAAAAGCTTACAGAGGCCAACCCATGAGCCTCACCCTTTCGATACTCACGGGCGTCCTTATTTTCACAATCTGCATTGTGGTTTTCGCGGAAATCGCAATGCGCCGAAACGGCAGCGGAATCGCGCAGGCAGTTTATGCCGCCTGCATGCCAAAGGTCAATATCCATTTCCAGGTAATCCGCGCAGACGGAACGCGCGAAGAAATCAGGCAGGCGCGCACATCCAAAGCGACCTTTGCCGCCCGTGTGAAGCTATTGAAAATATCCGTCCTCATGCGCCTAAAAGTTTCGCTTGAGGACTTATCAAATTATCTCAGAAATCTTGGAGGCTAAAATGCTTTTGACTTTCCCCCACTCCACGCACAAGTTGCCATCCACTATCGACGGCAAAAAGACCCTGGCGGTTAAGGACACCCCGAAGATTGCCGACGGCGCGAAGGAGCCGAGCTATCAGGTCGTGTTCGAAGACATGACTCACAAGGATGTCCCTCTCTCCCAATTCGAAAAAAAGGAAGGTGCATGATGCGCTTTTACTCAGAACGTCGCGGCCTCATTGGCCTCATCATGACCATCATTGCCCTGGCTGCTTTTGCGGTTCAAGGTGCGCCTCAGCATGCATTCGCCACGGGCGGGCGCATGGTTGTGCAAAATCGTTCCAGCCTGCCGATGTGGAAGAATGTCATTCTCATGGCCGACGTGGTCACGAACCTTGGGCGAGAATGGATTGTCGACAACCTAGACGCCACGGTATCAACCACAGGAGATTACGTAGGATGGGGTACCGGCGCGGGTACCGCTGCTGTTACTGACACTACGCTATTCACCGAGGACTCGGGCGGATCTCCTACTTATGCGCGCGTTTCGGCGACTCGCACAAATCCAACGGCCTACGTGCTCCGATGGGTCGCGACCATAACCAGCAACGGAACCAAGACGATCACGAACGGCGGAAATTTCACGGCATCAACTTCCGGTACCATGATTTGCAAAGGCGATCATACTGGCGTTGCTCTAAACCTGAACGATTCGATCCAGTATACGATCAGTTTGACTGTTAGCTGATATCTCGGGTTCTTCCCATGGAGAAGGAAATTCGATTCGCATCCATTCCGCGCTGTGGTTCCCGGAGCCTAAAGGCTTTGGGGCTTTTGGGAGAGTTGGATGGACGTTGCCATACTCAAATTACTGAGTATCCCGATTGGGAATCGTTTCGCTGGATGCGTGTCGATAGGCCTGCGGAAGAGTGGTACGCCTCTTGGTGGGCCGCGTGCCGAGATATGAGAAGCCTGCTTGCGCACGAGTGGGGGTTTCGCTATGAGAGCATGGAAGTGGATTTGGCTTTGCTTGGCACCCCTGATAATCTTCCTGCCGAGGCTCCGCAACGGTGGGGATTGAATCAGTGGGTTCCGGCTGACTTGCGTACGCGGCTTCGCAATTACCTAGACCAAGGTAGGGATTTCAAGGATCTGTGCATCGACACGATCTGTGACGGTGTAGTATGCGATGTAATTCCGCTTGCGGGCTTGGAAGAATGGCTAATGATGCATGGGTTTACTCCCAGGCATGAGAATCAGAGGGAATATGCGCGCCTATAACATGGTCGAGGAGACCACTACCAGCATAGCAAGCAGTGGTGCCGGAGCCGTGACGCTCACGGCCATCACGGGATACCCTCGATTCTCAACCGCGTTCGGGACGCAGAATACCACTGTGCGCTACATGATCGAGGATACGGTCAACAATAAATGGGAGCACGGCATTGGGCACGTGTCGTCCAATGTTTTGACGCGCACACGCCCGCAGATTACGTGGGACGGCACGACGCTGCTTGACCAAGCGCCATCCGCCCTTACTTTCACCGGGGCTCCAACAAGTGGCAATATTCGGATTCGCATGGCTCCATCCCCTGAGGCATTGGGTATCGCGATGCCAGGCCGGCAATCGGTGGCTGGAAGCGACCCGTGGCGCGACTACCCTATCAGTTGGCACATGGGTGGGCATTTTGGCAATGGTGGCACCTACACTATGGTCGCCGACCGTGAGTATTACATTCCCTATATACTGACGGTGGCCGGATCCCTAAGCGGAATTCAGATGGAGGTGAACGCGCAAATTGCATCCAGTAACGTCAAGTTGGCCTTATATTCTTGCGGGCATGATGGATTGCCTGCGGCGAAAATTGTGGACTTCAATGTTGTTTCCAGCGCATCCACCGGCATAAAGACGGACACCTCCAGCGGAACATGGTCCCCAGCCGTAAAACCATGGGTACCGTGTGGTTGGTTTTACATCGGAATCATTCCGTCTCACGCGATTGGCATTCGATATCCGGGTGGAGGCAATGCCGCATACCAGGGGACCCCGTTAGGGCGGAATAATGGGTATGGATTCACGTCCGGACTCTATGTAGCAGGCTCGTATGCTACAGGCCTTCCGGCCACACCGTCACTCGGATCATCCTCAACGATGAGCACAAACGAAGGCTTTTGGATAGGGTTAAGGTCGATTCCATGATCACCTATACAGAAAAAGGCATTGGATTGCACGAAGCCATTCGAGCCGCTGGGCACTGGCTCCGGCAAGAAAATCAGGTATGGGTTAGCAGCAACGATACTGCGGTGCAGGCGATTATAGACGCATACGCTTTGGCCGATGCGACAAGCGTTATCGCGGACCAGATTGACAGCTACGCCAAGACTTTACGCGATCGTGCACTGAAGGGCATATCGCCGGGAGAGATGGGAACTTGGGCCACAAAATACCAGGAGGCAAGAGCCTTTCAGGCATCGGGAGCGGCAGCTGACGCTCCGTCTCTCAACCTTGAAGCTCAGCAGCGAGGAATATCTCTAGCAGGTCTATGCACGCGCGTGGTCAATAATTTTCAGGCCGTTGCACAGCGTGAGGCGCGTATCAGTGGCATTGCAGGTAGGCATAAGGATGCGGTGAGGGCGTTGAGCGCTTTCCAAGCCATCGCGAGTTACGACTATTCTACGGGCTGGCCATGAGATATGGGTCGTGGCGATATGGTGCGTGGCCTAGGGCTGCGGCGGGTGGAGGCACCCAGTATAATCAGTCCATATCGCCTTCGGTTACCGCCTCGGTCGCGCTCTCTAGAGTGCCATCCTGGCTTCGATCTATTGCCTCGACCGTAACATCATCGGCGGTTTCGGCGCCATTATCATCACGCGCCATGACTATCGCGGCTTCAGCAATTGCTTCCGTTGTGCTCGGAATTGCGTCCGCCCGATTCATCGCTATTTCGTCTTCTGTTTCGATTGCATCTTCACTGGCAGTTCTTTTTGTCCGCCTTGCATCCATTGCCGGAGGTGTCTCCGTCTCCGTTGGAGTGTCTAGGGCTGTGGCCTACGTTCTAGCCATTGCCGCGGTCGCATCGGTCTCGGCAAGCGTCGCCTTGATGTCGTCACGGATTTTGGCCATAGCAACGAGCGTTACGTCGTCAGCTTCGGTTTCCATGCGCCGGGTTTACCTGCTTAGCATAGCAGCCTCATTGTCCGCGGCTGCGGCTGTGGTGGGCGCCCCGGTGGTTTTGCGTTATGCCTCCATTTCTGTGGCGGTATCGCTGGCTGCATCGTTTGTGATTCTGGTCACTCGATATCGGTCAATTTCTGCTGGCGTTTCCGCGACCGCCGTGGTTAGCCGATTGGTTACAGCCCTCCGAACTGTCGCCGCAAGCGTATCGACATCATCGACGGTTGCAAATGCCAGGGCCTACCTGCGATCGATTTCGGCTTCGGTGGCTTCGTCCGCCGTCATAGATCGCGCATCCGTGGTCCTTAGCTATATCTCGATTTCTGCGACGGCATCCACGTCCACGGTCATTTCTCTTCTAAGGTCCAGATACCTAACCATTGCCACCGGTGTTTCTGCATCCGCGACCTTTTCCAGATTGATGGCCCTATCCAGATCAATTTCTTCCAGCGTTGCGACATCGGCCGTGATTTCGCGTGGTATGACGCTATTTCGATCCGTGTCTGCCACGGTTTTTGCTTCCGTTGTGGTTGAGACGCGCCGAACCATATTGAGATCGATTGCCGCCAGCGTATCATTCCTAGCTAGCCTCATAAACGCATTTATTCCAGGCGGCACGGCGGGCCCTACCACAGTCACCTTCGATGGTGGAGGGTGGGCACCTTATGAAATCACCCTGTCCAGTGAGGGGTTTTTATGATAGTCGCCGTCGAAGGCACTGATGTGGTGGTTCGCGTCCAAACTCTTGATTCATCATTGAGCACTTATACCGATTTGTTGGTAAAGTGGATCGACCCAACCGGCGTGACAGGCGAAAGCGCTGCCACGGTTTTCAGCAACAGTTATTTGCAAATCACACTTCCGAATGCGGATGCAATAAGTGGCGATTGGTATTTCTTGGGTCAGGCTACGACGCCTCTCGGCGCGCGTCGTAAAACCTTTGGCCACAAGGTCACCTTTTTGCGAGAGGGTGAGGTTTGGCCATGAGATGCATCTACGAGCAAATCATTTCCAACCTCGAAACCCTGATTCCCGCGATTCGCGCGGGCGAAGGGGTTGACTCTGGCGTTACCTCGGACGGGTATAACTTCGATTGGCCTGCGGCCATCAATCTCCACGATCAAAACCTGATCAAGCGCGGACCTTTCGCCGACTTCTGGTTGCTCGGGGTAAATCCCGGCAATGCCGACGGCAACATGGGCGGCATGGATTGGTCCTTGGTTTCTATCCGCATCGAGCTTGGATACCGTTATGATGCGCCACCAAGCAACCCGATTCGCCAAGCCGAAATCGACGCGATGAAGTGCTATGACGATATCAAGCGTCTATTCGGGCAAAACACATCAGCGGCGGCGAATGGGAATGACGGCGCTTTCTCCATCTCGATTTATCAAGACGCTGTTTTCGAGTACGCATCGAATGATGCGCTCGCTCCAGCTCGTCTCCACACCTTTTGGCGATTCTCCTACTTGGCGGATCGCCGTCACCCAGACGTGAGGATTCACTCATGATTTACAAAGTCAAAATAGGCCTGACCTACGACCACAAAGGCGAAGTGTTGCGCGAGGGCGCGACCGTAGAAGTGGATGGGCCAGGCCTGACACCTTATCAAATCGCTCGGCTTTGCTTGCCGAGCGATTACCAGAACTCGGAGATCGTCCCGACTCCGCAAGCTGCCGAAATCACCGAAGAAAACCAGGAGGCCTAAAATGGCTTTTGAAGAATCACTTGCACTATTGGCCGTGGGCCTTGAGTCCGTTCCCGGCACTGCCGTGGCGACTACCGCCGTGGTCCGCCTCCGTAGCATTGAGGCTACCCCGTCTGTGGAAATGTCCGGCGACAAGATGGCAACCGGCGACTTTGGACAGTCGGAAAAATATTCCGGTGAGCGTTCCGTGGGCTTCAAAGGGTTCGGATATCTGAGCCTTCCCCCGGCAGTAGCCACCGCCCCGGATTGGTCCATCCTGGCCGTGGGTTCCGGGTTTATTCGCTCGACTCATGGCGCTACCGGTCAGAGCTGGGCGCAACGTGTTGCAGGAGCCAACACCTCACTGAGCCTGCGATACCTAGCCAAGGAGTCCGGCGCCGCTCCAACGCAAAGGGCGATCCTTGGTGCGGGTGCCATGAGCTCATGGAAACTTTCTGCAGGAAAGCGCGGCGAGCCGATCAAGTTCGATGTGGATTTCAAAGCGGCGTACACCAGCGAGGCCGACGTCGCCAATGGGAGCCTTGTTTCCCTGGGTGCTGTGCAAACTACGGTAGGCATGCAGCTCCTTGGTTGGCTGGCCACCCTGCACGGCGTGACTTGCCGCATTGACAGTTTTGAAATTGAAGGTGGGCAGGAAATCGATATGGTGCCTGACCAGGGCAATACCAATACGGCAGGCATCGAGCGGTTCCGCGTAAAGACTGCGGTTCCCAAGGTGAAAATCTCAGTCGAGGTGCCAGCCGTGGCGACTCTCGATATTCGCTCGCGCTGGGTCAACGTGACCACGGGATCGTTTATCATGAGCAATCAAGGCACGGGCGCGAGCCTGTTCCTGTTCCGCTTTCCCGTGGTTCAGATCGCCGACGTGAAATACAAATATGTGAATGGCGTTTTGTACGCCGACTTGGAGTTGCATGTCCAGCGTAACGGTAGCGCCGACGCTACCATGAATGCCGAGGATATGTGGGAAATGCTTCACGGCTCCAAGACTTAAGCCGAGTTTTCCCAGGCCGGGTTTTGCCACCCTTTGCCCTCCTCCTTGGGTGGCCTGGGAACCTTTGAAAATCAAGGAGGGAAGGAGGAACTTTGGCAAAAGTAAAGCAGAAAATTAAACCGATTTGGGCGGCACCACCCGGCACGCAAGAGCGCAGGTTAACCCCTGAGTTACGCAATGCCGTCATGACCGGATGGATTCCGATCGACACGGATCCGCTAGATCGTTTCACCCCCGACTTTTTCAAATCGGACGATTATCCCATCAAGCCGGTTTTTGTGATACGAAAACCCACGCAAATGGACTTGATGCGATCCAAGCAGCCCGAGAGCGGGAAGCTTTTGGAGCAGGCCCGGAAAGATTTCTGGGAGCTGGAAGGGCTGGCGAAGCTCGAAGCGAAGGTGGCCGAGGAAAAGGTCAAGGCCTGGGAGACCACGCCGGAATACCAGCGCATGCTGGCCGCGGCCCTGGCTGACGCTATGGCTGCGAGCTGTCAAGGATTCCTTGTCGGCTGGGAGGATTGGTGCGATTCCCACGGAAATGCCATCCGGTTTGTCGCGGGGCGGGACGGTGGGCCATCGCCTGAATCCCTGCGCATCCTGGAGCGGGCTTGGTCGGTCATGCTGGCCATTCACTTGCGGTGCCAATCCCTGGCCCACCTTTCGGGGCTGGAGCTGGATTCTTTCGCCTCCTCGCCAACCTCCGGCATGGGCTCATAGCCTATGACGATCCCGCTTATGAGTCTTTTGGGGATTGCGCCTGGCGGGCGCAGGGGTTGGAAGCCGAACTCTTCGGCCCGCAAACGGACACCTATCCAGACGGGCGAAAGGTCGCCTATTTCAATCACCCAAGGCTTTTTATCCAGCCGCACATTCCGGTATTCGTTGCGGAACTGGAGCATCGCCGACGTTACGGCCACATGCCCGTTTACACCGCCATCCCATGTCGATGGATACAGGCGGAACGAGAGTGGGACGGTGTGGTTAATGAGTGTATGCGCACCCTCCAGGAGCGCGGGAAAGTAGCAGGCAATGGCACAGAAAGTTGAAGTCGAAGTAAACCTCATTGACAACCTCACCAAGAATATGGCTGGGGTTCAGAGGCAATTGGCTTCGCATTTTGCCGCCATGGAAAAAGCCGCTGAGAGTGCGGCGCAAAAAACATCCAAATCCATGGGCGACATGAAGGCGCCTATCACGGCAATTCGGGGCGTGTTCTTGGGCATGACCGCCATCGTCGGCGGATCTCTGGTAAAGTCATTCATCGCAGCCGGAAGCGAGGCTGAGGATTTAACGGTGCAATTCAAAGTCCTTCTCGGTTCAGTCGAAGAGGCGAAAAAGCGAATCAAGGAGTATTCGGACTTCGGCGCCAAAACTCCTTTTGAGCTTGGGGAGATTGCCCGCGCAGGCCGTATCCTGCAGGTCTTTGGCGGTGATGTTTTGGCCACCGGAAAGAACCTGCAAATGATCGGTGATATCGCCGCGGGCGTCGGCCAGCCGTTCCAGGATGTCGCGATGTGGACGGGGCGAATGTATGACGCCTTGCAGTCCGGTAGGCCTTGGGGCGAGGCTGGAGCCCGTTTACAAGAGATGGGCGCATTATCCGGGCAAGCCCGGGCAGAGCTGGAGGCTATGCAGAAATCCGGCGCGAGTGGCGCGGAAATTTGGTCGACCTTTGGCAAGGAAATGGGCCGATTCAACGGGATGATGGATGATCTATCCAAAACCGTTACAGGCCAGATCTCCACATCCGTGGACCTTTTGAAAAGTGCGGCCCGTGACATACTGGCTAGTGGCGCTTGGGAAAGCTTGTCCAAGACCGTTGGCGAGTTCAACAAAACACTGCAAGGGCTTATCGACTCTGGGGCTTTGGTCAATTTCGGCGACAATCTCGGCACTATCGCCGTCATCGTGAGAGACATTGGCGTGATCTGGGCTGGCGCAAAAATCGTAGCCGGCTTCGAAGCCATGGGATCCGCGATGGCGGTCGCCACGGGAGGAGCCACGGGCCTCAAGGCCGCCCTTGGGCCCTTGGCGCTTGGCTTGGGAGCTCTGCAAATAGCTCTTGATGCTTTCCTTGCCGCCAAGGAAAAGGAATTAGACAAGCGCGCAGACCCGAATAGGTGGCTCGGCGATCCCGATAAAATCAAACAGGTTATTGGCGCACTCAAAGAGTGGCAAGCCCAAACGGAAAAAGGCCAAGCCGTAGGATTCGAAGGTAAGGACGCGCGATTCAATGCGGCCAAGGTGAGCGTGGAGATCAACAAAATCACCGGCCTCACTGCCGAAATGCTCGACAAGCAATGGTCTTTGGAGCAGTTGCACGCGGCACGAACCAATGCGCTTCGCCGCACCGGAATTCAAGGCCCAGCGACCGTTGACCTTGGTGGGCCGGATAAGGTGACGGCGCCTGCGCTTGGGTTAAGCGAAAAGGATGTCAACAAAAATCGAGAATTCGTGACATCCATACTCGACTCCATGGAGGCGGGGCGCATGCGTTCGGTCGGAATCGTGGCTGCAGCGGATGCGGAAATCAAAAAGATCGAAGAACAGTCCCAAGAGGACAAAGAAAAGTCTGCCGCTGAGAAAATAAAGAGATCGATCGAAAATCAGCAAATTGAATTACAGCTGGCTATGGGTGCTGCTTCCGGGAATCCAATTAAACAATTGGAAACCCAGCAAGAAGAAGAGCTTCGGATTTTCAAGGGCACAGCCTCGCAAAAGGAGCAATTAGAGGCCCAGCACGAAACGCGCATGCGGGCGCTCAAACTGCAAACCATGTCCCGAGGCGTGAGCGATATAGCAGCCAACCTTCAGACCGTGGCGCAGCAATACAAATCATTTGCAGGTGTGTATAAGGCCGTTGCGCACGGCAAAAACATGATCGACACCTACCAGAGTGCTACTGCATCCTATGCCAGCTTTGCAGGCCTTGGGCCTTGGGGTGTGGCTGCTGGTGTGGTTGCGGCGGCAGCGGCGGTAGCGGCTGGCCTTGCAAATGCATCTCAAATCAACTCACAGAAATTCGAGGCGGGCGGCCCGGTCTTCGGCATGCGCCATTCCATGGGCGGCGTCCCGGCAGAGCTAGAGGGCGGGGAAAACATTTGGTCCCGTCGCGATGTCCAAAACTTTGGGGGACAGGGCGGCGTCGAATCACTCAAGCGCGGCGGCGGGCGATCGGTGAGCGTTTCGCAATCGATAAATCCTGTTTTCAGCGTGACCATCCAAGGCAATGCCAACCAGGAAACCGTCCGCCAACTTGAAGACCTTTCCAGGAGCCACACAGAGCGCGTAGCGACTGCCGTGGCCGAGGCCATCGACCAGCGAAACCCGGACATCATGCGAGCCTTCGCCAACGCCAAGGGCTTTTGATGGCAACCATCGCGGGCTATTCCGTCCCCATTGTCAACGACTCATGCAAATATGAGTGGGATCCCGCCCTGGATTGGTCGGAGCTTTCCGATCGGAACTGGAGGGCGAGAGACCGCGGCGCCGCCCAGGATAAGCATTATGTGACCTTTTCGATCCGTGGCCGCGCAAGCCGCGTGCAAAACGTCCTATCCGCCCTGCAAGCTGCTCGCGGGTCGGTGGTAGTGATCAGCTACGACGCGGGCGAATACCTGCCAGCGCCGGGCCTGGAGGCTTCAGCGGAGCACATCATCATTGACTACGCCAAGGAGGTTCGGCAAAACCTTGGGTATTACACACTCGACAATATAAAAGTGATGCCGCGTTCGATTATTCAGCATGCTCCGGCCAATCTGAATTTGATGCGCCTAGCCCAAAATCAATACTCGGGGAATACCGATTGGAATATCACCAATGTCTTAACCATGGATGGCGGCGGAGTCCTGAGCAACGCCATTTACGAACATGCGGCGGACGGCGCAAACTTTCAGGGGAAATTTTGGAACCCTGATTCTGAATTCGATGAAATCCTTGATGCCATCCTCCAGGCACGCGGCGGCATCGTCGCATTCCCAACCATGCAGGGCGTGAGTAATAATTGGGCTTGGGGGCTTCGCGTGAGCCAAGCGGCCGGCAACTGTCGCATCAAGAAGTTGAGCAATGTCAAGCGCGTCGATCTGGGATGGGCCTATGATGTCGAGTTTGTGAGGGTGTTTTAATGCGCATTGAATATGCCGTAATGATTTCCGACCCGCAAGGCAGCGCTATCAATTCCTCCACTTGGGGAATCTATAGCGGCGCCATGTGCTACGTCACAGGACGACCGGCATGGACCACCGCGACGCCACCCACTACTGGCCCACTGAATCCGAATAGCCTGATCAACCAACTCGATTGGGCTCAGGGAATGTTCCTCATGGGGAAATTCACATTCCCAAGTTATTCAATTGACCTCGAAGAAATGGGCACATACGGCACGACAAGCGGGATGAAGGTTGACCTGCAAAACGTGACCGGTCTTTTCTTCGCGCTCCGGGATTTGGGATTCACTTTATACCGGTGCCGCGTGCAATTCTTTGTCGTCATCGAGGGTGTTTTTATTCAATGGTGGCAAGGTCTCGTCGGTGATGTGGCCTTCAACGGGTCAACCCTAAGCCTTGATTGCGTGGACTACTTCAAGGACATGCACGGTCAGGTTCCACCGGAAAAAGTGGACGCAACCGATTATCCCAGGGCTAAGGATTCAGTGATTGGCAAGGTTGTTCCCGCCTGTATCGGGTATGTTACCCATGCCCGCCTGTTGAATGTGGGCGGCAAGTCAACGCCGATGGATTGCATACAGATTTCAGGAATTAAGCACAAGACGTGCCCTTTGTTGGCATATACCGCTCCTGCACTACCGCACACATCGACTCCAGTTTATACCCTGACCATATCAGTTCTCGATCTGGCTGTTGGCGTAAACGAGTGGGCCGGAAAATGGATCATTCCAATCAAGGGCGGGCCACGGGAACCGGTGAAAATCGTTAGCAATACCGCCACCACAGCATATCAGGTCACTTTAGTTGTGGACCGTTTTTGGACGTCCGGAGATGCTGGGGCGATTATTGTTCCCCAGGTTTACCACTCTTCAAATAGTTTTTTGGATGAGTGGTGGATGCAAATAATCGACGCATCATTCCCGAGGATTGTGTCTGACAAAGCGGTTTCGTCAATAGAATTAAATCCGGGAGGCGTGTCCCGCTATCTTGAGGCTTATGACAAAGATGCCGAATCATGGATAGATATTTCAGACGCCACCCATAAGGTTAGCGAAACGAATATAGAGCAGGGGAACGGGAAACCGGGTTTTCTGATATTCTCAAAAGACCTTGAGGAAACGAAATCAAAAAATAAAACGATGAAGATGTTTAAGCCATCTTCGGCGATTCTTATCGGTTTTGAGTGGGCGCATAGTAATGATGTTTATGGCACCACCGCCGATGCCAATTACCTGACTATTTCGGGGAACACCGCAACAGGAGCGGTTCCGGCATTGTGCGACATGAACCGGGCGACGGAAATAACTTGGACCCTAACGCGAGGATCGTCACTCACTGCTACTGCTTTTCCGATGAGAACAAAGGCGACTTTCGATTTGTTTTTCGATGCACAAATATTCAATTCTGGATATGATAGCCTTAGTGCGCAAATTCGCGCCAAGATATCATCTTCCGGGCCTTGGAAAAACCCTACAATTATCATTGCCATGGCCACTATTTACGGGATTGATATCCTTGGGAATAGGACCATGGAGGCGAATAAAATAAAGAAATCACTTTATAGCGTTGATACGCTTGGAGTCTTTTTTCAAGAATCTTTTGCGGCATCCCCAAGCCGAACAATAGACGGGATACCTCTCCCCTATTTTGAGGATTATTCCGTCATTGGTGGCCAGGACGTAAAGAATCAAAACTCGATATTGCAATTTGATAGCCTATTGGGAGCGGCAAAAGACTTCGCGTCTTTTAAAGGCGTCCGCATAGAGCTTGAATTCTGGATCGATCTGGACGCTGCGGCGTGGTCTCCTGGCGGGAATACCGCTATGCGGTTTGATATTACCGACGTCGCCTTAAGCGGCAATGGGGAGGCGGATATAGCCCCCGAAGAGGCCGCCACCCGCGCGATCGGCCAAATGTATTCCGACGATTGGGACGCCAGTCGAACCATTGGGGATCCTGTTACCAATATTGCCGACGTTCCCGCATATCTAATGCGGGAGTATGACGGGATGCCGTGGCTTGTCGATGCTGCAAGCGTGGACGCAGTCAAAGCCCTGCGTCCCGATTCTGTTTGGAGCGTTGGCCGCCAGCTATTCGACGCCTCGAAATCATCCGCCGAGCTTATTGAGTCGGCATGCAAAGAGGGGTGGTTTGCCATCGCCCCTACATCGACTGGCCAGCGGCGGCAAATGGCATGGACTGAGGCCGCAACGAGCTTTGACTTTGACGCGACGAACATTGTGCCGGATTCGATAGGCACCGCCGTTGCGACGCCTTTGCGCAAGGTCTATACCGAATTCGATATCAATTACAACTTTGACCCAGGGCCAAACAAGCGGACGCGGAATATCACGATTCGCAGGACCGATGAAGCTTTCCCGGCTGAGACGACATTCGAAGGCAGTTACGCAACCGTTGCGCAAACTGCTTATTGGTACAGTCCGGACGGAGCATTCCCTACAATTAGGTTTCAATTCGCGACCGAACTGGTAAAGGTCGGCGATTACGTGAGCTTTGTGGGCACGGATCCAGGGAATGAGCTTGTTTTTGCTCCAAGGATCGTGCTTACGTCTCACTACTTCGAGGGGTATTGGTACTGCTCGGTTGATGGCGCAGGTGGCACAGTCCTTTCCGATTATGCGATTTATACTCTAGGGACACTGTCTTTGCATGAAGCCCATTCCCCGGCCTGGAAGGATTTCGTTTCGGGCGTGTATTTGTATTCCGATGCTGCGGCCTTGCATAACTCGGTAGCCTATCCGCTGACGCGCACAAAGAACGTGCTCAAGCTCGATATGGATTGGGCTTTTGAGTGGTCGGACTGGGGCGGGTCATCGGGGAATAATCTCCCGTTGCAATGGCTGGCAACTGGCGTCCCATGGCTGTCGAAACCGAAATATCGTATCCCGTTCAAAATTCCAATCAATTCCACTACCCTCGCCCTCTACCCTGGCCAGTGCGTCACCTTTACGGATTCCGTGGCCACCAATGGCGACACGTTGACCGGATGGATTCAGCGGCTTAATCTGCGGCCAGGCGCCATCGGAAAAGACAATGTGATTGACGTCGAAATCATTTACGTACTGGACTGATCATGCCAAGCATCGCAGAAATTCAAGGCAAGCTCACGTCACTAAAAAACCGGCGACGGTATTCTTCAGGGGCGGAGGAGTTAGGCGCAGCGGGTATTACAGGGGTTACCCCTACAGGCCTAAATGATGGTGACGGGGCCAGCATTCAAGCGATGCTGGAGGGTGTGTACAATCTCATTTCTCCCACCATTTCGCTAAACGCGATCATCAAGGCCCCGACCACATCGGCGACTAATGTGATTCAGCCGACCTTGGCGACGGTGATACCGTTGACCATTCGCGGGTTTGCCTCGCAGTCGGCGGAGCTTTTGCGCATCGAGGACTCGGCGAGCGCCTTGCGCCTGTCGGTTTCGGCTGCGGGCAATTTGTCCATAGCGGGAAACCTCTCGCTTACTGCCGTCACCTCTGGCGCTTGGAATGGCACGGTGATTGGTCCGACTTACGGGGGCACTGGCCTTTCTGCCTACACCACCGGAGACTTGCCTTATGCGTCGACCACGAATACCCTGGCAAGGCTTGGGATAGGTTCGGCGGGGCAATTCCTGCGGGTGTCCTCGGGGCTGCCTGTTTGGTCCTCGCTGGCCTCGGGAGATGTGACCGGGGCTCTCGGCTTCACCCCGGTGAATCGCGCTGGCGACACCATGACCGGCTTGCTCACGCTTTCGGCGGACCCGACAAGCGCCCTTCATGCGGCCACAAAGGCCTATGTCGATGCTTTGGTTGCGGGCGTCAATGTCAAGTCTCCAGTGGCATGCGCGACGACGGCAAATATCACCTTGAGTGGTGAGCAGACGATCGACGGCGTGGCCACATCAGCAAGTAGCGTGCTCGTCAAGGACCAAAGCACCGCATCGCAAAACGGCATTTACGTGTCGGCCTCCGGGTCTTGGACGCGCGCCACGGACATGGACGGAGGCAGCGAGGCCGTGGGGGCCTTGGTCTTCGTCTCGGGAGGCACGGCGAATGCTAATTCCCAGTGGGCAGTTTCGACACCTAGCCCGATTACCATTGGCACTACGGGCATCGCATGGACTCTCTATTATTCGTCGGCGGCCTATATTGGCGGCGCCGGCCTCTCGCTCTCCGGACTCACCTTCAACGTGGGCACAGCCTCGGCTTCGCGCATCGTCGTCAACGCCAATGACATCGACCTCGCCACAACAGCTATTACTCCGGGCACCTACCCCAAGGCCACCTATGATGCCTATGGGCGGGCAACGGCGGGCGCATCTCTCGTCGATGGGGACATCCCTTCGGCCCTGACCGGAAAAACTTACAACGCGCTCACTTTGACTTCGCAGGCGGTAGGATTCACAATCGCGGGCGGCACATCCTCGCGCACCCTCACCGTGGGCGGCACCGCTTCGGTTTCCGGCACCAATACCGGCGACCAGACAATCACCATGACCGGCAACGTGACGGGCTCGGGCACGGGCAGCTTTGCCACGACCATCGCGGCGGGCGCCGTCACCCTGGCCATGCAGGCGAACATAGCGGCGAATAGCCTCATGGGAAATAACACGGGTAGCAGCGCCACCCCATTGGCTTTGAGCGTGGCCCAAGTCAAAACCTTGTTGTCGATTTCCTCGGCGGACGTTTCCGGCCTGGCCGCTATTGCTTATTCAGGCAGCGCGTCGGACCTTTCGGCAGGCACCATTCCAGCCGCGCGCATGCCGGCTTTGACGGGTGATGTCACCAGCTCGGCGGGCACGGTGGCGACGACCATCGCAAACAATGTGGTGACGCTGGCCAAGTTCCAGCAAATCGCCACAGCTTCGATTTTGGGGCGTAACACTGCGAGTACCGGTAACGTGGAGGTTTTGTCTGGGGCGACGGTTCGCGGTATCCTGGGGTTAGCTACTACCGATTCTCCGGCCTTCGCAAATATCACCCTTACCGATGCGGGCGGGCCAACCCTTGCCCTTAATTCGGTGGCGGTCTCGAATCGAGACATAGCATATCACACCAATGGCGTTTTGCGCTGGGCGATGGTTGTCGGAAGCACAGCGGAGAGCGGATCGAATGCTGGATCGAATTTTTCGATCCGGGCCTATACGGACGCGGGCGCAACCATCGACGACCCGATTCAAATAGCGCGTGTCGCTGGCGGCGGAATCACAATCACCCGCCCCACCACATTTTCGGGAGCGATTTCTGCCAGCAACCTTTCGGGCACCAATACCGGTAACCAAACCATCACCTTGACGGGTGACGTAACAGGAAGCGGCACTGGGAGCTTTGCGGCCACGGTGAGCAACAACGCTATCACCTTGGCCAAAATGGCCACGATGGCTACGGCGTCTTTTCTAGGGAGGAATACAGCGGGTACGGGTAATGTCGAAGCTCTTTCGACTGCCACGGTAAAAACCCTCTTGAATCTCGTCGGCAATAATACTGGCGACCAGACTATTACCCTCACTGGGGACGTGACCGGTAGCGGCACCGGATCATTTGCGGCAACTATTGCGAACAATTCTGTGACTCTGGCAAAGCTGGCCACGATGGCGACAGCCTCTTTCCATGGGCGCAATACTGCGGGCACGGGGAATGTCGAGGTTTTGTCCGCGTCAACAGTCCGATCGATGTTATCAATTTCCAATGTTGAGAATACTGCGATCTCTACATGGTCTGGATCTTCGAATATTACGACGGTCGGTACACTTTCCGCCATGAGCACGTCCGGCAGGATCATAACCAGCTTCTCTTCGGGTGGCTCTGATGCCCTACAACTGACCTCTACCAGCGCCGGAACTGGAATGATTTTCGGCGGCGATACTCGCCAGTATCGAGCGGCGGCGGGTGTGTGGGGGACGGATGCGCAATTCTCTTTTCAAAGCTCGAGCTCAATCACCGGATCGAATGGCAATCGAGGTGCAGCCTTTTTTGGCGTCTATGGTGGACGTCAAATACAAATAGACAATGACGAAATCCAAGCAATGGACGCGGCCTCCGTTTCAAAGTTATACCTCAACTATAATGGCGGATCGATCGTCGCCGGTGGTGGCGGTCAAAGCTGTTTGTTGGTCGGGCACGACGAATCTCCGATCGCCAATGCTTTAATCGATGTGCGAAAAGGCAACAATAATATTTATGCGGCGTTTGGCGGCACTGCCGCGTCCAATTCGGATCATCCCGGATATATTTATATGTCATATACTTCGTGCATAAATTCAGGTTATTCAAGAAATTCAGTAGCGGAATTAAATTTTAATTATGTGGGTTACGCAAATAGTACTTCGCAGTTCCGTGACACTTTTTTCTATAATGGCAAACAACAGCAAATAGCAAAATTACAAGGGTCGGACAGGTCAGCTAATTTCTACGGCGATATCATTGGCGCCGGAATGTTATCGATTTCTGGTCTTACTAATTTCTACAATTCCGTTATTGTCAACGAGTCATCATCATCGTCTTATGGAATTTTAAAAGCTGGCTCCGATGCTTACCAGTCTTTTGAATCATCGTCAAATAGGCCTATAACGATTGCGCCAAATTCCGCTTATTGTGCGATGTTCCAAAACGCCCGACTTCACGTCGGCGCCACCCAGACCCAGCCGACAAGCACCATCCAGAGCGGCGGATCCCTTGCTGGCCTTTACGGCGTTCGCACTTCCGGATCAACTATCGGCAATATCGTATTTATTAACATCTCCGCATCCTCAACACAAACCCTCCCAGCCGCATCGTCATGCCCAGGCCGCGCCTATTTCTTCCTGCGCAATTATTCCGGCATCGGAACAGCCTACATCGATCGGGCTGGATCGGACACTATGGACATAAACGGCACAACCGGGATCACAAGCTATCCCATGACATCTCACGGTAAATTTGTCGTACTTGTCTCAAACGGAAGCGACACATGGGTCAGCTTCGCGCACAATTAATCATTTTCTCGATCCTTATTTTGATCGGTTGTGATTCGAAAATGATCAATAATTCGGAATCGCAAACCACACAAAAGGCCAGCGGAAAAAAAGAGCATGAGTGTATTATTAGTAAAAGAGGAGGGGCTTGCTGTCCAGACCCTTCCCCACCACGACCACCCGGAAGCATCGGCGGAACCGGGCCGCGAAACAAGGAGGATACAGTATGCCAGATGTTACCCTGAGCCTAAAGGCTAAAGAGGCCGTCCAAATTTATCAGCGTGTCGCGAGCCTCAAGCATGGCGACAAGACTTTCAAAGCCCCGCGCCAAAAGTTCCTACGGGCAATTACCAATGCCTGGCCGGAAATTCAGAGCGAGGAGCCTTTGGGTGAGAAGGAGGGCAAGGCCCTGGATGTTGCGCCCGCCAGGGCTGTGATTTTCACGGGTGACCAGCAAAAAGCAGTCTCCGAGGGGTTGCTTTCCGTCATGTCCGACCCCGCGACCATGGACATCACCATCACCCAGATTTTCCGTGAGGCCAAATTGCTGCGTCTTGTGGGTAGGCTCGACAAGGCTTTCATGGCTGACTCTTGCGGGCCCATGGAGGAGGCTTTGGATGGGGAGGATGAGAGTGTCGACCTCGACGATGAATCGCCTCAACCGCTAGAACTCAAGGCTGAAGTGGAGGCTATGGCCTAGGCGCATTACCTTTCTCCTCCCAGGAGAAACCTCATGCGCACAATCCTTATTTCCATCCTTCTCGCCATCTCAATCCATGCCCAGGATCGCGGCCCAAGTCCGGCCGCATTACCAGAGCCAGAGGCGCCAGCCCTGGCACAGGACAGCACGACTCCTCCGCCAGCCTTTCGTGATTTATCGGCGAACAAAACCGCAATGGTCTTAGCTGCTTCGTCGAAGCGTGATAGCCTAGCCCTGGAAAGCGACCGCGAAACACGCAAGGCCATGCTTGCAGAGGCAAAATCAATGTCGGCATCGCTACGAACCATTGCCGGAGTTGCCGTTTTGTCGGCCATCATAAGCGTCTGCGGGGTGATAGCGATTTTCGCCGCTTCCCCATAATTTCCAGATTTTCGGGGCTTTTGGTTTCTGGCCGGGTCCGGTGATTCCCGGTATGTTACCGGTGTGCCCCGCAAAATACCTGAGTTCGAGGCGAGCCGCGAAAGGTTCGACGCGGCCTTTTGTGCTGCCATCCTGGAGGCTGCCGAGGTACGGCGGGCTGGTGAGGATATGGCGGCTTGGTTTATTTCGAGGCCTGAGACTGCGCGGGACGACAGCCCCGAGGCAGAGCAGATAGTGATTTGGGAGGCGGCCTAAGCCACCCCCTTCACAACCATTTCCAAAATCTCATTTGTCCGCCGCGTGACCAGCTCTTGCAGCGTGCCCGACAGCCCCGCCCGCTTCTCCAAAGTCACCATCTCGGCCGCCATCCTGCAGAGGGTCGCGAACCTATCCGCGGGCATGTGCAAGCCGCGCTGGGCCAGGGCCTCGCCGAGGATGCGGACTGAGGTCTCCACTGTGTCGGGGGCGATGCAAATGCCGGGGAGGGTGACTACGGGGGTGGGCTCTTCCACCAGGCCGAATCCCTCGGTGGGTGGATTGGGATCCCAGCCACCACCGGAGAGGGTCACGACGTGGCGTATGCCTGCTTTTTCTGTTGGGCCAGCCTTGATTGACTCGAGTTTTATTGGCTGACCTTGCACCCGCACCACTTCGAGTCGGATGCCAGGGTTGAGCATATCCCCGCGATCATCCTCATACCAATCCATGCTCACACCCAAATCCTTCAGGGCTAGGCGGACCTTGTTTGGGGTTGGGCGAGTTCCTAGGTCGTAATAGGCATACACACGCTGATGCTGGCCTAGGGCCTCGCCCATTTCCGATTGAGTTAAGCCTAGGGCCTCCCTAAACTGGCGAATTTTGGTTAATCCAGGCACAGAGTTAAAAAGATGTAAAATCTTTTTCTAGACCTAAAAAGGTCTTGCTGATTGAACTTCTTTGTTCTAATGTTATGAGCATGATTGAACATATCAAAGGCAATGTAGCCATGAAGACGCAAGAACCCAAAACAGCAATGGTTGAAGTGCTGGACTCGGATCGTGGACGCATTCAGGCCCTCAAGTATCGCTTCGGCTTGCGAAGTGGCTTTGAGCTCGTGAATCGCGCCCTAGACCTCCTTGAATCTCAAGGTGATTCCGCCAAATTACCGGAACCCACGTCCGCCGGTCAACCCTCTTCGATGGCTGTTGCCTAGGAGTCTTTGATGTTTCACCGATGACCACCCAAGCCGCTCAAGAAACCATGCCGACCGTGTTCGACTACCAGGGTAGCCCCGTGGCCTTCTCGCTCGATGCGGGCCAGGTGTGGGTCAATGCCACGCAGATGGCCAAGCCTTTCGACAAGAGGCCGAACGATTACATACGCCTCGATCGCACCAAGGAGCTAATCGAAGCGATTTCGCACGGTGCGGGAATTCCCGCAGCGGTCGAATTTCGCGAAAACAGCCACTTGGTGCGAGTCGTCAACGGAGACAACGGCGCCACCTGGCTCCACCGAGACCTAGCCCTCGACTTCGCCCGCTGGCTCTCCCCGGTCTTCGCCATTTGGTGCGACAAGAAGATCCAGGAGCTTTTGGAAACCGGGAAAACCCAATTACAAGAAATCCCGGTAGTTGCGCAATGGGTGGCCATGACAGCCGAAGATCAGGCTATCGCTTTTTTCACGGAGCGAAAACAAAAGCTGGCTCTTGAGGCGAAGCAGAGGGAGGACGCTCACAGGGTGGCCCTTGCCTTGCGCATCGAGTCGTCGCCATCGACTTGCAGCGTGGATGAGTGCGCCAAGGAAATCAAGGCCCAGGTAGTTGCTTTCCGCGAATGGGTCCAAGAGAAATACCTGTTTCGCCGCCACGGTGAATGGTGGGCCCGCGAAGAGTATGGGCCGAATGGCCAGGGGCTTTTCAGCATGCGAACGGGATCCTGGACTGCCAGGAACGGCAAAGAAATCATCTCCCATACAGTCAAGGTCACTGGAAAAGGTCGTCTGGCATTAGCCAAGGCCTGGTTGCGAGTCGGAGAGAATTTGGTGGCCATCCTATGAAGCCCACCCCCTGCGCCTACTGGGACTACCGCACCCTCGCCGCCTGTGGTAACACATCCGTTACCCGCATCGACGGCATACCCTATTGCGAAACCCACGCGAAACCGTTTTTTATACCGGCGAACTCTCGCCAGGTGAATTTGAGAGGCAAGGCATGATCAATCCGCACCTGTACACCTTGCCGCGCGCCGAAGCCGTGGCTGCTCACCTGGAATATGCCGTCAAGTGCCTGGAGCAAATCCAGGAGATGGATACCGGCGTGACCTATGGCCATGTTATCGAGATTCTTCGGGAGTGCGCGGCGGAAGTGAAGAATTCCGAAACCGTTTTAAGAGGTGCCAAATGCTTTTCGTGATTTTCTGCATCCTGTTTGCGTTTGCATGGATTGGCGCGCTTCTGCTCGCTATGGGCAAAGCCATCGAAGATGGGCCGGGCTCGGAATACGCATCCCATGACGGAGACTATGTCGCGGAAGTCATGCGCAAGGCGCGCGAAGAGGGCGATTTAGATGCAATCGCAGCCTCACGGAAAAGTGAAAATGCTTGACTCGAAAAGTGGAGCCGGAACGGCGAGTGTGTCGTCGAAAACCTTTCCCACGCCTGCCGACTTCCGGTATCGGGCGGGCCGAGTCATCAACTACAGTACCACAGGAGTTACGCATGCATAGGATCAAATTTTCAGAAACCGAGATAGTCGAGACCCCGGACTACCGAGAATATTTTTCGCGCCCGTGTGAATTAGGGACGGGCGTTGCGGAGGTGCTTGGCTTGCCATGGCGGGTCATTGTGGCCTATCGGTCCGGTGCCGTGGCGGAGGCTTGGGTGTCCGGTGCCGTGGCGCAGGCTCGGGCGTCCGGTGCCGTGGCGGAGGCTCGGGTGTCCGGTGCCGTGGCCATCCGCCCCGACGGCACTTGGGATGGCGATGTCGCGGATTCGATTCCTGCAGTTCCGCGCCTTTACTCGCAAATCCTGGAGGCGGTGGGCCGCGAGGGATGCTGGCTCGGCATGGGCCAATGGCACACCTGCGAGACGGATCACTGCATTGCGGGATGGACGACGCACTTGGCAGGCCCGCGCGGTCTGGAGATGGAGACGGCCTACGGTTCGACGGCGGCGGCGGCTATCCTCATCCACATGCGGTCATGCCCTGGTGTGCCCATTCCCGACTATTACTGCGGGTACGAAAAGGGCATGGAGCAGTTGAGGGTGTTGGCTGCGGCGGCAGCGGTGGGTAGCGTCAATGCTACGTAGCGGACGGCGGGAAGCTCACGGTACCGCCCGCTTGTCGAATTCGGGTGATAGCGGATTCGAGGTCGGTGGATGGCGTGGCCGATTGAGGCGCGTCGCCATTAAAAATATGCGGCCAGTCCTGGCTAGGGCAAGTGCAAAGGATTTGCCTATAAGGGACGTTGTCTGTTTTTCGGTACCGACTCACATCCTGGTTGTGAATCCCCAGCTTATCCGCCATTTGCCGATCGCTTTTAAGGCCGTAAAGTGCCTTAATTCTGTCAAAAACAGCATTGGAAGAAATCTTTGCGTCTTCCTTAAAACTGCTTGCATTATGCAAGGACATTCATTACCATTATGCAAGGAAAACGCCAATGTCTGAATCGACCAACATCCGAATCGACGAAAACCGCCTCCCTCGCTATCGCAAGCTGAGGAAGTCGGCCAAAGGCGCGACGGTGGCGGGAATAAGGATTCGTCGTTTGACTCATGATTTGGTGTATGAAATCGGCCTTGAGGCAATTGCTGAGGCCATAAAAAACCCCGGTTCGGCGGCAACCGTTCCGGGGCTAAACGTCAACCACCCTCGCTAAAAGGAAGCATGACATGACCGAATATACCCCGCACTACGCCCCCGCGTCAAGCGGACCGGCAGTGCCCACAGCCCAAGAGGCCCCAAAATCGCCAGCTTCGGACATCAACGCGATGGCGATGGCTAATGAAATCATCGGCGATGCCGAAATCGAACACGATGGCCATACCGCCACCGAGGTTCGGATCACCATGGGCCTGGTCTATGGCCCGCTTCGCCGCGGCATGCCCGACCACTTGAGGGCCATCGAGGCCACGGTGACTTTCGACGACGTCGGCTTCACCCCCGAAGAGCTGGGCACGAATTCCGCGCATCAATACCTCCCCGAAGGTGGTCGTGTCACCGGATTCATGGTCATGTCCGGCATGACCCCGAGCTATCCGATCCCCGGAATGCTGAAGGACGCAGGCCTGTGCGAGGCCTTGGTTCTGGTCGCCGAAATGCGCATCACGCAGCAGGACCCGCCCAGCGCCAGCGAATTGCGAGAGGCCGAGCGCCAGGATTGGGAGGGTGTCTAAATGTTTCGCAACCCCACCCCAGCCGAAAAGGCGACCCAGGCGATGGCCAAAGCCGCCGAAGTTTCTGGCATCATCTTGGCCGGCGCAATCCAGGACGCGGCCGACCTGCGAGAGAAAATCACCCGGGCGGCGGACAAGGCCCGTGCCGTGCTGGCTTCCATGCCCCAGGACGTGGGCCTGAGCCCTACCGACGGGGATGCGCTTTTCTCAGCCCTCGAAGATCTGATCGGCGCGTGCTCGTCGGCAGTTTCTGGAAGCACCGAAGACGAGGGCGAGACTGTTCGCCTGTTGCAAAAAATGGCCCTAAAGGAAATCGCATGAAGCGCATGACCCCAGTGGCCCGCCTAACGCTCATGGCGGCCCAGTATTACGAGCGAGAGGAAATGTACCGCGCGATGGCCCAGCATGGGCGGGCCGATGACATGGCGACTGCCAGGGCGGTCCTGGTGGGGCGGATTATCGACGCGGCCGAGTTTGTGCCGCTGCATTTGGTGAATCGAAAGGCTGGTGTGTGATGAATATGGAAGTGACAAAGCCCGCCAATGCGGTTGCACTAATTTCTTTCAACGACATGCAAAGCATGGCGAAGGTGATTGTTAATAGCCGACTTTTCGGCATGCAGAACATCGACCAAGCGCTTGGGCTCATGCTCATCGCTCAAGCCCATGGCCGTCACCCGGCGCTCATCGCCGAGGAGTACGACATCATTCAGGGTCGCCCAGCCTTGAAATCACATTCGATGCTATCTCGCTTTCAGAACGCGGGCGGAAGGATCGAATGGATCGAGCGCACCGATACCGCGTGCGAGGCGGTCTTTTTCCACGACCAGAGTGGCACGCTAAAAGTCCGATGGACTTTTGAACAGGCACAAAAAGCAAACCTCACCGGAAAGGACAATTGGAAGAGACATCCTCGACAAATGCTTTCCGCGCGCGTTATTTCCGAGGGTGTCAAAGCCTGCTATCCGGCCTGCATCGGTTCGGCTTACACTCCAGAAGAAGTAATGGATTTTGACAATGTGCGGGAAGAAAAGCCAGAAATCACTGCGGCGACGGTCGTCGAAAGTACCCCCACAACCCAAGCGACCGAAGACCTCCAGCCCATGCCGCCCACGGTGGACATCCGCGCTTACCTAGGCGAGCATGCGGGATTAGTCGAAAGGTTTTTGCGTGTGAAGGGTGTCATTACTGACGGGAAAAACCTTTACAACCTTGGTGTCAAGGCCATGGCCAAGCTCTACCACGGATCGGAGGGCTACATCGCACAGGCCAAGGAGTGGGAAAAGAGTCTCACGAATATCACGCATGCGCCTACCCCTACCCCTGCTCCCGAGCCAAAGGAAGAGGCCGAGTCGGTCGCCCCAGAACTGAAACCCGAATTCGCGCCGGCAGAAGCCGTCGCCCAAGAGACCATAGCATGAGCACCACCAAACACCTGACGCTCTACGACCTCACCGAGGAGATGGATCTCGCCCTAGCCGAAATGGAGGCATGGGCGGCCGAGCATGAGGGAGACGTCTCCGATTTCCCGATGAATGATGTGACGGCCCAAGTCCGGCTTGCCCGCGATAAAAAAATCATCGCAGTAGCCCTTTGGGTGAAGGCTTTGGAAGCCGAGGGCGATGCCATCGAGGCCGAGGAAAAGAAGCTCGCCAAGCGCAAAAAGTCCACTTATGCGCGCGCCGAAAGATTGCGCACCTACCTGGAAAACAATATGAGCCCAGCGGAGAAAATCAAGGATCCGCGCGTCGAAGTGTTTTTCAAAAAAAATCCACCATCCGTGAAACCTCTCATCAAGGTCGAGGAGATGCCCGGCGAATACCTCACCCGGCCCAAGCCGGAAATTAGCCTGTCGAAGCTCGAGGAAGACATGGTGGAAATCATGGAGCCGGTTTTCGACGAGCTTGGGGAACCGGTCTTTGAAACTGTTCCGATTGAAGAGCAAGACGGGCCAGCCGCTAACAATCGAAAACAAAAATTGCAGGCAGTAAAGATGGTGATTGCAGAAATCGCCGAGCCTGTCTTTGGTGAGGATGGCCAGCCCAAGACCGACCCGGAAACCGGCGAAGCGATCGTTAATCACGTCACGAAACCCATAGCCCGCCTGGTTCAGGTAATCAAGCTAAGCATCAAGTAGGCGGCGCACTATGACAACGGAAACCCAGGTGATGGAAGTCACAACGCAAAACATTCTCGATCCCAAATCAGCCTTGGGTCGCATGCTCGAAAAATTGGGCCGCATTGATTACAAGGTCAAACCGGAACACGTCGCCGACTTGAAGACGCGCGCCGAATCCGTTATCCAATCTGGAAAAACGGATAAGGACGCCTCCAAGCTGGCAAACACCATTCGGCTTGAGGCGCGGCGGCATCGGCTGGACGTTCAGAAGGATTTCAAGCTCGCCAAAGAAACGGTGAAGGAAATCGTACAGGAGATTTCAGCAAAAACCAATGAGCGGGGCGAAAGGCTGATTGCGGATCTGGATGACATCGAGACGCCATTGCAGGCCATTGAGGACACCTTCGAGGCCAACAAAAAAGCCGAGGCGGAAAAGGCCGAAGCTGAGCGCCAAAAGAAGATCCGCGACCGCTTCGATGCTCTAGGAAAGGTCAACGCGAAGTTTGACTATGTGGCTATCCAGATCATGAGCGACGAGTCCTACGGCGAGCTTTTGGCCAAAGCCGCGGCGGAATTCGAAAAGGTTGAGGCGGACAGGTTAGAGCGCCAGCAGGCCGAGCAGCAGGCGGAACGAGCGCGACAAGCGAAGGCGACTATTGGCCGTAGCCGTGCGAGTGAATTGGCGCAACTCGGAGACATCGTAGCTCCTGAGGTAGCGGCGGAATGGGATGAGTCGGTTTACTCGCTTCGACACGACGATGCCTCAGGCGAGAGGAGACGGCCAAGGAAACGCGAGATCGCGAAGCCAGGCTCAAGGACCGAGCCAAGCAGCTCACGCCCTATTGCATGCGCCCCGACCTTGATTTCCTGGCGACGTGCAGCGAGGATGAATTCGCCGCAACCCTGGAAAGCGCAAAAGCCGACTTCGAAGCGGATCGGATTCGCAAAGAACAGGAAGACCGGGAGGCTTTGGCCCGCCGAGACATGGCCAAGATTCGAAGCAATCGCCTTGCCCCAGTGGGCGGAGGGTTCAGCCTGGATACACTCGGTAGCATGAGTGAAGAGGAGTTCGATTCCATCTTCGAGGCCAAGACATCCAAGCACAACAAGGCGATAGCGGACAAGGCACAGGCCGACGCTGACGCCGTAGCCAAAGCGGAAACCGAGCGCCTTGCCGCCGAGAAAAAGCGGCAAGAGGAAATTGACCTTGCGCGGCCTGACGTCGAAAAGCTGGCCAACTACCTCGACTCGATCAGGCATGTGCCAAACATCATTTTGCAGTCGGAAGAGGCCATGGAGGTGTTCTCCGATTTCGAAACGAAACTCTTCGACTTGATCTCTGAAACAAAAACCAAAGCCGCGAACTTAATCGCGAAATAAGGAACGATCATGAAAGTGCTGGTATTCGATCTCGAAGTCCGCGAACAGCCCGACATTGTCGGCTGGAAAAACTACGCCGCCCAAGGCATTTCATTCGGCTGTGCCTACCTCTATGGCTGCGAAGAATTCCGGTTGTACGGTGAGGAAAATATCACGAAGCTGATGGAAGACATGGAGGCCGCGGATCTCATTGTGGGCTTCAATATTCTCGATTTCGACATGCCCTTGCTGCGTGCCACCATTGAGCGCGTGACCGGGCATGGCGTCGACCATGAGAAATGGATGGGCCTACTCGCCAAGTGCTACGACATCCTGGCCGACATACGGGATGCCCTGGGCACCAAGTTCGCCAAGGGCTGGAAGCTCGACCAGGTCGCGCAATCGAACCTTCAATTCACGAAAAACGGTGACGGAGCCTTGGCGCCTCAACTCTGGAAGGATGGAAAGTTTGCCGAGCTTGCCACCTACGTGATTCAAGATGTGAAGGTGGAGAAGGCAATGTGGGAGCATGTGCTGACCTATGGCGAGGTGAAAAACAAATTCACTTTGCCAAGCCCGTTGAAGCTCAAGCAGATCGAGGCCGTGAAGGGTCGTTATTTGGTGGAGCAAGCCTAAGATCACCATGGCCAACACCCGCGCAGCCTATTACACCCCTCACGACATCGCCGAGCGCATGGTGATTTCCGAGCGCACCGTCATCCGCATGTGTGAGGCGGGTGAAATGCCGGGAGCCATCAAGGTGCGCGGTCAATGGCGCATTTCGCGGTCTATCTTCGACGCGGCCGAGGGAAGAGCTTTGACCAATGGGGTGCTTGCATGAGCCCATACGATAGAGCCCTCAAGCGCTTGCAGGCGGTGGAGCGGGATTTGACCGCGGGAAAAATCACGGCCGAGCAGGCCGAGGCGAAGCGCGCCGCTATCCGGAGCGCCGATCCGGCCTTTGTGGCCCGCTGGGAATTGGCGGATGGCACCGAAGCCACGGCGACCTTTCGCACGATGCGCGAGGCCGAGAAGCACGAAGCGAAGATGCGGGACAAGGTGGAGCGCGGAGAGTCCGCCGACCCAAAGCCGCTTCGCGCAAGCATTGTCGAGATCATGCAATACCATTTCGACAAGCGGTGTGGCAAAGGTGCGGGAGTTCGGAGCGCGCGAGCTCACGTCAACCATTGCCGGGAGATAATGGGCGAAGGCGTGACCTTTGAGCGGCTAAATAAATCACCGCTGAAAATTCTGGAGCCGTATTTCGATAAACTTCCCGAGGCGAAGCCGAAATCATTTGCCAGTGAGGCCAACATTTGGAATCACTATGTGCAAATGAAAGCCGCGATGGCCTTTTGGATAAAAATGCACAGGCTGGTTATCGCAAACCCATTGCAAGTCATGGAAATCGAGAAGCCGGATAATCGGCGAACGCAGGCCCCAACCAGCGAGCAGTTTTCGCGCTTGCTCGATGTTTCGACGCGGAATCAGTTTCCGTCGTGGCTCCCTAGCCTATTGATTTGCGGGTGGGAGGTAGCGCCGCGTATCTCCGAGATACTTTCCTGGCGCTGGGAGAACTTCCACGAAGCGGAAGGCCTCGACCTGCCTTGGGTGAAATCCTTCCTGGCCAAAAAGGGAAAGCCGGTATGGAGAGAGCTTCCCATTACCCATTCGGCCGCACAGGCTTTACGCGACATGCCCGCCCAGCAAAAAGAGCGCGGGGTGATTTTCCCATTGCAGGTAACCGCCACTCTTCGATGGGTTCGCCAGGCCTTCGATTTGGCAGGCATGCAGGATTTCCGGTTTCACGATTTTCGCCGAAGCTGGAAGCGCCGATATTTGCACATCGGGTCCAAGCTTACCGCCGAGCTGACAGGCCATACCGAGGAGATGGATGATCGCTATACCGTCCTGGGGCGTCGGGAAATGCAGGAGGTTTACCGGGTGGGCAAAAGTGGCGAAAATCTTTCCTCAAAAACCGCTTGACGATAAGCATTTAATTCCTTACTGTTCAGACAGGAAAAAGTGATGGCAGGCAGAAAAAAATCTGACGTACCGACCAAGGTCAAGGTGAACTACACCATTGATCCGGCACTCTTGGCTGAAATCGACAAGAGAACCAGTAATCGGTCTGGGTTTCTGAACACTGCTGGGTGGGAAAAAGTGAAGCGGGACTCGCGCCGGGACTCGAAGTCCGCGAAAGGTGAAAAATGACTAAAAACGCTACTTATACCCCGGAGGCGGAAGGATTTGAACC
>JAYUVP010000142.1:0-12288 GCA_043753995.1 Fibrobacterota bacterium
TGGCTCAAGCGCTGAGCCAAGGTCGTCAATGCCACGACAAGATTGACTCTGTCAAGTCGCGTTTGGAACGACTGCTGGCGCAATTACCTGAAGAATAAACATGAGTAGCGAGAGTGCGAGTACGCTTGATGTCACAATCCTCGACCGGGAATTCCGCGTCGTCTGCTCGGAAGTGGAGCGCCCAGAATTGCTTGATGCGGTCGCTTATCTTGATGAGAAAATGCACGAGATTCGCGATATCGGCAAGGTCATCACGATCGAGCGCATCGCAATCATGTCTGCCTTAAATATTGCTCATGAACTACTAACCACACGTCTCGGCACTGGTTTTGACATGAGTGAATTTAAGCGTAGAATAGATTTTATGGAGGCAACCATCGACGCATTACTTGCGGAACAAGATGAGTTGTTTTAGGTTTCCCCTACCACCCAGGGAACCCCCAAGAACCTCCAACCTTACGCCCCCAGCGCTTGTTATCTTCCCTCTCTAAGGACACTCTCATGCGGGACCCAGGTTTACGTGAGCAGGTCGCCCTGCTTCGCCACCGAATCCATGACGGCCAGCTCCCAGGAGTGGCCTCGCCGGCTTTAAATGAGCTGACGGATTTGCTGTTCAAGGCGGGCAAGATTTCGGCGGCCATGAATTTGGTCGAGAAGTATTTGGCCGAAGCCCAGGATTTGGAAGAGGATTCGGCCCCCGACGCGGATTTAGGCCGCAAGCTCTTTGAGCGTGGCCTCGAATTCGCCGATGCCTTTCTCTATGAAGAGGCCGCCGAAGTTCTGGATGCGGCCCTTAAGTTGGGGCATTCGCCCTTTGAAACCCATTATTGCCTGGCCGGGGTTTGTAAAAGCCTGAGTCAATACGAAGAGGCCGAAAAGCATATTCGTAAAAGCTTGGCCCTCAATCCGGCATTTGCGCCCGCCCATGTCCTGCTGGGGGAAATCATCAAGGCCCAGGGTCGTCTGGATGAAAGCATTACGGCTTGCAAGCGGGCTTTATTGCTCGACCCGGAATGTTCGGCCGCCTATTATGACCTCGCCTGCTATTACAGCTTGGTGAATGAAGACGATAAGGCCTTGGCTGCCTTGGAGATGGCGCTTTGTAAAGGCTTCACCGATCAAGACTGGCTCAAGCAAGATCCCGACTTGATTTCGCTGCGGGCTCGTCCCGAATTCAGCTATTTATTGCAAAAGTATCGCCCCGGCGCCTGAAGGCCAGGCTGAGGTCGGTGTGTTTCGCCAACACGGATTCTTGTTCTAAGTCTTGGCGAGTTATCCTGTTACTACCTTTCCTCCCCTCTTTTCCGAACCCGGCTTGGTGAAGGCTTGGCGGTGCTTTGTAGCCGCCTTTCTCTAGTCTTTCGGGTCACGGCCAATTTTTATGTCCTGGCATCGCGTGATGTCGATCAAGTTCAGAGGGCTGCCCGCTTCGGCGGAGCATGGCTCCTGGGAGTAACATGAAACGGGAAACTGGTTTTCGAACTTTCATTCTGGGCCTTGTCGGGCTCCTCTGCGTCGCTTGTTTGGTGCCCACCTTACTGGTGTTCTCCAAAAGCAATGACGCGGCCCTACCCCTAGAAAGCCGGCCTCGCGAGATATTTAAGCGCGAGCATCCCACTCTTTCGGCCCAAAGCCTGAATTTGGGTTTGGATTTGGCCGGTGGTACCCATATCATCGTCGAAATCGACAAGAGCAAGCTAGAGCCCGAAGCGCGTAAAGACGTGCTCGAGCGCTGCCTCGAAATCATTCGCAATCGCGTCGATCAATACGGTCTTTCCGAACCGGTGATCACCGCTTCGGGCGACAATCGCATCGTCGCTGACTTGGCCGGCATGGGTGCCGAAGACGCCCGGCGTCTCATCGGCGCCACCGCCATCTTGGAATTCAAGCTGGTTCCTGAACCTATCGAGTTGCGCCCGGTCCTAGATCGCGTTGATGCCTTCCTCAATCGCCGAGGCGGCAATAAGACCGTGGCGACTCCGGGTAAGAGCGATACCGCCCGGGCCTTGGAAAGCATGTTTGGCCGCGTCTCCCAAGATTCGACCCACGGTAATGACAGCCTCAAAGCCGCGACTGCCGACACCTCGAAGGGTGCCTTAGCCGAAGCCCCAAGCGCCGCGGATAGCGCCGCCTCGGATTCGGCCGACATTGCCGCTTCGGTGGCGGGAGCTCGTCCTTTCTCCTCTTTACTGATTAGCATGGGCCGTGACATCGGCGTCAAATTCGAGAATATCGAAAAAGTGCGCGCCCTCCTCGATGACCCCGAAGTGCAGCAAATCATTCCTTCCCGTTTTCAATTCTTGTGGAGCCGCGAAGTCGAAACCCTGGATGGCGGCGAGCGCGTGCGTCGTCTTTATTTCCTGAAGCATCGTCCCGAAATGACCGGCAATACCATAGCCGACGCCCAATTCAATCGCGTGAGCGGAGGTATGACGGCTGGCGAAATGGAAGTCGAGCTGACTTTCAAAGGCATAGGTCCCAAGGAATTCGGTCGTATCACAGGCGCCAATGTGGGACGCCAATTGGCTATTGTGCTCGACTCCGTGGTTTACAGCGCTCCTGTGATTCAAGGCCGCATTCCCAATGGCCGCGCCAGCATTACCGGCGTGGGCAGTCCTTCGGAAGCCAAGCAATTGGCCGTAACCTTGCGTGCAGGTTCTTTGCCAGCTCCCATGAATATCGTGGAATTGCGTTCGGTGGGTCCGACCTTGGGCGAGGACAATATCCGCAAGGGCATCTATTCGGCCTTGGTTGCCATGGCCTTGGTCATGGGCTTCATGCTCTATTACTACCGCGTCGGCGGTCTCATCGCCAGCATCGCGGTTTTCTTTAATCTCTTCATCATCATTTCGGTTTTGTCGGCCTTTCATGCCACCTTAACCTTGCCGGGCATTGCAGGTATGGTTTTGACCATCGGCATGGCCGTCGACGCCAACGTGCTGATTTTCGAGCGTATACGTGAAGAATTGCGGGCGGGCCGCAGCCTGCGGGCGGCAATCGATGCGGGTTATAAGAAAGCTTTCAGCGCCATTCTCGATTCGAATATCACCACCCTCGGTACCGCTGCCATTCTCTATTATATCGGCATTGGTCCTATCAAGGGCTTCGGTCTCACCCTGATGATTGGTCTTTGCGCTTCGATGTATACCGCCATCGGCGTCACCCGCTTGGTTCTCGACTATATGCTCGACAAGTGGGAATTCAAGAATATCGATATCGGCAAAGGCGTGGAATGGTTTCACAAGGTGGACCTCAAGGTCATTCCCCGCTCACGCATTTTCGTGAGCATCTCGGTGGCCTTATTCCTGGCATCCTTGGCCTTCGTCGCCATCAAGGGCATGAATCTCGGCATTGACTTCAAAGGGGGGCATGTCTACCGCGTGGCTTTCAACGAAGCACCCAATGTTGAATCCGTACGCTCTTCCATAGAAGCCCAGGGCCTCGCTGACCCGCAAGTGCAAACCCTCGGTACCAAGGGCGAAAACCGCCTGCTGATTGCCTTGCCTAAAGGTGAGAATGATTCGAGCACCAAGTTCCTTGTGCAAAAGGCCATAGGATCGGCGACCATTGAGGGCGAAGACACCGTGGGCCCTTCGGTTTCCAAAGACTTGAGCTGGGCCGCCATCCTCTCGATTGCGCTGGCCTGCCTACTTATCGTGCTCTATGTCTGGTTCCGTTTCGGTCGCAATGGTCTTGGTTTCGGCTTGGGCGGCGTCATCGCCATCCTTCACGACATTGTCATCACCATGGGTGTCTTTGCCCTTTTGGGCCGAGAACTCTCGCTCGATTTCGTGGCGGCCATTCTGACCATTATCGGTTATTCCTTGAATGACTCGATTATCATCTTCGACCGTATTCGCGAGCTCGGCACCAATGCTTCCGCCAAGGAAAGCTTTGCCACGCGCGTGAACAATGCCAATAATCAGTGCTTGTCGCGCTCCATCATCACTCACTTAACCGTGCTTTTCACCGTGGTGGTCTTGGCCAGCATGGGTGGCAGCAGCGTTCGGGACTTCAATATTGCCATGACCATTGGCGTGGTCGTCGGAACTTTCTCGACCATAGCCGTCGCCTGCCCCTTCGTGGTGTGGTGGGATCGCCGTCGCATCGCGCCTCCGGTGAAGGCCGCTTAACTCAAGCGTTAAGCCTCAGAAAAATCAAAAGCCGGCGGTTCGCACTGCCGGCTTTTTTATTGGGGAAGATGGAGGTCGCAGCGGCTGAAAGTCCCTTGGCCGTGCTGCGGGGCGGCCAATCGTCTGAGCAAATAGAACGCTTTGCGCGTCTAAAGCCCTTAGCGGTCCCTGCCTAGAATGCGGAATAGACGGACAGTCAATTCGGTGATGCGGGCTTCGCGCTCGGAGCCGAAGCGATTGCGCTTGATGACGTCGAGAGCCTCTTGGGCAAACATGGTGCTGCTTTCGTCATTGCCGCGCGAGGCTTGCAATTCGGCCAGAGTCCGGTCGATTTCAATCCAGGCCATGATGTATTCGGACTCACCCTGGATTTCGACGAGGTTTTGCGCGACTTGACGGGCGCGGCAATACCAAATCACCGCTTCTTCCGTATCGTTTTGGGCGCGAGCAAGACGCAGGGTATCGAGCAAAAGCGAAGGCCCGAATTCTCGCTCACCGTGGTGAAAGAAAAGCCGATGGCGCAAATCGCGCATGACTTCGAGCTGCTGAGCCTCTTCGACGGTGTTTACGGCTTCGCTTTCGAAAAGCTCAGGAGTGGAGGCCCAACCGGCGGTGGGAATGAAGTCATAGGGTAAATCCTGACCTGGATTTTCCTCGCTCTTGCTTTCGGGAGATTCGACTAAGCTCAGCCAAGTGGCTCGCAGCGAAAAGTAAGACATCGGTATTTGGGGTCTCCTTACCCAAGAGTCTACCATATCTTGGGTCAGGATGCCAGTTTTACCAAGGTCTGACTAAAACTCGTATTTCTCTAATTGATAAGGATTTAGGGGCATTTTGAGATGCTTGTGAGCTTTGGGGCAAGCTCTCAAAACTCAAGCTAAAGCTGGGCTTTTTGAGCTTTTGCAAGTAAAAGTTGGAGTGAGCATTGAGCCTTAGAGCCACTAAAACGGTAGGGTATCGAGATAAGCCTTGCTGACTTGAACGGCTTCCCAAATATCAGTAGCGCATTCATCCAGTTCTATGAGAACCCATTCGAGGGGAGCTTTGGCTTGCAGGGCCGCCGAGATTGCTCCATGAATGTCCACCACGCCTTGGCCAAGCGCCGTCATGGGTAGGCCATGCTTGGCCGGGCCATCCTTGGCATGCAAGAGACGAACGCGCGAAGCATAGTTGCGCACCATGGCGACCGGATCGAGTCCGCCGGTTTTCAGCCAATAGAGATCGAATTCCACCTCGGCTGAAGAACAAAGATCCAAGTAGCGACGGCCGCGGTCCACGGAAGCGAATTCCCAATCGTGATGATGCAAGCACATGCGCAAGCCTTGCCCCGCCAGCGATTGGGCTTGAGCTTGCGCCGATTGCGCCAGGGAAAGCATGTCGGCATCGTTGGTGAAAGGCGAGGCAGGAAAGCTCCACACCAAATTCGCATGGCCCAATTGCTGGGCCTCAAGTATTCGGCGAGGCAAGTCTATAGCCAAGCTATCGCCCATATGCGCGGCAGCGACCTTGAGATGAAAGGTGGTGAGGGCTTGGATGAGATCGGAAATAGGTAGGGGCAAGTCGCCATAAAGCTCAACGCCTTGCAGGCCGAGATCGGCGCAACGGCGTAAGGTGCCAATGGGATCGCGCTGCCAATCGTCGCGCACGGTCCAAAGCTGTATGCCGACGGAGAATGGATGGCGAGGGTCGGGCAAGGCTTATTTCTCGGTGAGAGCCTTAAGGTTGGCGAAACCTTTCTCGAAATCTTTGCCGACCATTTTGTCCATGCTGACGAAAAGAGTCATCACCTTATGCATATAAAGACTAGGCCCATACATGGCCCAGGTGACTTCGGAGGATTGGCCTTCATTCACGGGAGCCACCGTGAATTCGGTCATGTTATGGCCTTCCATGGGCGTGATAAAGTCGAGTTTGAGCAGGACCTTACTGGGTGAAGCGGACTCGGTGATTTCCATGCGGCCAGAGCCCACTTTATTATTGCCGCTCCATTCGTAAATGGCTCCGACGCCAGATTCTGAGCCGCTAAAGGTTTTCTTCATTTCGGGATCGAGCTTGGACCAAGGTGACCAATTATCCCAATGATGGAAATCATTCAGTACCGTGAAAACTTTTTCCGGAGGAGCTTGAATCACGGTCTTGCGTTCCATGCGGAAGCTATCGGGCTGGGTGGTGGCGTAAAGAAGAATGCCGCCGATGATTCCGGCGACGACGATGAGGGCGGTGAGGAGTTTTCGTTTCATGGCAAATCCTTGGCCAGGCGTTTAATGAGGGTTTCATGCACAAGACTATTGCTGGCGATGAGGCCGCATCGCAAGATGGGCTCGACTTGTCGCCAGTCTATGGGCATGCCAGCGAGATCGGTGAGTTGCCCGCCGGCTTCAGTCAAGATAAGACTGGGAGCGGCAATGTCCCATAAGCCCATGGGATTTTCCGCCGGGGAAATGAAGGCGGTATATTCGCCACGCGCGACTTCATTGATTTTGAGCGATCCGCTCATGCGTTGCGAGGGCGGTTGGCCGAGGCGATGGAGCAAGTCTTGCAAGCCAGGGGTGACGCGGCCATGCGAAGTCACCAGGGAAATGCTTTGGCTTTTGGCGACGTGCACGCGCAGCCAGGCTTGAGGCGTATCGGCTTTGTCATGAGTATCGGCAAAGGTGCGCCAGGCGCCTTGTCCACGTGCGGCGACATAGAGCTCACCTAACTCGGGCTTATAAGTCACTCCAGCCACGGGCTCGCCGCCTTCGCAGAGGGCCACGATGACGCCATAGTGCGGATGCCCGCGCAAAAAGCTGCTGGTCGAATCCAAGGGATCGATGACGAAACAGCGATGGGCGAGCCGCCAATCAACCGAGGCGCGATGCTGCAAATAGGTTTCTTCATTGAGCAAAGCGGCGTCTGGGAAAGCGCTGTGCAGGGCGGCATCGATTAAGGTAGCGGCGGCATGATCAGCTTCGCTGACCCAGCTCTGATCTTCTTTTCGCCATGCTGAGGTCGCGGTTTGGGGGCGATGACGCATGTGAAGCAAAAGGCTGCCAGCTGCTAAAACGGCTTCTTGCATGGCCGCCAATTCGGCTTGATAGGGCTTGGGCCCGGAACTCGCGTCGAAAAACATCGACGCTAAGATTAAGTCAGGGGACGCGCTTCCCCAACCACCTCATGATTCGGGCAATGCGGCTTTGAGGTTTGCGCGCGGCATATCCCTCTCGCTTCGCTCGGAATGAGCGGGCTGCCATCACCAGTCCAGCCTTGTCCACGCCTTCCAAGGCCATGCGCTCACTTGGAGACAAATCCGCTCCATCGAGAATCGTCGCGGGGTGGGCTAAAAAGGCGGTTAGGTCATTGGGGTCCGCATAGAGGCGGGCTAGGGTTGTTTCCAATCCTTGTGCGCTCATGTCTTCCTGGCCTTGCATTCTTGTTCTACGCGCGCACTGCGCAAAATTTCTCGCGCCCGGCGCAATTGCCCCAGCAGGATTTCCACCGGAGGATAGGCCCCGTCGCGTTCCAGAATCACGGTGAGAGGGCGATCGACGAGGCGCGCCAAGGTTCCCAGTAATCGAAAGACTGCATCCGGGGGATCGTGAATGTGATCGTCTAATAGCCGTTTGCGGCCGGGTTCGGCGGCAAAGCGAGGGGGCTCAGGAATCCAATGGCCGCCACTCAAGTGAACCTGGGTCACGCATTCCAGAGGAAATCCCAGCATAAAGGTTTCCGGATCGAGACCCGAGTTGAGGGCATTGGCATAAAGATTATGCAAATCAAGCAGCATGCCCGAACCAGATTCCCTCATGATGGCGCTAGTCCATTCGGGCTCTTCCATTTCTGAGCCAGGAGGCTGAATGAGGGTGGCAATATTCTCAAGGGTGGGTGCCAATCCGGTGACGGCGCGGATGTGATCCAGATTACGCATGGTTCCTTCTACCGTGGATGGGGTGCGCGGCGGTGCGGCCAAATGGCCGATTTCATAGCCTCCCGCGCGCACAAAGGAAAGATGCTCGGACCAGGCTTCGGCACCCAGAGCTTCCAGCGTGCGCGCAATGCGCTCTACGCGGGGTTTGCTCACGGGGTGAGAGCTCGCCATCCCCAAGCCGACGCCGTGATAAGTCACGGGAATTTGGCTGGCCAAGGTCCGTAACGCGCGCGTTTCCTTCGCGGGAGCTCCCACATAGCCATCCAAAAGCACCTCGACGACATCGATTTCGTCTCGATGGGAAAGAATGGCTGAGGCCAGCTCCGGGCGCCAGCCTAAGCCGACTTTGTCGGTTCTAATCACCGCCGCCACCCCCACAGCCTCCGCAGCCCCCACCACCGCCGCAGCTGCTACTGCTGCCGCTGCTACAACTGCCCCCGCTCACGCTGGAGCATCCAGACGATCCACATCCTACCGACGACCCATTCCCTGACGCAGCCTGTGGGAAAAGCTTTTTTGCAAATGCAAACTTCGGCATGTTCAAAGCTTGGATGCCGAATACAGCAGCCAATAACACCACCTCATTGGTCATGCCGCCGGGTTCTAGCATATGGGCTCGTCGCCGGAGCCCCGAGAACAACGTTTGCAGATCTTCAATGACACGATCTCCCATGCCGGTCCGTTTGCGAAACAGCATGTAAGTGAGAATGAATGCGACCACCCCAGCCAAAAGCATTAGGAAAACAAAATTGTGTCGACCATTCGAAATAGCCACGGTGATTTTGAACCCTGCCAGCCCTAATAGAAGGCTCATGGCTATGGAAAAAGGTCCGGCGCGTTCTCGGATGGTTCGGTCATCGGCAAATAGGCGCCGCTTTTGGAGGCTGTCACGATAAGCCTCGGCAGCCCTGGATACGGCTAGATTGTCGAACATTTTCCAAGCCAAATCCGCTGAAACAAATCGCTCCAAGATGGCCTTTTCCAAAGGGCGTCGCACCTGATCTTTGGACGTGTCACTTTGGGTTTTCAAGGTATCCTTATTCGCTTTGAGCAGGCCCCTATCTACCAGGGAAATGACGGCAATGCGTATGGCCTCATGCGGGCCGCCGCGCAGAAAAGCGATTTCAAAAGGGTCGGTGAGCGCTAAGGTGGAAATCTCACCCTCTGATTCACGAGAGTATACCCAGTAACGGTAAGCCCATAGGACGGCAGAACCCGTCACCAAATAAAAAAGCAAAAATGCTGGCCCAGCAAATTCAAAGGGATTCAGGCCCATGGGCTTACCGTAACGCCTGGGATCGAGTGCGCAAGGCTCCGGCTAGGTCCAATAATTCAGCGAAGCATTGAGCGGCCCGACCCGGTGGCAAGTCTCGGTCTTCGCGAGCCAAGGACATGTCCTCCAATGCCTTGGCCCATGGGCCGCCAGGCGAGCTCATAGCCAAAGCCACCAGGGCTTCTTTGGGACGAGTTTCGGTGGCCCCTTCCAGTTGAGCAAGAGAGGAAGCGCATCCCCGCAGCGGTCCGGCCATTTCGGCGATCACGGCGGTGAGCTGTTCTTCCCGAAGGCTGATTAAGGCATAGCGTTCGCGCATGCGCAAAATCAAGTTCAAGAGGGACTGCCGCAATCGGCTGATGGTCGCTTCTCGCGAAATCTTTAAATCCACTAAGGGATCGAGGCCCCATAGGACGCGATACCGGTGGAGAATGTCCGAAAACTTCACGGCAAAGGCTTCCGCCGCATCGCCTATTTCCGCTTCGAGTAGGAACATCACATTCAGCTTCACGGCAGCATGAGCCAGGCGAAAAGCCTCGCGGAGGCCGTCGATGCGAGTGGGATGGAAAGCCTTTAAAACCACTATCAAATTGACATCCGATGTCGGACGCAAACGCCCCTCTGCCGCGGAACCGAATAGGAGGATGGAAACGAGATCGTGGCCACAGGCCTCAATGGCTGCCGTGGTAAATCCGGTAACCCCGGCCCGCACGGGGGCGGGAAGATCGGCCAATTCTTTTTCCAACACTTTTTCCATCGGATCGCCTTTGTTTTCAAGGAAGCATACGGGCACGGATAATTCCGCAGTAACGTAGCAGGAGAGGTTAGCATTGGAAGACACTATGACGCTCACAGAAAAAGAAAACAACCTAGATCCAGCGGCTTTCTACGCGTCGCGCAGAAAGCACTATTCCGATTCCCTCGCCAAGGCGCGCCGGGCCTCGGCCTTGCACAGCAATGCGCGTTTTCTCATTTTTATTGGCTGCCTTATTGTTGTGCTGGTATTGGGGTATCTGGGCCTTTATCTGCTTACCGCTGGCGCCTTGGTGCTCGGTATCATTTCGTTCACGGTCCTGGTGCTGCGGCATGAGCGTATCGAAAGCGCTATTCTCGTCGAAGACTATTTGCATTCCATACAAGTCGCCGGTGAGGCTCGTCTCACGGGTAAGTGGAAAGATTTTGCGGATCGGGGCGATGAATTCGCCGACGAGAAGCATCCCTATGCCAATGATTTAGACCTATTCGGGCGCGCCTCTTTTTTCCAATGGACAAACGCCGCGGAGACCTGCCTTGGCCGTCAAAAATTAGCGGAGTACTTGAAGGTAGGCTCCCCGGTGCGGCTGGAAATAGAGAAGCGCCAAAGCATGGTGAAGGAGTTGGCGAACCAAGCCATTTGGCGACAGGATTTTCAAGCGGCTGGCAAGGGGGTTGTGAGGGCGAAGGAGAAGCCAGAAGACTTGATGGGTTGGGCGGAAGGTGAGACTGGAATCAAGTTCGCTCCCGTGGCCATTCTAGCGATTCGTACCTGGGGGCTCATCGTACCCGCATGCGCCTTGATCTTTGGCTTCTTCACTCCCATACCTGCCTTAGCGGCATTGCCTGCCTTTCTGAATGCCATGGTGATTTACTGGTTCAGCGCTCGTAGCAAACCCGTCATTGCCTCCCTCTGCCTGCAGCGAACAAATCTTCAGGCTTATCAGAATATGCTTCGCCTCATAGAAGAAGCGAAATTCAATGGGCCTGGATTGGTGGCCTTGGCTGCCACGGTAAAGGACGGCAAGGTTACGGGATCAAGGCAAGCGCAGGAGCTAGTCACCATCGCGGAATGGCTCGATGTCCGTGCCAATCCTCTGGTTCATTTTGTCTTGAATTTCCTATTCCTCTGGGACTTGCAATGGCTGATCGGTTTTCAGGGCTGGAAGTTGAGGAGCGGAAAGGCATTGCGGATGTGGCTTGAGTGCATCGCCACCTTGGAAGCGCTGTCTAGTCTTGCTGCCATTCGCTTCGAGAATCCCGATTGGTGTTTCCCATCCTTCTCGGAAGGCGGGCAAGCCTCTGTGCGGGCCGAGAGTCTTGGGCATCCCCTCCTCTTATCGAGAGATAGAGTCCGCAACGATTTTACCCTGGGTGATCCCGGTTGCGGCTTGATACTTACGGGTTCGAATATGACGGGGAAAAGCACGTGGCTACGTACGGTGGGTATCAACTTGGCCATGGCCTATACAGGGGCACCGGTCTGCGCGCGCGAATTGTCTACCCACCTATTCCACCTTCATACTTCGATGCGCCTGCATGACGATTTGGACCAAGGCATTTCTTCTTTTTATGCGGAATTGCTTCGCCTACGGGGCCTACTGGATGCCGCCCGTAGCGGAGGCCAAGTACTATTTCTCGTTGACGAAATATTTCGGGGTACCAACTCCGTCGATCGGGTGGCAGGTGCGATAGAGGTACTTCTGCAATTGGCACGCCTGGGCTGTACGGGCATAGTTTCCACCCATGATCTTGAATTGGGACGGCTCGCCGAAAGCCATCCCAACCTATTTCGCAATGGCCATTTCAGCGAGCATTTCGAAGATGGGAAAATACGCTTCGATTTTCGACTTCAGTCGGGAATTTCCACCACGCGCAATGCCATTCACCTGATGCGCTTGGCGGGAGTGACGCCGCCGGAGTAGGGTAACGCTTAGGTTAACGTACCGTCAGAGCAGCGGATCCCTGAAAGCCCATGCGGCCCTGTAATTGCCCAGAGGCATTCCACTCCAAGACATAGCCCTGGCGTTGGCCGCGATTTCGGACTTCCAGGCTGAGGCGTGACCCATCGGGGCGCCAGCGCACTTGCAAGCCATGAGGCAAACGCTGGCCATCCGGCAAGACAAGTAGAGCCTTTTCTTCGGCCAATTGCCCATTCGGATGATACTGACGCTCGACTTCCACGCGATCGCAAGCTGTGAAAAAAAGGCCTAGCGAAAAAC